>NZ_CP129104.1:3366151-3679616 GCF_030406605.1 Curtobacterium sp. 458 | reverse complement strand
CGAAGATGAGCGGCAACATCGTCCGCGAATCACTCACCCTGGTCACGAAGTGGGGCATCGACCGACGCCTCCGCGAAGTCCTCGCCCTCGTCCGCGACCACCGACCCCTGCCCTCCGTCCGACGGAACGCCCACGCGGTGTCGGGCCGCGCCGCCTGACGTCCCCCGGCGAACCGACGACGAGGCGGAACCGACGACGAGGCGGGATCGACGACGAGGCGGGACCGAACGACGAGCGCCCCGGCGGCCGATCTCCGGATCGGTCGACGGGGCGCTCGTCGTCGGTGGTGGGGTCGTCAGCGCACGACGACCACGCCTCGACCGGTGAAGCGCACGCACCCGCGCTCGACCGTGGCCTCGCCGAAGCGGTAGAGCTCCTCACCGGAGGCCGTCGGTACCGGCACCTCGGCGACGTCGTCGAGGAAGTTCACGACGACGTGCACGGGAGCGGCGTCCGGGCCGAGGAGCCCGCGCGACAGCACGAGCCAGCGTCGGTCCTCGCTGAACCGGACGGCGTTCGCCTCGTAGCGGTGGTCCACGAACGCCTGCTCCGTGCGACGCAGCGCGATGAGCACCCGGTACGCGGTGAGGATCGTCGACTCGCGTTCCCCGGAGAGCGACGACCAGTCGAGCTTCGACCGACGGAAGGTCTCGGGGTCCTGCGGGTCCGGCACGACCGACTCGTCCCAGCCGTGCTCCGCGAACTCCTTGATGCGACCCTCGGCGGTGACCTTGCCGAGCTCCGGCTCCGGGTGCGAGGTGAAGAACTGCCAGGGTGTCGAGGCCGCGAACTCCTCGCCCATGAACAGCATCGGCGTGAACGGTCCGAGCAGGGTCAGGGCCGCCGCGATGACGAGCTGCTCGTCGTCGAGGGTCGCCGCGAGCCGGTCGCCCGCGGCACGGTTGCCGATCTGGTCGTGGTTCTGGTTCGCGATCACGAGCGCCGTGGTCGGCGAGGTCCCGCGGTCGATCGGACGACCGTGCCGCTTCTTCCGGAACGACGACCACGTGCCGTCGTGGAAGAACCCGTGCTCGAGCACCTTCGCGAGCGCCCCGAGCGGCGCGAAGTCCCCGTAGTAGCCGTTGGTCTCACCGGTGAGGGCGACGTGCACGGCGTGGTGGAAGTCGTCGGACCACTGCCCGGCGAGCCCGTACCCGGCGGACTCCCGCGGACGGAACATGACCGGGTCGTTGAGGTCCGACTCAGCGATGAGCGACAGGGGCCGACCGACGAACGCCGAGTAGGCGTCCGTCTCGGATGCCATGTCGGCCAGGACGTGCGGCCGGGTGGTGTCGCGGATGGCGTGCACGGCGTCGAGCCGGAGCCCGTCGACGTGGTGGTCACGGAACCACATCCGCACGTTGTCGAGCACGTACCGCCGCACCTCGGGGTGCTCCACGTTGACGGAGTCGCCCCACGTGTTGCCGAGCCCTTGGAGCAGGTACGGCCCGAACAGCGGCAGGTAGTTGCCGCTCGGCCCGAGGTGGTTGTAGACGACGTCCTGGATGACGCCGAGGCCGAGCGCGTGCGCCCGGTCGACGAAGCGGTCGTACGCGTCCGGCCCGCCGTAGGAGTGCTGCACCGCGTACCAGGCGACGCCGTCGTAGCCCCAGTTCCACTCGCCGTTGAAGCCGTTGACGGGGAGGACCTCGACGAAGGACACCCCGAGTTCGACGAGGTGCTCGAGGCGTGCGGCCGCGGCGTCGAGCGTGCCCTCCGGCGTGAAGGTGCCGACGTGCATCTCGTAGACGACGCCACCGCGGGCCGGGCGACCGGTCCAGGCGTCGTCGGTCCATGCGAAGCGCTCGGGGTCGACGACCTCGGACGGGCCGTGCACCCCCTCGGGCTGGAACCGGCTGCGGGGGTCCGGGCGGAGCGCGTCGTCGTCGTCGATGCGGAAGCCGTAGCGCGCACCGACGTGGGGGAGCACCGCGTCGGTGGTCCACCAGTCGTCGGTGCCGCGGGTCAGTGGGTACTCGACGTCGTCGACGACGAGCCGGACCCGGTCGGGCTCCGGCGCCCAGACGGCGTAGCGGGCGGGGACGGTCATGCGTGGCCTTCCAGGATGTCGACCTCGGCCTGCGCCTCGGACTCGGGTTCGTCGGGGCTCGTGCCGCCGGACGTGGTGGTGGAGCCGGTCGTGGCCCGGGAGCCGGACGCGGTGTCTGCCGTGGTGTCGGCGCCCGCGGACTCGCGCTCCGTGCCGTCGGCGACGGCCGCGGGCACGAGGAGGGCGACGGGGAGGTCGGCGAGCACCTCGGCCAGGGGGATGCCCCGGGAAGCCGGCACGCGCCTCCCGGTCAGCAGGTCCACGCGCTCCACGGGGGCCGCGTGCACCAGGGTGTCACCCCAGCCACCGACGCGCTCGAGGCCGATCGGCAGGCGCGTCGCTATGGTGACGGCACCGCCGCGGTCGAACGCGAGCACGTGGTCGGCGGCGACGCCACTGGCCTCGAGACCGAGGTACCGGGTGAACAGCTCCGGGTGGTCGCGGCGGAGCCGGAGTGCGCGGCTCGTGACGAGCACCTTCGCGGCACCGTCGAGCCCGATCGCTGGCAGCTGCTCGGGCCCGGACTCCTCCGGTCCGTCGAGGGTCGCGAGCGTGTGGCGGCGCTCGGCGTAGTCGACGGGGCGACGGTTGTCGGGGTCGACGAGGGAGCGGTCCCACGTCTCCGTGCCCTGGTAGACGTCCGGGACCCCCGGTGCGGTGAGCTGCACGAGCTTGGCGCCGAGGCCGTTCGACCAGCCGGCCTGATCGATCCGCTCGTCCAGTGCGTCGAGCACGGCGACCACGGCCGGGTCGTCGAACGCCGCGTCGACGAGCGCGTGCATCCGACGCTCGAAGTCCTCGTCCGGCTCCGTCCAGGTGGTGCTGTCGCCGGCCTCGCGCGACGCCTTCTCGGCGTAGGCGTGCAGACGCTCACGGCTGGCCGGCCGTGCTCCTACGATCGCTTGCCAGAGCAGGTCGGCGAGCACCGCGTCCTCGAGCGGGGCGAGGGACTGCAGCCGGTCGAGGGTCGACGACCACTCGTCCGCGATCTCGGCGAGCACGGCGATTCGGGCGCGGGTGTCCTCGCTCCGTTTCGTGTCGTGCGTCGTCAACGTCGTCATCGTGTGCGGCCAGCTGCCGAGACGATCACGCTGCGCCCGGTGGAAGTCCGCGACCGACACCGCGAACACGCTCGGGTCGCCGCCGACCTCGCTCAGGCTCGTCAGGCGGGAGGTGCGGTAGAACGCGGTGTCCTCGACGCCCTTCGCCATCACCATGCCGGAGGTCTGTTGCAGGCGCACCGCAGCGGCGGAGTCGGGGTCGATGAGGGTCGGCGCGATCCGGTCGATCACGTCGTCGAGGTCCGGACGTGCCTCGGCAGCGCCCTCGAGCGCGTCGATGAGGTGGTGCCCGCCCTCGGGCAGGTAGGTCCGGTAGACGTCGAAGGACGCGATGACCTCGGCCAGTGCGTCGACGACGCGGTCCTCGGGGAGGCCCTCGGTCGTCGGGGCGAGCAGCCGCGCGAGGCGTCGGACCTCGCTCCCGAGGATGCCGTCGGCGATGCCGCGTCGGGTGTCGTGCGTGAGATGCTGCCAGTCGGCCGGTTCGGCGCCCGACGCGGCGGTCAGGGCCTCCTGCCCGGCGGGGTCCACGAACACGCGGTCGACCACCCCGAGGGCGTCGTAGCCCGTCGTGCCGTCGACCGGCCACGACGCCGGGAGTTCCTCACCCGGTTCGAGGATCTTCTCGACGAGCGTGTAGGCGCCGCCGGTCAGGCCGGCGAGGTCGTCGAGGTACCCGGCCGGGTCGTACAGGCCGTCCGGGTGGTCGATGCGCAGACCGTCCACGAGGCCGTCCCGGAACCACCCACCGATCACGCCGTGCGACGCGGCGAAGACCTCGGGTTCCTCGACCCGGATCGCCGCCAACGTGTTCACCGCGAAGAACCGGCGGTAGTTCAGCTCGTGGTCGGCGCGCTTCCAGTGCACGAACTCGTAGTGCTGCCGGGCGTGCACGTCCGCGACGGAGCCGCCCGCGTGCACCGTGCCCGGCGCGGTCGGGTACGCGGTCTCGCCGACGTACAGCCGGTCGTCACGGAGTTCGACGGCGTCGAGCAGCCGGTCGTCGAGCACCGGCACCCGGATGCGACCGTCGGCGGCCTCCCAGTCGACGTCGAACGCCCACGCGACCGGTGAGCCCTGCCCCTGCTCGAGCAGCGACCACCACCACGGGTTCGCCGACGGGGTGGCGACCCCGACGTGGTTCGGGACGACGTCGACGAGCACGCCGAGCCCCGCCGCGTGCGCGGCCTCCGCCAGCGCACGGAAGGCCTCGTCACCGCCACGCTCGACGTCGACGCGGGTGTGGTCCACCACGTCGTAGCCGTGCTGCGAACCGGGCTCCGCCTGGAGCACGGGCGACAGGTACAGCCAGTCCGCGCCGAGGTCGTGCACGTAGTCGACGACCTCCCGCGCACGCGACAGGTCGAAGTCGGGCGTGATCTGGAGTCGGTAGGTCGAGGTGGGGACGCGCCTGGCGCTCATCGGGTTCCTTCGTCGGACGGCGCGGGGGCTCCGGCCGGGTTCTTCGGGGTGCTCGGCTCGGTGGAGGTCGCGTCGACCGGGGTGGTCCGGACCTCGTGGTCGGGCTCTTCGCGGAGGACGATCATCGACCGTGCGGGCACGTCGAGCGCGGTGCCGGCGTCGAGGACCTCTTCGCGGGCGCCGGGGTCGGCCGTGTCGATGCGGACCGTCCAGCCCGGCGCGTACTCCTCCGGCGGAAGGGTGAACGTGACGACGCCGTCGTGCGCGTTGAAGTACGTGATGAACGCGACGTCGCTCACCCGTTCACCACGGGCGTCGCGGCCGCGGATGCCGTCGCCGTTGAGGTACATGCCGACGCTCTTGCCGAAGCCCGAGTCCCAGTCCTCCGGGTCCATGGCCTCGCCGGAGGGGGTGAGCCAGACCACGTCGGGGAGCGGTTCGCCCTCACCCCGGCGGACCGGGCGCCCGTTGAAGTAGCGCGTCCGTCGGAACGTCGGGTGGTCGTGCCGCAGCTTCACGACGTCGGCCGTGAACTGGACGAGGTCGTCGTCGGCGTGCTCCCAGTCGATCCAGCTGATCGCGGAGTCCTGTGCGTACACGTTGTTGTTGCCGGACTGCGTGCGCCCGAGTTCGTCGCCGTGCGCGATCATCGGCACGCCCTGGCTGAGCAGCAGCGTCGCGAGGAAGTTCCGCCGCCGCTGGAGCCGCAGCGCGGTGATCTCCGGGTCGTCGGTCGGACCCTCGACCCCGGAGTTCCACGACCGGTTGTGGCTCTCGCCGTCGTTGTTGTCCTCGCCGTTGGCCTCGTTGTGCTTCTCGTTGTAGGCGACGAGGTCGTACAGCGTGAAGCCGTCGTGCGCGGTGATGAAGTTGATGCTCGCCTTGGGCGTCCGGCCGTCGTGCTCGTAGAGGTCCGCCGAGCCGGAGATCCGCGACGCGAACTCGCCGAGCGTCGAGGGCTCCCCGCGCCAGAAGTCACGCACGGTGTCGCGGTACTTGCCGTTCCACTCCGACCACTGCGGCGGGAAGTTGCCGACCTGGTAGCCGCCCGGCCCCACGTCCCACGGCTCGGCGATGAGCTTCACCTGCGAGACGATCGGGTCCTGCTGGACCAGTTCGAAGAACGCCGCGAGCCGGTCGACCTCGTAGAACTCCCGCGCGAGGGCGGCCGCGAGGTCGAAGCGGAACCCGTCGACGTGCATCTCCGTCACCCAGTACCGCAGGGAGTCCATGATGAGCTGCAGCGAGTGCGGGTGCCCGACGTTGAGCGAGTTGCCCGTGCCCGTGGTGTCCATGTAGTACCGCTTGTCGTCCTCGACGAGGCGGTAGTAGGCGGCGTTGTCGATCCCGCGGAAGGACAGCGTCGGCCCGAGGTGGTTGCCCTCTGCCGTGTGGTTGTAGACCACGTCGAGGACGACCTCGATGCCCGCGCGGTGCAGTTCGCGCACCATCGCCTTGAACTCCTGCACCTGCTGCCCGCGGTCGCCCGAGGACGAGTAGTGCGAGTGCGGGGCGAAGAACCCGATGGTGTTGTAGCCCCAGTAGTTCGACAGCCCCTTCTCCTGCAGGGTCGAGTCGTTCACGAACTGGTGCACGGGCATGAGTTCGAGCGTGGTCACCCCGAGGCGCTGCAGGTGCGCGATCACGGCCGGGTGCGCGACGCCCGCGTACGTGCCGCGCTGCTCCTCGGGCACGTCCGGGTGGGTCTCGGTGAGCCCCTTGACGTGTGCCTCGTAGATGACCGTCTCGCCGTAGGGGATCCGCGGTGCGCGGTCGCCCTGCCAGTCGAAGAACGGGTTGATCACGACGCCCTTCATCATGTGCGGCGCCGAGTCCTGGTCGTCCGTGGAGTCCGGGTCGCCGAACGTGTACGAGAACAGCGCCTGGTCCCAGTCGATGTCGCCGCTCGTCGCCTTCGCGTACGGGTCGAGCAGCAGCTTGTTCGGGTTCGCGCGCAGGCCGTTCGCCGGGTCGTACGGGCCGTGCACGCGGAAGCCGTACTCCTGCCCCGGCCCGATGTTCGGCAGGTAGGCGTGCCACACGTAGGCGTCCACCTCGACGAGGTCGACGCACTCCTCGGTGCCGTCCTCGTCGAAGAGGCAGAGCTCCACGCGGTCCGCGGTCTCGCTGAACAGGGCGAAGTTCGTGCCGCTGCCGTCGTAGGTCGCGCCGAGCGGGTACGGGTTGCCGGGCCAGGTGTGCAAGCGGTCCTCCAGGTGTGGGTTGCGCCAACATATCGGCGCCACCCCTCCACGTCCGCAGACAAGCCCCAGCGGTGGATGAACACCCCGTGCTCGCCCGCCTGTGGAGGGAGCGCCGAGTAGCCTCGCGCGCATGGCCAACATCGTGACGCAGATCGCAGACAAGGTGCGCCCCGCCGGGGTCAGCACGAACTACGGGGAGCCCGTCGAGGTCGGCGACCAGACGCTCATCCCGGTCTCCATCGCCTGGTTCGGCTTCGGCGGCGGCGGGGACGACGAGAACGGCGGCGGCGGTGGCGGTGGCGGCACCTCGATCCCGGTCGGCGCCTACGTCCGGCGCCCCGGCAAGGACCTCGAGTTCGAGCCGAACCTCATCTCGCTGCTCGCGGTGAGCATCCCGGTGATCTGGGTGACCGGCACGGTCCTCCGCAAGCTGGTGCGGGTCCTCAAGAAGTAGCGGACGACGGCCTGGAGGCACGTGGCGAGCCCGCCACGTGCCTCCAGGCCGTCTCATGCGCACCACGCGCAACGCGAGCGCAGCGCGCAGTACACTGCTGGCACACACACGGGAGTCCGGTCACCGGGCTGAGAGGGAGCGAACGGCGCTCCGACCGTCGAACCTGATCCGGATCATGCCGGCGCAGGGAGGAGTCACCACCATGCCTTCGCGCATCCAGTCAACCGTTCCGTCCACCGGCCAGACGGTCCCGGCCCCCAGGCGCTCGCTGCGCTGGCGGGTCGTCGACATCGTCGTGGCGAGCGTCCTCGCCGTCGCGCTCGGCGTCGTCTTCAGGGTCTGGGAGTTCCCCTACGAGCCCCTCAGCGCGGCGATGAAGCTCCTGCTCCCGGGCACCCAGGCGCTGTTCGGCGGTGTCTGGCTGCTCGCCGGGCCCGTCGTCGCCATCGTCGTCCGGAAGCCCGGCGCCGCGCTCTACGGCGAGATCGTCGCCGCGTCCGTCGAGGCCCTCTTCGGTACCCAGTGGGGCTGGGGCACGCTCGAGGCCGGACTCGTGCAGGGCCTCGGCGCCGAACTGGTCCTGGCACTGTTCCTGTACCGCGTGTACCGCCTGCCGGTCGTCGCGCTCGCCGGGGCCGCCGCCGGCCTCGCGCTCGGCATCAACGACTCGATCCTCTGGTACCCCGGCTACGCGCTCGGGTTCAAGGTCGTCTACATCGTTTGCGCGGTCATCTCCGGCGCGGTGATCGCCGGGGTCGGCTCGTGGTTCCTGGTCCGGGCACTCGCCCGCACCGGTGTGCTGTCGTCCTTCGCCGCCGGACGCGAGCACAACCGGCGCGCCGACCGGTGACCAGCGGCACCCGGATCGCGTTCGCGGGCTGGGGCTGGCGGTACCCGGAACGCGCCGAGTGGGCGGTCCGCGGCGTCGACCTCGTCGTCGAGCCCGGCGAACGGGTGGCGGTCGTCGGACCGTCCGGCGCCGGGAAGTCCACGCTCCTCCGAGCCGTGGCCGCCGTGCTCCCGGACGAGCCCGATGCGACCGACGACGCCGCCGCCGAGGTGGAGGGCACGCTGCTCGTCGACGGCACCGACCCGCGCGACGCCCGCGGCCGGGTCGGCCTCGTCATGCAGGACCCCGAGGCGCACACGGTCATGTCGCGCATCGGCGACGACGTGGCGTTCGGCTGCGAGAACGCCGGCGTGCCGCGCGCGGAGACCTGGGAACGTGTCCGGGACGCCTTGGAGGTCGTCGGCCTCGACCTGCCGCTCGACCGCAGCACCGCGCAGCTCTCCGGCGGGCAGCGGCAGCGACTCGCTCTGGCCGGGGTGCTCGCCATGCAACCCGGCGCCCTCGTGCTCGACGAACCCTGCGCCAACCTCGACCCGTCCGGCGTCGAGCAGGTCCACGCCGCCGTCCGTTCCCTGCTCGACGCCACCGGGGCGACCCTCCTGGTCGTCGAGCACCGGATCGGCACCTGGCTCGACCTCGTCGACCGGCTCGTGCTGCTCGAACCGGGCGGTGGGGTGGTCGCGGACGGGGCTCCCGACACGGTGCTCGCGACGCACGGAGCCGCGCTGACCGCTGCCGGGGTGTGGGTGCCCGGTGCGGAGCCCGGCCGGGGGAGCGTCCGGCACGACCGTCCCGGAACCCCGACGGAACTCCTCCGCGCCGCACGCCTCGGGACGGCGCGCGGCCGGCGACAGCCCGTCGGGAGGGGCATCGACCTCGCGGTGCGGTCCGGGAACGTCGTCGCCGTCACGGGGCCGAACGGCATCGGCAAGTCGACGCTCGGCCTGACGCTCGCCGGACTCCTCCGTCCCACGGACGGCACGCTGACGGCCGCACCCGAGCTCGCCGGGGACGCCGGCGCCGGCACCGCCCCGCACGCGTGGTCGAGCCGGGCCCTCGCGGCGCGGATCGGCACGGTGTTCCAGGACCCCGAGCACCAGTTCGTCGCACGGACCGTCCGCGAGGAACTCGCCGCCGGCCCACGAGCCCTCGACCAGGACGGCGTCGACGAACGGGTCGCCGAGCTGCTCGACGAGTTCGGCCTCGCCCACCTCGCGGACGCGAACCCGTTCACCCTGTCCGGCGGCGAGCAACGGCGGCTCGCGATCGCCGCGGTCGTCGCGAGCAGTCCGCCGGTCGTCGTCCTCGACGAGCCGACGTCCGGTCAGGACCGCGCCACGTGGGAGTCCGTCGTGCAGCACCTCGGTGCGCTCGCCGACGCGGGTACCGCGATCGTCGCGGTGACGCACGACCGCGACCTCGTCCGGGCGCTCGACGCCGACGAGGTGGTGCTCGCCGCCGACGGCGTGACCAGGGTCTCGGCCGCGCGGTCCGACGACGCGACGGCCGCGACGGCACCGGGGGTGCCGCGGTGACCGCCCCGTCGACCGCGCCCGCACGCCGGACGCGACCCGTGCCTCCCGGCCGGCCCCTGCCGCCACCCGCCGCCCGCGGGATCCGCGGCGTCCAGCCCGTCGCCTCGCTCCTGGGGGTCCTCGGCCTCGGGGTGTTCCTCGTCCTGAGCCTCGACGTCGTGTCCGCGGCCGTCGCCCTCGCCCTCGAGCTCGCGCTGCTGCCGCTCCTCCGCATCCCACCGCGCACGCTGCTGCTCCGGACGTCGCCCGTGCTCCTCGCGGTCCCACTCACGGCGCTCAGCATCGCGCTGTACGGCCGACCCTCCGGACGTGAGTGGTTCGACCTCGGCTTCGCGCACGTGACCGACGGCTCCCTGACGCTCGCGCTCGCGACCGCGCTCCGGGTGCTCGCGATCGGACTGCCCGGCGTCGTGCTGTTCATCCGGGCCGACCCCACCGACCTCGCGGACGGCCTCGCCCAGGTGCTCCGGCTGCCCGCGCGGTTCGTGCTCGGAGCACTCGCGGCCGTGCGGATGATCACGCTGCTCGGCGACGACTGGCGGCAGCTCGCCATGGCCCGCCGGGCGCGGGGCCTCGCCGACACCGGACGCATCCGCCGAGCGGCGTCGATGGCGTTCGCGCTGCTCGTGCTCGCGCTCCGGCGGGGGACCACCCTCGCGGTCGCCATGGAGTCCCGGGGGTTCGGGGCGCCCGGACGCCGCACGTGGGCGCGTCCGGCCCGCTTCGCCGGCCCGGAGTGGGCGATGGCCGCGGTGCTCGTCGGGATCGGCGTGGTCGCCACCGCGGTCGCGATCGCGGCGGGGACGTGGCGTGCCTGACGGCGACGGCCTGGAGGCGCGGGTCGCTCGGGCAGCGTCGACCCGCGTCGGTGATCGGGCCGCCACGGCGGCTGCGGTCGCCCCCGGTGACGAGGCGCCGCGGGACGACGGGGCTGCGCGGGGCGACGGGGCTGCGCGGGGCGACGGGGCTGCGCGGGGCGACGGGGTCGCGCGGGGCGGACGTGCTGGTGGGGTCGGTGGCGCCGGTGGGTTCGTCTCGGTCGGTGCGCTGGCCGCGAACCTCGCAGCGCGGGCGCGGGCGCGGGCGCGGACGCAGGCTGCGGCGCCGGCCTCTGCTCGCGTCGTCGTGCTGCTCGACGGACGGTCGGGGACGGGCAAGACCACGCTCGGGGAGGCGCTCGCCGAGGAACTCGACGCCCAGCTCGTGCACCTCGACGACGTCTACCCGGGGTGGGACGGCCTCCGTGCCGCCGCGGACGCCGTCGTCACCGACGTGCTCGGTCCGGCGTCGGGACACCGCCGATGGGACTGGGACGCCTCGGCACCCGCCGGTTGGACGGCGGTCGATCCGGGCCTGCCGGTCGTCGTCGAGGGGTGCGGCGCCCTGTCACGAGCGTCGGCGCCGCTGGCGACCCTGCGCGTGTGGCTGGAGGCGGACGACGACGAACGGTGGCGCCGGGCGATCGGCCGCGACGGCGAGGTCTTCGCCCGCGAGTGGGACCGGTGGGCTGCCCAGGAGCAGGCGTTCATCGCGGCCGAGGACCCGGCGTCCTTGGCCGACGTGGTCATCCGGACCTGATCCGCGGATGCTCGCCCCGATTTCGGACCGTCGTCGCTGCGCGCGGTGTCGCGTCTCGAGTCAGGCCCAGCCGAGCTCGTGCAGGCGCTCGTCGTCGATGCCGTAGTAGTGCCCGATCTCGTGCACGAGGGTCGTGTGCACCTCGTCGCGCAGTTCGTCCTCGGTGTCGCACTCCGCGAGGTGCGCCGTGCGGAACACCACGATCCGGTCCGGGAGCTCGCCGAACCCGTACTGCCCGCGCTCGGTCGCGGCGACGCCGTCGTACACGCCGAACAGGTCGGAGCCGTCCTCGGGGGCGTCCTCGACGACGAAGGCGACGTTGTCGAGCCCGTCGAGCATGTCGTCCGGCAGCCGGTCGAGCTCATCGGAGACGAGCTGCTCGAAGTCGTCGGGGGACATCTCCATCACGAGTCGATCGTGTCACACCGCGTCCGTGAGCCGCCGTACGGCATGCGAAGAGCCCCGGCCGAACGACCGGGGCTCTTCATCGTGGGGTGAATAACGGGTCTCGAACCCGCGACCTCCTAGACCACAACCAGGCGCTCTACCAACTGAGCTATATCCACCATGTCCGGGCCGGGTGACCGGCGCGACCACTCAATAGTAGTACATGCACGGCCGGATTCCGACCACGTGTGTCGTCACTCGGTGGGCTGGGCGAGCCGCGGCTCCCACTTCGCGACGACCTCGGCCTGGACGGCCCGGACGTCGTCGGTCGAGGGGCCGGGGTCGGCGACGAAACCGGCGCGGCGGTAGTACTCGAGCTCGCGGATCGACTCGAGGATGTCGGCGAGGGCTCGGTGGCCGCCGTGCTTCTCCGGGGCGTTGAAGTACACGCGCGGGAACCACCGTCGGCACAGCTCCTTGATGCTCGACACGTCGACGCTCCGGTAGTGCAGGTGGTTGTCGACCCGCGGCATGTACTTGGCGAGGAACGCCCGATCGGTGCCGATGGTGTTGCCCGCCAGGGGAGCGGTGCCCTCACCCGGCACGTGGGCGAGGATGTACTCGAGCACCTGGTACTCGGCGTCGGCGAGGCTCACACCGTCCGGGATCTCGTCGATGAGCCCCGAGGTCGTGTGCATGTTCGTGACGAACTCGTTCATGTTGTCGAGCGCGGACTGGTCCGGCTTGATCACGATGTCGAAGCCGGGGTGCACCGGCACGAGGTCGAAGTCGGTGATGACGACGGCCACCTCGACGAGTTCGTCGACCGCGAGGTCGAGACCCGTCATCTCGCAGTCGATCCAGACGAGGCGGTCGTTCGCAGTTGCCATGTCGTCGATCCTATTCCCGTGCGCGGACGGCCCCTCCACGGGTGGTGGCGGGGCCGTCCGGGTGGAGTGGGTGGTGTGTCAGGCCATCTCGCCCGCGGTGACCGCCTCGGCCTCGACGCGGACCGGCTCCGGACCGTCGTCGACCCGGCGCAGCACCCGCGTGGTGGTGGCGACGACCACGAACGCGATCGCGACCGATGCCCCGGCGAACACGTACGCGGCGCTCGGCGCGATGGCGTCCGCCAGCAGGGTCGCCACGGGCGGCGCGATCGCGCCACCGATGAACCGCACCGCGGAGTACGCGCTGGAGGCCACCGAGCGGGGGAGGTCCGTCGCCTCCATGACGCACTCGGTCAGGACGGTGTTGAGCACGCCGAGCACGAGGCCGCCGATGATGACGCAGATGATCAGGCCGACCTGCGACGACACGACCACGGCCGCGGCGAACAGGTCGAGCGCGAGCAGCGGCAGCGCGATCTTGAGCACCGTCGTGCGGCGGAGCCGTGCGGTGAGCATCGGCGCGACCCAGACCGAGGTGATCGCCAGCCCGACGCCCCATCCGAAGAACGTGAACCCGATGCCGATCGCGCCGAAGCCGAGCGGGAAGGGCGTGTAGGCGAGCAGCACGAAGAAGCCGATGTTGTAGAACAGCGCGGTGACGGCGAGGGCCGCGAGCGCCGGGCGGCCGAGTGCGCGGAACGGTGCGGAGAGCTTCGTCGGCGTCGGCTTCTCGATGCCGGACGTCTTCAGCAGCGTGACGATGGCGATGAACGCGATCGCCATGAGCGTGGTCACGCCGAAGAACGGCCCACGCCAGCTCACGTTGCCGAGCAGACCGCCGACGAGCGGTCCGATCGCGATGCCGAGGCCGAGTGCCGCCTCGTACAGGATGATCGCGGACGCGGTGCCGCCGGACGCCGCCCCGACGATGGTCGCGAGCGCGGTCGAGATGAAGAGCGCGTTGCCGAGGCCCCAGCCGGCGCGGAAGTCGATGATGCTCGACACGCTGTTCGACGTGGCGGCGAGCACCGAGAACGCCACGATCAGTGCGAGGCCGATGAGTAGGGTGTTCTTCGGACCGATCCGGCTCGACACCCAGCTGGTGAAGAACATCGCGACGCCCGTGACGGCGAGGTAGCTGGTGAAGAGCAGCTCGGTCTGTGCGGCCGTGGCCTGCAGGGACGACGCGATCGCGGGGAGGATCGGGTCGACGAGCCCGATGCCCATGAAGGCGACGACACAGGCGAAGGCGATGGCCCAGACCGCGGAGGACTGCTTGAGGATGCTGCCGGAGGCGGCGGGTGCGTGGGCGTTCACGCGGTGATCTCCGTTCGTGTGGTGGTGGCGCTGCGGGCGGCGATGATGGCGGCTGCTTCGTGCAGTGCATCCCACTCGTCGTCGGTGAGGTCGGCGAAGAGCGGCCCGACCGTCCGTGTGAGGGTGGCGCGCCATGCGACGAGGCGGTCGCGCCCGGCGTCCGTGATCGTGATGAGCTGGCCCCGCGAGTCGTCGGGGTCCACGGTGCGTGAGACCAGGCCGTCGTCGAGCATGCCGGCGACGAGGCGCGTCATCGTGGGCTGTGCGACCCGGGATGCCTCGGCGAGCTCGCCGAGGCGGAGCGGCTGGTCGGTCTCGAGGATGCCGAGCGTGCGCCAGACCGCGGGGGAGGTCGTGTTGCCGGTGGACCGGACCGCGGTGCGGATCAGGCGGTTCACGGAGACGAGGAGCGTCTCGACCGTCTGCTCGCGGGATGTTTCCATAGCAAAACTATATAGCCCGGCTATGGATCAGTCAACAGGTGTGCCCTGGTACAAGGGATGCATGAGTGACATCACGATCTCCGAGGGTGACGAGTACACCGCGATCTTCCACGGCGGCCCCTTCGACGGCACGACCGACACCCGCACCGCCACGGGTGGTGCGCTGGACGACGAGATCACCGTCTACGCCGACGTCGAGGGCCTCCAGACGGCCTTCGCCTACCGCCTCACCAAGTCGCGCCAGGTGCTCGACCAGACCTCCGGCGAGTACACCTACGACCCGTCCGACTCCGACCCGGTCGACGACCTCCAGGACCGTGGCGACCGTTCCGGCGAGTTCGACCGGGAGTAGACCGACGCCGCGCCGCGTTGTCCCCGCCGTGCGACTCGACCTCTGGACCTCCGCCTTCTGCCCGCCCTGTGCCGCGGCCCGGCGCGTTGCAGCCGAGGCGGCGGCGCTCGTGCCGGACCTGACCGTGTCCGAACGGGACGTCGCGGCGCATCCCGACCACGCGGAACGCCTCGGCATCCGGTCGACGCCCACGATCATCGTGCGTGGCGACGACGGCGCCGAGGTGTTCCGCTCACCGGGCGTACCGACGCGCGACCAGCTGCTGGTCGCGGTCGCGAAGGCCCTCCCGCCCGCCGACGGGTGAACCCGGCCTGGAGGCACGGATCACCTTCCGCACGACCTGTTTCGTCCGGCGCACGGGCGTCCCCACGACGAGTGCGACGCTGCCGAGGAACGATCGGTCGTCGCGGCCGAGCGCGTTCTTGCGCTCCCAGGCCCGGCGCAGTGCCCCGCCCCGGCTGCGCCGCGCGGCCGGTCGGTCGACCAGTCTGCCGTCGTCCCGCTGCAGCATGAGGTCATCGGCGCGCACCGCCCAGTCGTCGTCCGACGGCGGGTGGAAGTGGTTGTCCCGGAGCCACTCGGGCCGGACCGTCCGGAACCGCCCGGCGATGAGGTCGGAGGCGTCCCCCGGCAGGCCGCTGCCCTCGAAGACCTCGTTGATGAGCTGCGGGCCGACACCGAAGTCCGTCAGCGTCAGTGCTGGGACGCCGGCGGCCACGGCCTCGAGGACGGCCGTCGAACTCACCGTGACGAGGGCCACCGCACGGGCGAGGTGCTCGGCCATCGGTCCCGATTCGACCACGAGGTTCGCCGGGGCGTCCGCGGGGACGAGCTCCGCGTAGGGGTGCTCCTCGCGGTGGGTCTGCTGTTCGCCCGTCGTCGCCCGGATCTTGACGACGACCCGCCACTCGGGGTGGGCGATCGCCGTCGCAGTGAGCCAGTGCACGATCCGCTGCCGCTCGGCCCGGTCGCTCGGCACGCTCGGTTGCGCCGCGAACACGACCGAGTCACGCACTGGTGTCGCTCCGCCCGACCGGGTGCCGCGGGTGTGCGCCGGCCGGGCGAACGGCAGCGTCGCGAGTGCGAACGCGGGTTCGAGGCCGCCGGTGCGGGCGAGGTCCTCGTAGGCACGGACCTCGCGGTGGCTGTGCAGGACGAACAGGTCGGCGCGCGCCCGGAGGAACACGCCCTTCCACTTCGCCGGGTAGGAGATGCCCGGGAGTCCGGTCACGAGGACCGGTCGGTCGCGGACGTGCCGGTGCACCTGGTCGACCACGAGCTCCGCGACCGGGCCGATGAGCGCGACGAGCACGGCGTCCGGCGGATCCTCGCGGAGACGGCGCACGACCACGTCGAGGTCGGTCGGCTCCGGCGGCAGCGAGGCGAGGTGCGCCAGACGCGCGTCGAGGCCCCGGAAGGCCGAGCGGAGCTGTGCCCTGCTCGCGGTCCGTGGGGTCCGCACCGTCAGGAGTTCGAGGTCCCAGTGTGCCGGGGCGGTGGCCAGCAGGTGGGCGCCCCACTTCGCGAAGGAGTCGGTGTCGACCAGGCCGACCACGCGGCGGCGGCGGGTCGGCACGGCGGAGGCGGGTCGTGCCTCCAGGGCGACCGTCGAGGAGTCCGCGACGTCCGTCACGCGACCACCCGACGGAGCTTGGCGAGCGGGGCCTCCTCGCCCGGGAACACCCGCTTGATGCCGTCGCCGAGCGCGGTCTCGATGATCCGCACGTCACGGGCCAGCGTCGCGAGCCCGTGCGGCTCGAGCGAGGCCGCGTGGTCGGAGCCCCACATGGTGCGGTCGAGCGTGATGTGCCGCTCCACCGCGGTGGCACCCAGGGCGACCGCGGCGATCGAGATCTGCAGTCCGGGCTCGTGGCCGGAGTACCCGACGGGGACGCCCGCGTACCGGTTCGCGAGGGTGTCGATCATGCGGAGGTTCGCCTCCTCCGCCGGGAGCGGGTACGTCGACGTCGCGTGCATGAGGACGAGCCGCGCGGTCCCGAGCGTCGCGACCGCGCGGTCGATCTGCTCCAGCGTGGACATGCCGGTCGACAGGATCACGGGCTTCCCCGTCGCGGCGACGGCCTCGAGCAGCTCGAGGTCGGTCACGGACGCCGAGGCGATCTTGTACGCGACGACGCCGAGGTCCTCGAGGAAGTGCACGGAGGGCACGTCCCAGGGAGAGGCGAACCAGTCGAGCCCGCGGAGCGTGGCGTGGTCGCCGATCTCGATGTACTGCTCGCGGTCGAACTCGACCCGGTAGCGGTACTCGAGGTACGTCATGTCGCCCCACGGCGTGCTGCGCGGGGTGTTCTTCATGTGCTCCGGCGTGGAGATCTCCGGCGTGCGCTTCTGGAACTTCACGGCCTGGAGTCCGGCGTCGGCCGCGACGTCGACGAGGCGCTTCGCGATGTCGACGTCGCCGTTGTGGTTCAGGCCGATCTCCCCGATCAGGTAGGCCGGGTGGCCGGCGCCGATCGTGGACGAGCCGATGGTGACGGTCATGGTGCTCCGTTCGGTACGGGGACGAGCGCGGTGGCGAGTGCCTGGGCCACGGTGAGGTCGGTCTCGTCGTCGACGTCCACGGCGGTGGCGGCGTCCACGACGGCGAGTTCGGTCCGGCCGAAGAACCGGTGCCCGTGCTCCCGGAACCCGTCGACGCGGAGGACGTAGAAGGACCCGGTCTCGCGGAACTCCGCAGCGCGGTCCTGCCGATGCGGGCGCACCGCAGCGTCGTGGTTCACGGCGCGGGCCCGCCCGTCGGCGTCCACGCGCCAGAGGAAGGCGTGCGACGGCGCCGCGGCGAACACGACGTCCGCGGCGCCGCTGCGCACGCGGTGCACCGCCGCGTCGAGGTCGGCGGGGTCGGTGAACGGCGAGGTCGCCTGCAGGAACACGAGGACCTCGGGTACCTCGTCGTGGATCTGCTCGAGGACGTCCAGCACGTGCAGCAGCGCCGATTCGCTCGAAGCCGTGTCCCCGGCGAGGTCCGCCGGTCGGTGCAGCACCCGGGCGCCCGCGGCTCGGGCCTCGTCGGCGATGTCGGGTCCGTCGGTGGAGACCACGACCGTGTCGATCGAGGGCGTCGCCAGCGCGGCGTCGACCGCCCGCGCCACGAGGCTCCGCCCGCCCACCTGACGGAGGTTCTTGCCGGGGACGCCCTTCGAGCCGGCGCGCGCGGGCACGACGGCGAGGACGCGGCCGATGGAGCTCATGCGCCGGACGCTACGGAGGGCCGGTGTCGCGGAGGCGAACACGAGGGGGCCACCAGTGGAAGCGCACAGGAAGCCGCGGCTGCCCCGGGTCGTGGTCGATGGCTGCCGGCGCCGTGGCTGGTCGCCACCTGCCGTCGGGGCTAGGGTCGTGCGGTGCTCACTGCCGACGACGCCCTCGACCCCCGGCCGCGCCGGATCCTCGTCGCCGGGGTGTCCGGTGTCGGGAAGACGACCACCGCCCGTCGGATCGCGGACGTGCTCGGCGTGCCGCACACCGAGATCGACGCGCTGTTCCACGGGCCGGACTGGGAACCACGGGCGACCTTCGTCGACGACGTCGATCGCTTCACGAGCGAGCCGGCCTGGGTGACGGAGTGGATGTACGCCCCGGTGCGTGAACTGCTCGTGGAGCGCGCCGACACGCTCGTGTGGGTGGACCTGCCGACCCGAGTGGCGCTCTGGCGGCTGCTGCGACGGACCCTCCGGCGACGCCTGCGCCGCCTCGAGCTCTGGAACGGGAACGTCGAGCCGTCGCTGTGGACGTTCTTCACCGACCGCGAGCACATCCTGCGCTGGGGGATCTCGACCCGCAACAAGTTCCGGGAGCGGGTGCCGCCGCTCGAACGGTCCGCGCCGCACCTGCGCATCGTGCACCTCCGCTCGCAGCGGGAGGTCGACGTGTTCGTCGAGCGCCTGGCACGACCCGCGGTCTAGAATCGTCGCCGTCCGCCTCCGTAGCTCAGTGGATAGAGCAGGTGGTTTCTACCCTCCGTGTCGCGGGTTCGATTCCTGCCGGGGGCACCGACGGCGAAGGCCGCCACCCCTCGGGGTGGCGGCCTTCTCGCGTCTGGTGGCGGTGCGGGTCCGGTGGCGGTGCGCGTCTGGTGTCCGTGCGGGTCCGGTGGCGGTGCGCGTCTGGTGTCCGTGCGGGTCCGGCGCCGGGGCCGGTGCGGGTGCGGGTCTGGTGCCCGCGCGGGTCACTCGTCGTCGTCGGACGCGCGGCGGCGGATCTCGTTCGCGCTGATCGGTTGCGTGTAGGGCGCTTCGTCGGTCTCGTGTGCGTCGGCCGGCTCGGCGGCAGCGCCGTCGACCCGCGTGGGGACCGACTTCGTACTCGGCGCCGAGACCGTGGCAGCGGGACGGTTGACGTGTGCATCGGCAGCGGTCGGTCGAGCCACGGGCGGAGGCACCTCGCGGTCCTGCGTGCCGGGTCGTGCGGCGTCGTCCACGACGTCGGTCTCGTCGTCGTCGGTACGGCGCTGGGCGACCGGGTGGGCGGACACCGCCCGTGCGGGACCGGCCGACGCGCCGGGCGCAGGTGCGGACGTCGCCGGTGCGGAAGCGGCCGCTGCGGAGGCCGAGCGGGAGGCCGGGGAGCCGAGCGCCGGCCGGATCGGTGCCTGTGCGGACGAGCCGTCGCCGTCGGGCCGGGCCAGTCCGTCACCGTAGGGGCGGGTCAGGCCGTCGCCGAGCGGCGTGGTCGCTGCCGTGGCACCCGACGCGCCGGCAGCCGACGGGGCCGGGGCAGCGCCGGCTCCCGACCGGGGAGCGGGCCGCAGCGACGTCGTGGACGGCGTCTGCGCGTCGGACTGTCGAGCCGAAGCCTGGTCGGCGTTCCAGTCCTGCTGCCGCTTCACGAGTTCAGCGTCCGGGTCCGGGGACTCGAACTTCCACCGCTCGAGGTCGCTCTTGAAGAGCTTGCGCGCCCGGTTCGGCCGGGCCTGCCACTCGAGGAGACGGTCGCGGAACTCCGCGAGGGACTGTTCCGCCTGGAACGAGAAGGTCGACGAGTTCTTCTTGATGTCGGCGATCTCGTGTTGTGCCCAGTTCGCGGCCATCGGTGAACCGCTCACGGGCAGGAGCCGCAGCCGGACGTCGGCGTCCTCGGCCAGGTGGTCGGCGTAGGCGCGCTCGTCGTGCCCGAGCGACCCCCACGTCGCAGCCTTCCGTGCCGCGGAGATGATGGCCGCGACGGCGGCGTTCTTCGCCTCGCGCTCCTGCAGGGCGACGACCCGCTTGGTCGCGCCGCGGCCGATGAGCGCGGCGACGACACCGGCCACCACGATGGCGACGAAGGGGATGATGGCGCCCGACAGCACCCGCCATCCCGCGTCCGACGCGGTCCAGTCCATCAGGTCGTTCCACCAGTTCATGCGCGAACCGTACCGACCGTGCGGCGTGACGTCGTGGAGGCCACCCGGCGATCCGCACTTCCGCCGGACGGGCGCCGCGTGGAGCGCATCATCCCCACCGCAGGCAGTCCACGGCGTCGTCGGCGGACCACACGTCGGGGAACTCGACGAAGCGCCGCTCGGTGGCGACGTAGCGCCGTGCGCGGTAGGCGGTCCCGCCGGCGACGTCCACGCGGTCCACGTAGCCGACGATCTCGCCGTTGGCCCGGGTCACGCGGCTGAGGTCGTCCCGCACGTCGAGGATGCGGAGGTCGCCCCGACTGCGGGCGACGGAGGACGTGCGGAGCCGGAAGGCCGGTTCGGTAGAGGTGTGCTCGGTCGTGGTCGGCACGGTCGTGATCGGCACGGTGTCCTCCTGTGGTGCGTTCGATGTCTCCGTGGTTCGTGGGGACGACGCTACGGGCGACCACCGACACGCCGGGGCGAGCGCCCGGAACTGTGGACCTGCGTCTCCGGCCGCTCGCTGTGCAGGAGCGTCTCCCGACTCCCAGTGGGCCCGGACGTCGTGCGCGGTAGCGTGGGCGGCATGACGACCTTCGTGCTCGCTGGTGGATGCTTCTGGTGCCTCGATGCGGTGTACCGCACGCTCCAGGGCGTGCAGGACGTCGTGTCCGGGTACGTCGGAGGGACGACCGACGGCCCGACCTACGAAGCCGTCTGCACGGGCACGACCGGTCACGCCGAGGCCGTCGCGGTCACCTTCGACGAGTCGGTGCTGCCGGCCGACGTGGTGCTCGACGTCTTCTTCACGCTGCACGACCCGCGCCAGCTGAACCGCCAGGGGGCCGATGTCGGCACGCAGTACCGCTCGGCGATGTTCCCCGCGGACGACGGACAGCGTGCGCTGTTCGAGCGCGCGGTCGAACGCGCCTCGGATGTCTGGGACGGCGGTGTCGTGACGACCATCGAGCCGCTCACGACGTTCCACCGGGCGGAGGAGTACCACCAGGACTTCTTCGCGAAGAACCCCGGTCAGGGCTACTGCCTCGCGGTGGCGCTGCCGAAGGTGAACAAGGTCCGCAAGGCCTACAGTCAGTACATCCTGGCGTCCTAGCCACGGGCGTCGGGGCCACGAGGAGGTGGTCGATCGATGACGAACAACACGATGACGAACAGCACGACGGGTGACTCGACGACGAGTGACGCAGGCACCTGGGTGGCGGTGGGCCCGGCCGGCGCGGTCGGCAGCATCCACCGCGAGCCGGACGGCTTCCACGTGGAGCTGTTCGGGCGACGCGGTACCGGATCGGTGTTCCCGTCGCTGGACTCCGCCAAGAGCGCGGTCCACTCGGCGATGGGTCCGCTCGCGGACCGTCCGGAGTTCCGCGCGCACTGAGGGTGCGGACCACCGGCACCGCGGCGCCGTGGTCCACACGCTGACCCGGCCTGGGGGCACGGTTCGCCGTTCCTGCACAGGTCGCTCTGAGTGCTTCACGACTCACAGATCGAGGCCCGGGCCGCTGACGCGGCCCGGGCCTCGCGACGATCGGACCATGAACGACACGATCACGATCTGCGGCATCGTCGCCACCGAACCCCGGCACCTGGTCACCGACACCGGCGTCGCCATCACGAGCCTCCGTCTGGCCTCACCGTCGCGCCGGTTCGACCGCGCCACCGGCGTCTGGACGAACGGCGCGACCAACTGGTTCACCGTCACGGCCTTCCGGTCGCTCGCGGCGAACGTCCACAAGTCCCTGAAGAAGGGCGACCGCATCGTGGTGACCGGCCGGGTGCGCATCCGCACGTGGGAGCGGGACGGTCGCGGCGGCACCTCGGTCGAGGTCGACGCCGAGGGCATCGGGCACGACCTCGCGTGGGGCATCAGCAACTGGATCCGTGTCCCGCGCCAGGCGAACGAGGTCGCGGTCTCGCCCGTGGACAGCTCGCGGGTGGACCCCCAGACGGGCGAGGTCCACGGCCAGCACGACCCGGCCCTGCCCGACGACGACCCGGGCGTCGGTCCGGACGACCAGTCTGGTACCCGCGCGGGCGACGAGCCCGACGTCGAGCGGCTCCCGGACCCGGCCGAGGCGGATCGACACGCGGCGGCGATACTCGGCGAGCCTGCACCAGGCATGGGCTTCGCCACCGCTGGTCCGGCCCACGCGCTCCGGCCGGTCGGGCCCGATGCGGAGGACGTCGACGGGCACGAGCCGGAGGACCCGTACGTCGGCGGGGCTGCGGCCTGAACCCGTCCGACATCCCGCGTACCGGAGTGCCGGTCACTCGTAGGTGGCCGGCACTCCGGACGGGTGTTCAGCGGTTCAGCGGCCGTTCCAGTACTGGGCGATCATCGCGATGCCCGAGACCTGGTCCGTGTCCCAGTTGCGACCCGACCCGAGGCCCGAGACCCGGCCGTCGATCGCGAAGCTCGCTCCTTGCTGCTTGGCGGAGTTCGTCTGCTTCGCCTTGAGTCCGTGGAAGGAGAAGCCCGTGTTCCAGGTGCCGTTCAGACCCTTGCGTCCCGAGACGTTGCCGACGGCGATGCTGACGTTCTGCACCGTCGAGTGGACGACGTCGCCGTTCAGGCGGGCGTTCGCCTCGGCGTTGAAGAACAGCCGCGGCTCGAGGTTGACCTTCACGGTGGCGACCGTTCGGTGGTTGACACTCAGCGCGACGGTGTCGTTCGTCCACCAGCGGAGGCCCACCGGGGTGAGGTTGTTCGACGCCGCGTTGAGGTAGCCGTACGTGAACTTGCCGTTCTGCACGCGCTCCCAGATGTAGCGGGGCTTGCCCTTGCTCTGGGGTGAACCGGAGTCGGACTGGATGCCGAACGAGATCGCGTTGTTGTGCGCGTCGTGGATGTTGATGTAGGAGGAGTAGCCCGTGCCGGACCCCTTGGCGCTGATGTTCGCCGTGTAGGTCACGTAGGGCGTGCCCGACGGGGTCGTGATGGCCGACGCGGGGGCTGCTGGGGTGGACACCGCGATGCCCAGCGCGAGCGCGCCGATGAGGGGCAGCATGAGGCGTCGGAGTCGGTTGTTCGCCATGAGGTCCTGGTCCTGGTCCTGATCGAAGCCGTGCTGGTGGTTTCGGGTCCCGCCGGCGAGTGATGCAGGTACCGTACGTCGGCCGACCGCGGCCTGTCAGCCCCCGAACGGGTCCGTGCGTGTTCCGGCGGACCCGGTCACCCCGTCCTGGCACCGCCCGCCGCGCGGTCCGTCGCTCGGGTCACTACACTTGACCGCGATATGGCTGAGTACATCTACCAGATGGTCCGCGCCCGCAAGTCGGTCGGCGACAAGCTGATCCTCGACGACGTCACGATGTCGTTCCTCCCCGGCGCGAAGATCGGCGTCGTCGGGCCGAACGGTGCGGGCAAGTCGACGATCCTGAAGATCATGGCGGGTCTCGACCAGCCGTCCAACGGCGAGGCGAAGCTGACCCCCGGTTTCACCGTCGGCATCCTCATGCAGGAGCCCGAGCTGGACGAGGACAAGACCGTCCTCGAGAACGTCCAGCAGGGCGTCGGTGAGATCCACGGCAAGGTCGTCCGCTTCAACGAGATCTCCGCCCTCATGGCAGAGCCCGACGCGGACTTCGACGCGCTCCTCGCGGAGATGGGCACGCTGCAGGAGGAGATCGACGCCGCCGACGCGTGGGACCTCGACTCGCAGCTCGAGCAGGCCATGGCCGCGCTCCAGTGCCCCCCGGGGGACGAGATGGTCACCCACCTGTCCGGCGGTGAGAAGCGTCGCGTCGCCCTCTGCAAGCTCCTCCTGCAGAAGCCCGACCTGCTGCTCCTCGACGAGCCCACCAACCACCTCGACGCCGAGTCCGTGCTGTGGCTCGAGCAGCACCTGCAGCAGTACCACGGTGCCGTCCTCGCGGTCACCCACGACCGGTACTTCCTCGACCACGTCGCACAGTGGATCGCCGAGGTCGACCGCGGACGCCTGTACCCGTACGAGGGCAACTACTCGACGTACCTCGAGAAGAAGCGCGCCCGCCTCGAGGTCCAGGGCAAGAAGGACGCCAAGCTCGCGAAGCGACTGTCCTCGGAGCTCGACTGGGTGCGGAGCAACCAGAAGGGCCGTCAGGCGAAGTCGAAGGCTCGTCTCGCCCGCTACGAGGAGATGGTCGCCGAGGCCGAGCGCACGCGGAAGCTCGACTTCGAGGAGATCGTGATCCCGGTCGGGCCGCGCCTCGGCTCGCAGGTGATCGACGCCGAGAAGCTGCACAAGCAGTTCGGTGAGCGCGTCATCATCGACGACCTCTCCTTCACGCTGCCCCGCAACGGCATCGTGGGCGTCATCGGCCCGAACGGCGTCGGCAAGACCACGCTGTTCAAGACGATCGTCGGCCTCGAGCCGCTCGACGGCGGCACGCTGAAGATCGGTGAGACGGTCGACATCTCCTACGTCGACCAGAGCCGCGGCGGCATCGACCCGAACAAGAACCTGTGGGAGGTCGTGTCCGACGGGCTCGACTACATCCAGGTCGGCAAGACCGAGATCCCGTCGCGCGCCTACGTGTCGCAGTTCGGCTTCAAGGGCCCGGACCAGCAGAAGAAGGCCGGTGTCCTCTCCGGTGGTGAGCGGAACCGTCTCAACCTGGCGCTGACGCTCAAGCAGGGCGGCAACCTCCTCCTCCTCGACGAGCCGACGAACGACCTCGACGTCGAGACGCTCGGCAGCCTCGAGAACGCGCTGCTCGAGTACCCGGGCTGCGCCGTGGTGATCACCCACGACCGGTGGTTCCTCGACCGCATCGCCACGCACATCCTCGCGTGGGAGGGCCTGAACGAGGACGGCACACCGAACTGGTACTGGTTCGAGGGCAACTTCGAGGCGTACGAGGAGAACAAGATCGAGCGCCTCGGCGCCGACGCCGCGAAGCCCGGTCGCGCGACGTACCGCAAGCTCACCCGCGACTGACCCGTGGCGGTGTTGCACGCTCCGATCCGCATGCGGTGGAGCGACATCGACGCGTACGGGCACGTCAACAACTCCGCGATGCTGCGTCTCCTCGAGGAGGCGCGCATCGTGGGGTTCTGGGGTGCCGACCCGGACGAGGTCGGTGCGGACGGCTCGATCCCCGAGCCGATCATCGACGGCCGACCGGGTTCGGGCACGATGACCGTGATCGCGGCGCAGCGGCTCGAGTACCTCGCGTCGATCCCGTACTTCCGCCAGCCGCTCGACATCCGGATGTGGATCGGCCGGATCGGTGGCGCGAGCATCGACGTGTCGTACGAGGTGTGGACCCCGGTCGGTCACGAGCCCGCCGAGCTCTACACCCGTGCGACGACGGCCCTCGTGATGGTCGACGCCGAGACGAACCGGCCGCGGCGCCTGACCGAGGCCGAGCGTGCGGCCTGCGAACCGTACATCCAGGACCCGGTGCGGTTCTCCCGCCCCTGACCCGCACCGGCGACCGACACCGGCCCGGTCCGGCCCTGCCCGGCCCCGTCCGGCCCGGACCGGCCTGTCGTCCAGTGTCAGCGCGGGACGCGCATCATCCCCTCCTGCGCGACGCTCGCCAGCAGCCGACCGTCGCGCGAGAACATCCGGCCGAACGCGAGTCCCCGACCGCCCTGCGCGCTCGGGGACTCCTGCGTGTAGAGGATCCAGTCGTCGGCGCGGCCGTCCCGGTGCCACCACATCGCGTGGTCGAGGCTCGCGCTCTTCACTCCGGGCGTGCCCCAGGCCACCCCGTGGCGACGCATCACGGGCTCGAGGATCGAGAGGTCGCTCGCGTACCCGAGGACTGCGCGGTGCAGTGCCGGGTCCTCCGGCAGGTCGCCGTCCACCCGGAACCACACGGCCTGGTGGGGGAGACGCTCGCCCTCCACGTCGACGAACACCGGACCCTCGACGTGCCGGAGGTCGATCGAGCGCTCGGCCCAGGCTCGGGCGACCGGGTGGTCGATCGCGCTCAGGATCGAGGCCGCCGACGGCAGGTCCTCCGGAGCCGGGGTGTCGACCGGGAACGGGTCCTGGTGCTCGACGCCGTCGTCGGGCCGCTGGAACGAGGCGATCATCGAGAAGATGGGTACGCCCCGCTGGTACGCCTGCACCCGCCGGGTCGCGAACGACCGGCCGTCGTGGATCCGTTCGACGCCGAACGTGATCGGGAGCTCGGTGTCACCGGGTCGGAGGAAGTACCCGTGCATCGAGTGGATGTCGCGGTCATCGATGGTCGCCTGTGCCGCGACGATGCACTGCGCGAGCACCTGCCCACCGAAGACGCGGCCGTTCGGTGACCAGTGGCTGGCCCCGGTCAGGATCGTCTCACCCGTGCTCGCGCCGGTGTCGTCGAGCCGCAGGGTCCGCAGGAAGTCCGGTTCGCTCACGGGCACATCCTACGAAGCGGGCGCCCCGGTAGGATCCAGAGGACATGGGCACCACCTTCACCCTCCCCGACGTCGCCTCGCTCGGTGACCTCCGCACCTACCTCGGACGCGCCGCCCGGGTCGAGGACGGCTCGGTCCGACTCATCGCCGACTCCGGCGTCCTGGCGGTCTACACGGCGATCCTCTACCCGCTGGGGCTGCTCGACGAACTGCCGACCGTCCTCGGGCTCCGCACGTTCTCGCTCGCCGAACCCACCACGATCGACGCGGTCGTGCCGCTCGCCTCGCTGCAGGAGCGCCTCCGGCTGCTGGCCGAGGCGCAGGACGCCGAGCACGCCGAGGGTGCCGACCCGACCCGAGCGACCCCCATCGAGGTCGAACTGCCGCTCGAGGTCAACACGGTCACCTGGGCAGCGATCTCCCCGCCGCGCGGTGGGTGGGTCCCGCTGCCCGACGTCTCGTCGGAGCTCCTCAAGCGCGCCGCGAAGGCCGGCATCGCCGAGGTCGCCGAGGCCGTCCCGTCGAACGCCGGGGACGCCATCGTCCGCCGGGTCCGCTCCGAGGTCTGGGGCCGACCGATCCCGATGATCGAGCACCTGCCGGCGGGCGCCGGGTTCGCGGGGGAGAGCCTCGGGTTCCTCGGGCACGACCCCGTCCGGGTGTTCGAGACCGGCCCGTGGAGCCGCCTCACGACGTCCCGAGGACACGTGCTCGTGAAGCGCCGGGCCTGGTCCCTCAGCTCCTGACGGACCGCGCGTCCGCGCCGGCGGCGACCAGCGTGACCACGAGCACGACGACCAGCGCGACCGCCAGCGCGCACCGGGAACGGCGTGGTTGGCTGGACGCATGCACGTCTTCCTCACCGGCGCCTCCGGCTACATCGGTTCCTCCGTCCTCCGTGCCCTCATCGCCCACGGGCACGAGGTCACCGCGATCGTCCGCTCCGACGAGAAGGCCCAGCGGGTCCGTGACGCCGGCGGCCACGCGATCGTCGGGGACGTCACGGACACGGACGTCGTCGAGCGACTCGCGCACGAGAGCGGCGGCGTCGTGCACACCGCCTCGGCCGAGGACGTCGACCCCGGGTTCACCGCCACGGTCCTCCGCGCGTTCGAGGGCACCCCGAAGCCGTTCGTGCACACCGGCGGGATCTTCACCTTCGGCAACTCGACGGATATCTCCGAGCAGTCGCCGATCGACCCGCCCTCGCTGACCGCCTGGCGCGTCGCGAACGAGGCCGCCGTCCGGTCGAGCTCGGCGCACACGACCATCGTCGCCCCCGGCATCGTCTACGGCCGCGGTGCCGGCATCCCGGCGATGTTCGTCGGCGACGGCGAGCACGAGGTCCGACTCGTCGGCGACGGCTCGCAGCGGTGGACGACGGTGCACATCGACGACCTCGGCGAGCTGTACGTGCTGGCGCTCCACCGTGCCGAGCAGGACGGCTACGTCGTCGCCGCGACCGGGGACAACCCGACGCTGCGCGAGATCGCGGAGGCCGGAGCGCACGGGTCGCCGGTGGTCGCGGAGAGGGTCGACGAGTCCCGCAGCCGCCTCGGTGACGCCTTCGCGGACGCGCTGCTGCTCCACCAGGAGGCGTCCGGCGCGCACGCGCGCGCCGCGTTCGGGTGGAACCCGACTCGCCCCTCGCTCGTCGAGGACATGGCCGACGGGTCGTACGTGCGCTGACGTCGCCCCCGGCGTCGTCCCGGCCACCCACCGGACGGGAGGCGCGGGTCGTCGCCGCCCCGCGCCTCCCGTCCGGTGTCTGATGACCGTCCGACGGACGTCAGTCGAACGTGTTCGTCATCGCGTGCGCGGCGCGGTCGAGGTAGCCCCAGAGCTCGGCCTCGTCGAGGGGCGCGAGCCCCAGCGACTCGACCGCCTCGTGCATGTGGTGGAGCCAGCGCTCGCGGGCCTCCGGCGTGATGCGGAAGGGGTTGTGCCGCATGCGGAGGCGCGGGTGACCGCGCTCCTCGCTGTAGGTGCCCGGACCGCCCCAGTACTGCTGCAGGAAGGCCGACAGCCGCCAGATCGCGCCCTCGAGGTCGTCGGCCGGGTACATCGGCCAGATGACGTCGTCCTGCTGCACACCCTCGTAGAACCGCCGGACGAGCCGGTCGAAGGTCGGCGCACCGCCGATGCGGTCGTACAGCGAGCCGGTCGCCGAGACGCCGTGCTCACCGACGCGGAGGGTGATCGGCTGTGCGGGTACGCCACCGGGGCGGGGCGTGCTGGTCGGGGCGACGTCGTCGGTCATGCGGTGCGGCTCACTTCTGGTCGGTCGTGTCGTCGTCGGTGCGGATGGCCTGACCGAGCAGGTTGCGCTTCGGCTTCCGTGACTTCGTCGGGGCGGGGGTCGGCTGGGTCCGGACGGTGCGGAGGCCGTTGATCGAGGTCGCGTTCTCCCAGCCGGCGGGCATGATCATCGCCATCGCGGGCAGGGTCACCCCGAGCTCGTCGACCGAGCGCTTCAGCCGGATCCGGAGCTCGCGGCCGACGGCGTCGAGCTCGGACGCGCGGGTCTTGACGACCAGGCGGAACACCATGCCGGCGTCGGTGATCGACTGCAGGCCCCAGATCTCCGGCTTCTCGACGATGCGCTGCCGCCAGCGGGGCTCCTGCGACATCGTCACCGCTGCCTTGAGGAGGGCATCCTGCACGGCGTCGATGTCGGTGTCGTACGGGACGGTGATGTCCACGAGGACGCGCGACCACCCCTGCGAGAGGTTGCCGACGCGGAGGATCTGGCCGTTCGGCACGAACCAGAGGATGCCGTTCACGTCGCGGATCTGCATCACGCGGAGTCCGACGTTCTCGACGACGCCGGTGGCCTGCCCGGTGTCGACGACGTCGCCGACGCCCGCCTGGTCCTCGAGGATCATGAAGACGCCGGACAGCAGGTCCTTCACGATGCTCTGCGCGCCGACCGCCAGGCCGGCGGCCACGAGTGAGGCGCCACCGACGATGCCGACGGCGGCGTTCGGGAGTACCTGGGGGATGATGACCGCGAGCGCGATGATCACCACGACCACGGTCGCGAGGTTCTCGAGCACGCTCCCGAGCGTGCGGGTGCGCTGCACGACGCGTGCGGCCTGCACCGGTGAGGCGATCAGGGCCTGGGTGTCGTCCGTTCCCTGTCGCTTCTTCACACCGAGCACGACCCGGTCCACGACGCCCTTGATCGTCCGACGGAGGAGCAGCCGGACGATGATCGCGACCACGATCGTCACCACGATGACGATCGGGATGCGCCACACCGTGACGAACTCGGTGAAGTTGTTCGAGATCCACTTCGAGGTCTCGTCGGTCCCTGCAGCCAACAACATCATCCGAACGATGCTAGAGGGCGGGGCCTTGGCGTCCCGTGAGGAACACCGAGACCCCGCCCGTCAGCGGTCAGTGCCGGCGGCTCAGGCGTCCGCCGCCTGGACTCGGAGCGCCCGCTCGGTGCCCGCGAGGTTCTCGGTCACGATGCGGCGCAGCGCCGGCGTCTCCGGGTTCGCGTCGAGCCAGGCCCGAGCGGCGTCCCGCAGCTCGACCGAGGCGAGCGGCGCCGGGTAGAGCCCGGTGACGATCGTGTCGGCCATGTGGTAGCTGCGCTCGGCCCAGATGCGGGTGAGGACGTCGAAGTACTTCGGCACGAGGCCCTCGAGCACGACCGGGCTGTTGACGTGCTGGTACCCGACCGTGGTCTGGCGGACGATCGCGTTCGGCAGCGCGTCCGAGTCGACGAGCGACGAGAACGCGGCGAGCTTGCCCTCCGCCGTCGGGATCGACGCGCGGGCGCGGGCAGCGGCCTGCTCGCCGGACGCGGTCTTGTCCGCCGCGAGCTCGGTGTCGACGTCCGACCCGTCGGCAGCACCGGCGAGCACGAGGCCCTCCAGCAGCTCCCAGCGGAGGTCGGTGTCGACCTCGAGCCCGTCGAGCGCGACCGAACCGTCCCGCAGCCCACGGAGGGTCGCGACGTGCTCGGGAGTCGACGGGATCTGCGCGAAGAACTTCACGAACTGGAACTGTGCGTCCGAGCCGGCCTCGGCCTCGGTCGCGAGGGTCCACAGCGTGTCGCCGACCTGCCGGATCGTCGCCTCGGACTTCGCCGGTGCGACGTAGTTGCGGGCGGTGAGCAGCAGCTGCGACAGCGTCGTGCGGATCGTCGTCGACTCGGTCTCGCTCGCGATGTTGCCGAGGACGAGGCGCACGTAGTCGCTCGCGGGGGCCTCGGCGTCGCGCGTGGCGTCCCAGATGGCACCCCAGACGATCGAGCGCGCGAGCGGGTTCGCGATGTCGGCGAGGTGCGCGATCGCGGTCTGGCGGGACTGCTCGTCGAGGCGGATCTTCGCGTAGGCGAGGTCGTCGTCGTTGAGCAGCACGAGGTCGCCGCGGTGGACGCCGACGAGCTCCGGGACCTCCGTGCGAGCGCCGTCGACGTCGATCTCGACGCGGTGGGTGCGCTCGAGCTTGCCGCCCTCGGCCGCCGCGTAGACGCCGATCGCCAGACGGTGCGGGCGGAGCGTCGGGTACTCGGAAGGAGCCTCCTGCAGGACCGCGAACGACGTGATGGTGCCGTCCGCGTCGACGTCGAACTCCGGGCGGAGCGTGTTCACGCCCGCGGTCTCGAGCCACAGCGCCGACCAGTCCGAGAGGTCGCGGCCGCTCGTGGCCTCGAGCTCGACGAGCAGGTCACGCAGCTCGGTGTTCCCGTGGTGGTGCTTCTTGAAGTACGCCGAGACCCCGGCGAAGAAGGCGTCGATGCCGACCCACGCGACGAGCTGCTTGAGGACCGAGCCGCCCTTCGCGTAGGTGATGCCGTCGAAGTTGACCTGGACGTCCTCGAGGTCGTTGATCGTCGCGACGATCGGGTGCGTCGAGGGCAGCTGGTCCTGCCGGTACGCCCACGACTTCTCCATCGCCTGGAACGTGGTCCACGCCTCGGTCCACTCGGTGGCCTCGGCCGTCGCGATGGTGGAGGCCCACTCGGCGAAGGACTCGTTGAGCCAGAGGTCGTTCCACCACTTCATCGTGACGAGGTCGCCGAACCACATGTGCGCGAGCTCGTGCAGGATCGTGACGACCCGGCGCTCCTTGATGGCGTCGGTGACCTTGGAGCGGAACACGTAGGTCTCGGTGAAGGTCACCGCGCCCGCGTTCTCCATGGCGCCGGCGTTGAACTCCGGCACGAAGAGCTGGTCGTACTTCTCGAACGGGTACGGGACGTCGAACTTCTCCTCGTAGTAGGCGAAGCCCTTCTTCGTGATGTCGAACACGTACTCGGGGTCGAGGTACTCGGCGAGCGACTTCCGCGCGAACACGCCGAGGGGGATCGTCCGGCCGTCACGGCTCGTCAGCTCGTCCCGCACGACCTCGTACGGGCCGGCGACCAGCGCGGTGATGTAGCTCGAGATCGTCGCGGTCGGGGCGAACGACCACGTCGCGACGTCGCCGTCGACGTGCGGCTCGGGCGTGGGGGAGTTCGACACGACCTGCCAGCGGGCGGGTGCCGTGACGGTGAAGGAGAACTCGGCCTTGAGGTCGGGCTGCTCGAACACGGCGAACATGCGTCGCGAGTCCGGGACCTCGAACTGGGAGTACAGGTACACCTCGTCGTCGACGGGGTCCACGAAGCGGTGCAGGCCCTCGCCCGTGTTCGTGTACAGCGCGTCGGCGACGACGACGAGCTCGTTCTGCTCCTGCAGCCCGTCGAGCTGGATGCGGACGCCGTCGTTCACCGCGGCGACGTCGAGCGCGGTGCCGTTCAGGGTGACGGAGTGCACGGTCTTCGTGATCGCGTCGATGAAGGTCGAGGCCCCGGCGGTCGCGGTGAACCGCACGCGCGTGGTGCTGCCGAAGGTCTCGGCGCCGCGGGTGAGGTCGAGCTCGACGTCGTACGACTGCACGTCGACGACGTTCGCGCGTTCCTGGGCTTCGATTCGGGTGAGGTTCTCTCCGGGCACGGACGCTCCAACTTCCACTGTGGACGCGGACGGTCGTTGTCCGCGTGCGAGGGGTCCCGGCGCGGCGTCGTGCACCGGCGGGACGGTCGACTCCAGCCTAGCGAGCGCGCGTACGCTCGCATCCGTGACCGACACGACTGTGGACAACACCTCCCAACGAACCGCCGTGGACTTCTGGTTCGACCCGAACTGCCCGTGGGCCTGGATGACGAGCCGGTGGGTGGGCGAGGTCGAGCGGCAGCGCCCGATCGACGTCACCTGGCACGTGATGAGCCTGTTCGTGCTGAACGAGCACCAGGACGTCCCGGAGGACTACCGCGAGCGCCTCACGAAGGGGCAGGTCTACCCGCGCATCGTCGCCGCCGCGCGGCTCCGGCACGGGGACCAGGTCGTGAAGCCGCTCTACGACGCCCTCGGGGAGCACGTCCACCACCGCCAGGAGAGCGACCCCGAGCAGGTCGTCCCCGCCGTGCTCGCGGAGCTCGACCTCGACGCGGACCTGCTCGAGTACGCCTGGACGGACGAGGTCGACCAGGCCGTCCGCGCGAGCCACCAGGACGGCATCGACCGCGTCGGTCAGGACGTGGGGACGCCGGTGATCGCCGTCGACGGCACCGCGTTCTTCGGACCGGTCATCTCCCCGGCTCCGAAGGGCCAGGAGGCGCTCGACCTCTGGGACGGCGTCGTCGCGGTCGCGAAGTACCCGGGCTTCTTCGAGCTCAAGCGCTCGAGGACCGTCGGCCCGATCTTCGACACCACCGCCTGACGCGCGGGGCGGTCGGCCGGGAGGCGCGGGTCGCCCCCGCCCCGCCGCACGCGTGGTGCGGATGGTCGCCGCACAACCGAAGACGCGCGGAACCATGTGATCGTCCGGTTCGGTCTGACTTTGGTTGTGCAGGAGCGCAGGAGCGCATGGGCGCGGGAGCGCGGGAGCGCAGGAGCGCGGGGCGGCCGGGAGGCACGGATCGCTCCCGCCGCGCGGCTGCGGCTCCCGGGGGCGGTTCAGTCGAGCGACAACCGCATGAGCGTCAGGTCGAGCCAGCGGTCGAACTTCCGCCCCACCTCGGGCAGCACGCCCACGGTGGTGAACCCGAGGCGCTCGTGCAGCGCGATCGATCCGGTGTTCGACGAGCAGATCCCCGCCATCATGACGTGGTGGCCGTCCGCTCGTGCCCGGTCGACCAGGGCGCGCATGAGCACCGTCGCGACACCGCGCCCGCGGAACCGGTCGACCACGTAGACGCTGTGCTCGACCGTGTGCCGGTAGCCCTCCTTCGGTCGGAACGGCCCGTAGGTCGAGTACCCGGCGACGACGCCGTCGACCTCCGCGACGAGGACCGGGAAGCCGTCGGCTCGTCGCTCCGCGAGCCAGGTGTCGAACCACGCGCGCGGCTGCGGCTCGTCCTGCCAGATCGCGGTGGAGTGCAGGACGGCATCGACGTGCAGCGCGTGGACGACGTCGAGGTCGCGCGGCTCGCAGTCCCGCACCGAGACCGGGCCCACTCCGTTCGTCGCATATGCTGTCGCCATGTCTCACATCGTAGACGACGAGTCGGACCTCGCGGAACGGGCCCTCGGCGAGCGACTCCAGCGGCTGCGGACCGAGCGGAAGTGGAGCCTCACCGAGCTCGCCGAGGAGTCGGGCGTCTCCCGCGCCATGATCAACCGCGTCGAACGCGGGGTGTCCAGCCCGACCGCGACGATCCTCGGGCGGCTCTCCGGGGCGTTCGGGCTCACGGTGTCACAGCTCCTCGACGAGAGCCTCGAACACGAGGTGCCCAGGGCGAGCGATCCCGACGAGGCGCGCGGCGTCCAACGCGGCGCGACCGCGGATTCCTGGACCGACCCCGACACCGGGTACCGGCGCCGTCCCGTCTCGAGTGCGGACTTCCCCGCGGACGTGACCGAGGTGCGCCTCCCGGCCGGCCGCGAAGTGGCCTACCCGGCGTCCGCGTACGCCTTCCTGCGGCACTGCATCTGGGTGCTCGACGGCACCCTCGAACTCGTCGTCGGCGACGCGGTGACCCGCCTCGGGACGGGGGACCGGATCGAGCTCGGCGAGCCGGCCGACGTCGTCTACCGGAACACCGGCGACGAGCCCACGCGGTACGTCGTGGTCGTGGTCAGGGGTCGGTAGGCGCGGGAATAGGATCGAGGCCATGCGCATCCACCTCGGAACGGACCACGCCGGCCTCGAGTTCAACAAGACCCTCGCCCAGCACCTGACGGAGGCCGGGCACGAGGTGGTGGACCACGGGCCGACCGAGTACGACGCGCTCGACGACTACCCCTCGTTCTGCATCAACGCCGCGCACGCCGTGGTGCAGGACCAGCGTGCCGGGGTCGAGGCCCTCGGCGTCGTGTTCGGCGGCTCGGGCAACGGCGAGCAGATCGCCGCGAACAAGGTCGAGGGCGTCCGCGCCGCGCTCGTCTGGAACGAGTCGACCGCGCTGCTCGCCCGCCAGCACAACGACGCGAACGTCATCTCGATCGGCGCCCGCCAGCACACCGAGGACGAGGCCATGCGCTTCGTCGACCTCTTCGTCGCGGAGCCCTTCTCGGGCGAGGAGCGCCACGCCCGTCGCATCGCGCAGCTGGCGGAGTACGAGACGACGGGGCACATCGCCGGTAAGCAGATCGACGAGTAGGCCGGGTAGACAGGCTCCATGCCCGAGGGTCACTCCGTCCACCGCATCGCCAACCAGTTCACCCGGCACTTCGTCGGCAAGCGCTGCGAGGTCTCCAGTCCGCAGGGGCGCTTCGCCGCCGGGGCCGAACGGCTCGACGGCGCGCGGATGGTCGCGGCCCGCGCGGTCGGCAAGCAGATGTTCCTCGAGTTCGAGGGCGACCTGTTCCTCCGCGTGCACCTCGGCCTGTACGGCGCGTGGGACTTCGCGGGCGTGATCTCCTCGGCCGAGGCGCTGTCCGAGGACGGCGACGGCGAGGAGTCGCTCTCGTCCATCGGCGCGCCGCGGCTGGCCCGCTACCGGATGGCCGAGCAGGAGAAGGCGGAGGACCCGATCGAGTCGTTCCCGCCGGACCCGGTCGGACAGGTGCGCGTCCGCATCCTCACGGAGGACACCGTCGCCGACCTCCGCGGCCCGACGGCGTGCGTCGTCGAGGACCCGGCCGGCGTGCAGCAGGCGCTCGACAAGCTCGGCCCGGACCCGATCAACGACGACGGGCCAGAGGCCGAGAAGACCTTCGTGGAGAACGTCCGAAAGCGCCGCGTCGCGATCGGGCAGCTGCTCATGGACCAGTCGGTGGTGAGCGGGATCGGCAACATCTACCGTGCCGAGCTGCTGTTCCGGCAGCGCATCGACCCGTACAAGCCGGGGAACACGCTGACGGTCAAGCAGGCGAAGGCACTGTGGCAGGACTGGTCGGTGCTCCTCCACGCGGGTGTCCGTGACGGCCTCATGCTCACAATGGACGGCCTCTCGAAGGCCGAGCACGCCAAAGCCGTGCGGTCGCGGAAGGACCGCCACTGGGTGTACCACCGCCAGGGCGAGCCCTGCCGGGTCTGCGGCACCGAGGTCCGGATGGCGGACATGGCCGGCCGCAAGCTGTACTGGTGCCCGAAGGACCAGAAGTAGCCCGGGTCACACGTCGAGGTACGTGAACCGCCCCGCGATCGCCGTCCCGAGCACGGGCATCCCGCGCAGCTCGGTCGACGAGGACGCCGCGAGCGGATCGGCCCCGAGCAGCACCAGGTCCGCCGCGTCACCGACGGACACACCGACCCGCCGGCCCTCGGTCGACCCGCGCCACGCGGTCACCGCAGCGAGTCGCTCGGCGGGGTGCCACGGCTCGCGGCCGTCACGGTCGCGCCCCACCGCGGCAGCCATCGACACCCAGGGGTCGAGCGGTGCGACGGGCGCGTCCGACCCGAGCAACAGCGTCGCACCGGCACGGTCGAGGGACGCGAACGGGAACGCCCGGTCCGTCGCACCAGCCCAGTGGCGGTCCGCGATGTCCCGGTCGTCCATCGCGTGCTCGGGCTGCACGGACGCCGCCACGCCGAGCCGGGCGAACCGCTCGACGTCGTCCACCTCGAGGAGCTGGGCGTGCTCGATCGTGCCGCGGGCACCGACGGCCTCGAACACGTCGAGCGCGAGGGTGTTCGCCCGGTCGCCGATCGCGTGCACCGCGGGGACGAGTCCGGCATCGACGGCGCGGCGGACCATCGCGACGAGGTCCTCGAACGCGTACGCGAGCACACCCTCGCCCGAGGCCATCGCCGCGGTCCTCGTGCCGAGCGACCCGTCGGTGATCACCTTGAACGGACCCATCCGGACGAGGCCCCGGGTGCCCGGGACGCCGTCGCCGCTCCGCAGCCCCCGCTCGATCGCCGCGTCGAGCTCGCCCGGGTACACGCCGGAGTCGACCCGCAGGCCGTCGGTGCCGGCCTGCACGCGCCGCGTCCACCGGTCGATCCCGAACACCATCTCGAGGTCGCGCACCCGCGTCACGCCGCGCGCCGCAGCGGCCTCGACGGCGTCCGCGACGTAACCGTCGAGCACGTCGTCCGGCACACGCGACAACGCGCCGGTCACGTCGAACGCGTCCTGCTCGCGCAGGACGCCGTCCTCGCCCGCCGCGAGCGGCCGGCCGACGAGCGCGGCGAAGTGCTGCAGCGCGAGGGCGTTGCACCACACGGCGTGCAGGTCCGCACTGATCACGACGACCGGGAGGCCCGGTGCGGCCTGGTCGAGCAGCGCACGTCGCGCGGGGCGTGGCCACATCCCGTCTCGGTAGCCGTGGGCGACGAGCACACGGTCCGTCACGCCGGTCCGGGCCGCGTCCGCCAGGAGGGCGGCGGTCGCCTCGGCGGAGTCACAGCCGGAGACGTCGACCCGCCGGCGCACGAGCGCCCACTGGTCGAAGTGCACGTGGTGGTCGACGAGCCCAGGGCCGAGCCACGCGCCGGACGCCTCGACGACGTCGGTGTCGGGGCCGGACGGCTCGAGCGTCCCGGCCGGGGCGATCGCGGTGACCCGCCCGTCGACGACACGGACGTCGGACGGGGCGCCCGAGGTGCCCACCCGGCGGACGGTGCGGAGCAGTGTCTCGGTCATCCCCACCGTCACGGCCGGTCCGCCGCTGGCGCGTCGGCCCGGAACCGGCGGCGTGGGCCCTGCGCCTCCCGGCCGGTCACGCGTACGGCGTGTGCTCTGGCCATCTCGTCGCCGAGCGCCGGCGACGCGTAGGGGCCGTCGCCACGGAGGCCCGCGATGATCCGCTCGACGACCTCGGGTGCCTTGTTCTGCGACAGCTTGGCGCGGGCGTCGAACCGGGTGACGCGGATGCGGATGCCCACGGTGCCGAGGGCGATGCGGCGGGCGGTCTCCTGGTCGACGTCGAGGGAGACCGGTTCCGGCATGCGCTGCTCGAAGTGGTCGACGAGTTCGCCGAGGACGCGGAAGTTCTCGTCGTCCGAGAGGATCTCCGGCGTGCCCCAGCAGTGGGCGGTGACGTGGTTCCAGGTCGGGACGAACTGCTCGGGCGGGTACCAGGCGGGGGAGACGTAGCCGTGCGGTCCCTGGAACACGACGAGGACCTCGTGCTGCCCGAGCTCGTGCGCGACCTCGTCGGGGCGGCCGACGTGGGAGACGAGGACGATCTCGTCGTCGCCGCCCGCCGTGGTGTCGAGCAGCACCGGGTAGTGCGAGGCGACGAGCCCGGCGTCGGTGTGCGACACGATCGTGGCCCACGGACTCGCGGCGATGAGCCGACGGACCTCGGCGACGTCGGTCATGAGGAAGTGGGGTGTGTGCCGCATGGGTCGAGCGTGGCACATGCCAGGGTGGAGCACATGACGAACCGCGCCGCGTACGAGACCGTCCTGCCGTACATCCGCGAGTGGGTGTCGTACAAGGTCTGGCAGCTCCGGGTGCCCGGCGTGCAGGTCGCGATCGGGTTCCGCGGTGAGGAGCTGTTCTCGGAGGCGTGGGGCTGGGCCGACGTCGAGGCGCGGCGACCCCTCACCACGACGAGCATCTTCCGGATCGCCTCGCACTCGAAGACGTTCACCGCCACCGCACTCCTGCAGCTCGCCGAGCGCGGGGCGATCCGGCTCGACGACCCGGTCGGTCGGTACGTCCCCGCACTGGTGGAGGGCGGATCGCCGATCGCCGACGCGACGATCCGGGAGCTCATGGAGATGGGCGCCGGCGTCATCCGGGACGGGCACGACGGGGACCACTGGTCGCAGCTCCGCCCGTTCCCCGACGAGGACGAGCTGCTCGCGCTGGTGCTCGACCGTGGGCAGAAGGCGCCGGCAGGGTCGTCGTTCGGCTACTCGAACCTCGGCTACGCGCTGCTCGGGCTCGTCGTCCAGGCGGCGAGCGGGCAGTCGTACGGCGAGTTCGTCCGGAGCTCGATCGTCGACCCGCTCGGGCTGACCGGCACCGGCCCCGACTGGGACCCGACCCGCGCCGACGAGTTCGTCGTCGGCTACTCGGGCCTGCACGACAGCCGGACCCGGCACCGCCTCGAACACGTCGACACCCGGGCGTTGGCAGCGGCGACGGGGTTCCACGGCACCGCGTCCGACCTGGTCCGGTACTTCTCCGCGCACGTCATCGGTCAGGGCGACCTGCTGACGGACCACTCGAAGCGCCTTGCCCAGCGCGTGGCGTGGAGCCCGACCGACACCGAGGGCACCCGCGGCTACGGTGCCGGCTTCATCACCGACACCCAGGGCGGCCGGGCCGTCCGCGGGCACTCGGGCGGGTTCCCGGGACACATCACGCAGTCCTGGTTCGACCCGGAGTCCGGGCTCGTCGTCTCGGTCCTCACGAGCGCCGCGGCCGGCCCAGCGACCCTCATCGCGAACGCGGCCATCGCCCTGCTCGACGCGGCCGCGGACGCCTCGGCACCGGGGACGCCCATCCCGACGGGCGTCGACCCGGAGACGTACACCGGTCGGTTCGCGAACCCGTGGGGCATCACCGACGTCGCCCGGGTCGGGGACCGCCTGCTCGCGATCGACCCGATGACGCCAGCACCGCTCGAAGGGGTCACCCGACTCGAGGTGGTCGACGCCGACACCCTGCGCATGACGGCCGGTCCGCGCTTCGGCTCGATCGACGAGGACGTGACCTACGACCGAGCGGCCGACGGCTCCGTCCGCTCGATCCGGGGCGGCGGCGGCATGACCGAGTCGGCGTGGACGCTCCCCGACGAGTCCCCGGAGACTGCCGCGGCACTCGCCTGACGTCCCGGCGCCCGCCGAACCGCGCGGCGTCCGCGACGCTGCCCGGCGGGTGTTGAGGACCGGTCAGCGGACCTCGGCGGTCGACCAGAGCGTGCGTGCGACGTCGCGCACCGGGCGCAGGAGCGGCGGCAGGAAGAGCACGGCTGCGGCAGCGTAGGCCACGGCCTGCACGACACCGGGCGCCAGGACGATGACGTTCAGGGCGGCCTGCGACACCGCCGCGAGCGGCGCGAACCAGCTCAGTGCGAAGTGCGCCACCACCAGGAGCCCGCCGCCGAGGGCCACGATCCACCCGAGGGCCCGTCGGAAGCCCGACGAACCGCGGACCACCTGGACACCGAACGCCAGGAGGAGCACGACCGCGACGAGCGCCACGAACGACCCCACGATGCCGGGCACGGGCCACGAGACCGCGTACAGGAGCGTGGCGAGCGCGAAGGTCACCGTCGCCCGAGCGCGGGTCCGCCAGGCCGCCACGAGGACGACCACGGCGCCGAGGCCGCCGAGGACCGCGCCGGTGACGAGCCAGGTCTGCGGGACGAACACGATCGTCGCCTCCAGCGCACCCCGGGCCGCCGGAGCGAGGGCCGCGACCACGGCAGCGAGTGCGATCCAGCGTTCCCCCGTGCTCCTGTGCATGACCGCAGCGTACGCCCGGGCGGGGGATAACCCCACCCCGAGTCCGGGAGACGGCAGGATGGGACGGGGACGGCCCCGACGCGAGGCTTGGTGTCATGACCGACACCGCCCGCCTCGACCAGGCCGAGACCGTCCCGCTCAACGACTCGCTGCCGACAGGAGCCACACGACCCATGCCCGAGCAGCCGACCCCGCCACCCGGCTGGCAGGGCACTCCGCCGCCGTCCCAGCAACCGCCCGTGACCGGCGGTCCGGGTGCGGGGAGCGCAGGCGTCGGGGGTACCGGCTCCGGGATGACCGCCGGGGCGTTCTACCGTGATGCCTGGCGTCGCCTGCCCCGCGACTTCGGCTACATGGCCCTCACCGCGGTGCTGCTCTGCACCCTCTACGCGGCGTTCCCCGCGGCGGTGTTCGGCGGTGGCTTCCGCGACCTGTTCAACCCGTTCGTCCTGCTCATGTTCTTCATCGCGCTGTTCATCGCGCGGTGGCTCGGGCAGTTCGAGAAGCTCCGCATCGGCTGGGCCGACAAGCGCCCGATCCGTCCGGTGGACTGGACGCCCCGGTGGCAGCAGAACTGGTGGACCCGCACCGGTTCGGCCGTCGCCAACCCGCACTACTGGCTGTACCTGCTGCACGCCGCCGTGGTCTACCCGATCGCCGCGCTCGTCACCGTCGGTGTCGGTGCTCTCCTCATCGCCGGCTTCACCTGGCCGATCGTCGTCGGCGGGATCGCCGTCCTGAACCGGGCGTCGGCCGGGTACTTCGGCGGTCTCGACAGCGCCTCGGTCGTGACGCTCGGGTTCCTCGGCCTGCTCTCGATGGCGGCGTCGGTCGCGCTGTTCCCGCTCTGGGCGCGCGGCTCCGTACTCGCGCACTGGTGGATCGACTTCGGCCTGCTCGGCGGCTTCCGTGCCGAGGTCCTCGAGCGCCGCGTGGCGGGACTCCAGGCGTCCCGTGCCGGCGCCGTGACCGCCGAGGGGCAGGCGCTCCGGCAGATCGAGCGCGACCTGCACGACGGCCCGCAGCAGCGCCTCGTCCGGCTCCGGATGGACCTCTCCGCGGCCGAGCGTGCGATCGACAAGGACCCGGCGAAGGCCCGGCAGCTCATCGGCGAGGCCTCGACGCACGCGCAGGACGCCCTCGACGAGCTGCGGGCGCTGTCCCGCGGGTTCGCACCGCCGATCCTGCTCGACCGCGGGCTCGTCGCCGCCCTCGAGGCCCTCGTCGCCCGGACGCCGATCCCCGTCGGGCTCGAGGTCCGCCTGCCGGACGGCCTGGAGCTCGCGACCGAGATCCAGCGCAACGTGTACTTCACCGTGAGCGAGCTGCTCACGAACACGACGAAGCACGCCGGAGCCTCCACGGCGGCGGTGTACCTCGGCCTCGTGGTCGATGCCTCGGGTGTCTGGTACCTCACCGTCAGCGTCACCGACGACGGCCGCGGCGGTGCCCGTCCCGAGGAGGGCCACGGCATCGAGGGGCTGATGGGCCGGATGCGCGCCCTCGACGGCGAACTCACCGTGTCGAGCCCGGAGGGTGGCCCGACCGAGGCCACCGCCCGCATCCCGCTCGGTGCGCTGAACGGGGTGCCGGTCCAGCACCGGTAGGTCGGTAGGATCGTCGGCATGAGCGACGGCCCGGGTGCAGCACGCATCCGGGCCGTCGTCGTCGACGATGCCGTGCTCCTCCGCGAGGGCCTGGCGCGCGTGCTCGACGAGGCAGGCATCGACGTCGTCGGACAGCACGCCGACGCGGCCTCGTTCCTGGCAACGCTGCCGGAGGACGCCCCCGACGTGGTGGTGATGGACGTCCGGATGCCCCCGACCTTCACGGACGAGGGGGTCCGGGCAGCGGTCGAGACCCGACGTGTGAGCCCGCGCACCGGTGTCCTCCTGCTCTCCCAGTACGTGGAGGCCACCTACGCCGAGGACGTCCTCGCCGCCGGGGCGACCGGCATCGGCTACCTCCTCAAGGACCGCGTGACCCGGCTCGAGGAGATCGACGACGCGGTGCGTCGGATCGCCTCCGGCGGGACGGTCCTCGACCCCGAGGTCGTCACGCAGCTCATGAGCCGCCGCCGCGACCCGCTCGCGGCCCTCACACCGCGTGAACGGGAGGTCCTGGGACTCATGGCCGAGGGGCGCACGAACGCGGCCATCGCCCGCGCGCTCGTCATCGGCACCGGGGCCGTGGAGAAGCACGTGTCGAGCATCTTCGGCAAGCTCGCCCTCGAGGACACCGGGGAGGACCACCGCCGCGTCCTCGCCGTGCTCGCCTACCTCGGCTGAGCGCGACACCCGTGACGCGCGTCCCCGCCCCGCTCCTCGCCCTCGCGGCGATCGTCTCCGTCCAGCTCGGTGCGGCGATCGCGAAGACCCGCTTCGACGAGGTCGGTTCCGTCGGGGCCGCGGCGCTCCGCCTGGTGATCGGTGCCGTCGTCCTCGCCCTCGTCGTGCGGCCACGGGTGCGGCACTGGACACGAGCGCAGTGGCTCGGCGCCGTCGCACTCGGGGTCGCGCTCGGCGGCATGAACGTCTTCATCTACGTCGCGTTCGCGAGCATCCCCATCGGGGTCGCGGTGACGATCGAGTTCCTGGGGCCGCTCACCCTCTCGCTCGTGCACACCAGACGTTGGCGGGACGCGCTCTGGGCCCTGCTCGCGCTCGCCGGCGTCGTGCTGCTCGGGGTCGGGCCGTCCGCCGTCACGTCCGTGGCCGGGGTGCTCTTCGCGGTCCTCGCGGCGGGGTGCTGGGCGGGCTACATCGTGATGAACCGGCACGTCGGGCAGGCGATCCCCGGCGTGGACGGCCTCGCGGTGTCGATGCTCGTCGCGATGCTGGTGGCGCTGCCGTTCGGTGCTGGCGAGGCCGTGCGTGGTGTCGCGGCGGATCCGTCGCTGCTGCTCGTGTTCGGCGCCGTCGCGGTCCTGTCGAGCGTGCTGCCCTACGCGCTGGAGATGCTCGCGCTCCGCCGGATGCCGACACGGGTGTTCGGTGTGCTGCAGAGCCTCGGGCCGGCGATCGCGGCGCTGGCAGGACTGGTCGTCCTCGCCGAGGGACTGTCGGCCCAGGAGGTGGCGGCGCTCGCCTGCGTGACGGCCGCGAGCGTCGGCGTCACGCTGTCCGCACGCCGCAGGCGCGCCTGAAGCTGCCGGAGACGGTGGTCAGGGACAGTGCGGGGGGAAGTGGCCCGGACTCGGACCGGAGGCCCGCACCACGTTCCGTACGGACGGAACGCGAGCAGGGCCTCCAGTCCGGACAAGACCCGCCTACTCGTCGCGGAGGAAGTCCGCGTACGTGGGTTCTGACGACTCACCCGACAGGAGCGACGGGTCGTTGACCCGACGTTCGACGTAGGCCGAGATGACCTCGGGCGGGGTGAGCACGTGCGCGACCCAGGACGGCACCTCGCTCTTCTTCATGGTGCCTCCTTCCAGTACGTTGCTCGCGTGACCGAAAGTCTCGATCATCGAGTTACTTGCAGTACCGGTGTGGCGTAAACGATCCTCGGGATGTCCGCACATGTCAATGCAGTGCGTTGTGCGGACTCCGGTAGGCGTCACCGTGCGTCGCGGACCGTCCCCGTGGACTCGCGCACACTGAGCGTCAGGGCCGGTCCGGGCTGGGACGGCAGGGGTCCCGGTGCGTCGATCTGGGCGCGGAGCAGGGTGGCCGCACGCTGCCCGAGCTCGACCGTGTCGCGGGTGAGCGAGGTGATCGCCGGCCGCACGAGCCGGACCATCGCGGAGTCGTCGAACGACACGATCGACACGTCGCCGGGGACGTGCACGCCCATCTCGCTCGCCACCCCGAGCCCGGCGACGGCGAGGACGTCGTTGTCGTAGACGATCGCGGTCGGGCGGTCCCGGCGGGACAGGAGCTCCCGGGTGGCCCGGGCGCCCGCCTCGGCCGAGTAGTCGGTCGGCACGGACACCGCGTCCTCGAGGTCGCCGGCGACGGCGAAGGACCGCACCCGCTCGATCCGCATCGCGGTGTGCTCGTACTCCGGACGCCCGGCGACGTGCGCGATCCGCCGGTGTCCGAGCGCGAGCAGGTAGCGCAGGACGGTGTCGGTCGCGTCGGAGTCGTCGATCCAGACCGACGGGGCCGAGCCCGCGGGGGACGGGTGCGACCCCACGACGACGGTCGGCATCCCGAGCTCGGCGAGCAGGGCCAGCCGCGGGTCGTCGCGGCGCGGGTCGATGACGATGACGCCGTCGACCCGGTGCCCGCGCCACCAGTCGCGGTAGGTCGCCAGTTCCTCGTCCGCGTCACGGGCGACGAGGAGGTTCATGCCGACGTGGCTGCCGGCGAGCCCGAGCTGGATGCCGGAGATGAGGTCGCCGAAGAACGACTCGGTGCCGAGTGTGCGCGCGGGGCGGTTCAGCACGAAGCCGATCGACCCCGCCTTCGCGCCACCGAGTGCGCGCGCAGCGGTGTGCGGCTGCCAGTCGAGCTCGCGGGCGATCTGCTGCACCCGGAGCCGGGTCTCGGGGGAGACCCCGGGACGGTCGTTGAGCGCGAAGGAGACCGCGCTGATGGACACGCCGGCACGCGCTGCGATGTCGGCGATCGTCGTCCGGCGTTTCGGGGCCACGGCTTGACTATAGCGTTTTAGTCGTGCATCGTCGCTGCCACGCGCTGGTTCGGCGACAGCAACTGAACCGTTTGAGCACGATGACGAAGGAGTCACATCCCATGAGGACCACGACACGCAAGCGGGGCGGCGCCGTCGCCCTGCTCGCCACGGCTGCAGCGGCAGCACTCGCCCTGACCGGTTGCTCGAGCGGCGGCGGCGCGGCCACCGGCAGCAGCGGGAAGATCGATGGCACGATCACGCTCCAGACCTGGGCGCTGACGCCGACCTACACGGACTACCTCAACGGGGTCATCAAGGGCTTCGAGAAGGAGCACCCCGACGCGAAGGTCAAGCTGCAGGACCAGCCCGGCGACGGCTACGCGGACAAGGTGCTCAGCCAGGCGTCCTCGAACACGCTGCCGGACGTCATCAACCTGCCGCCGGACATCGCCCTGCCGCTCGCCAAGCGCGGGTTCCTGCAGGACGTGTCGAAGGACGACAGCAAGCTCGCGAGCACCTACGTCTCCGGTGCGCTCGACTCGTACGAGTACAAGGGGCTCGACGGCACGTACGGCTACCCCTGGTACCTCAACACCGACGTCGACTACTGGAACACGACGATGTTCGACAAGTGCGGCCTCGACGCGGACAACCCGCCGAAGACCACCGACGACCTCTTCACGCAGGCGAAGACGATGCACGAGAAGTGCCCCGACGACTACCTGATGAGCCGCAAGCCCGGCCTCGGTGACTTCACCCTCGCCGGCGTCAAGGTCCTCAACAGCGACGGCACGAAGTTCACCTTCGCCGACTCGTCGAAGGCCGCCGACCTCATCGGCCGCTACAAGACCGCGTACCAGGACGGCTACATGCCCTCGAACGTCCTGAACAGCGACTACCTGGGCAACTCGACGCTGTTCACCCAGCAGAAGGTCGCCTGGACCACCGGCGGCGCGACGGCCCTGTCCGACATGGTCAAGAACAACCCGTCGCTCAAGGGCAACGTCACGGTGAGCCCCGCGCTCGACACCCCGCCGCTCTACGTGCAGGGCCTGTCCGTGTCGTCGAAGTCGAAGCACCTCGCCACGGCCGAGGCGTTCGCGCAGTACATGACGAACGCGAAGAACCAGGAGGCGTTCGCGCACCTGGTGAACATCTTCCCCTCGACCACGTCGTCGCAGTCCGACCCGTACTTCTCGAAGGACGACGGCACCGTGAACGGCAAGGCGCGCGTCCTCGCGAACGAGGCGCTCAAGCAGGCGAAGGTGCTCAACCCGGTCGAGGCGAACTCCGCGATGACGGACTTCCTCGACCAGCAGATCGCCCTCGCCATGAAGGGCCAGGTCTCGCCGGAGAAGGCCCTCCAGACGGCGCAGACCAAGATGAACACCCTCCTGGCCAACGGCTGATGCGCGCCAACCGCTGGTTCACGCCCTGGCTGCTCGTCCTGCCGGCACTCGTCTGGCTGCTCGCGTTCAGCCTCTGGCCGTCGATCAACACCGTCCGGCTGTCGTTCACCAACGCCAGCCCCCTCGGGGGCGTGAGCCAGTGGGTGGGTCTCGCGAACTTCAGGACCCTGCTCGGCGATCCGCAGGTGTGGGAGGCGCTCCTCAACAGCGTCATCTACATGGCGGTCTGCCTGCCGCTGCTGACCGTGCTGCCGCTGCTCATCGCGGTGCTCGTGCAGCAGAAGCTCCCCGGCATCGCGTTCTTCCGCACGGCGTACTACACGCCCGTGATCGCCTCCGCGGTCGTCGTCGGCCTCATCTGGACCTGGATCCTCGACGACCGCGGGGTCATCAACGAGATCGTGAAGGCCCTCGGAGGCGCGGGCATCCCGTTCCTCACCGACCGGTGGCTGCTGCTCATCAGCGCGATCAGCCTGACGGTCTGGAAGGGCCTCGGCTACTACATGATCATCTTCCTCGCGGCCCTCGGGAACGTCGGCAAGGACCTGCACGAGGCCGCGGCGCTCGACGGCGCCGGTGCCGTGCGGCGGTTCTGGTCGGTCACGATGCCCGGGGTCCGCGGGACGATGACGCTCGTCGGCATCCTGGTGTGCGTCAGCGCGCTCCGGGTGTTCAGCGAGCTCTACATCCTCACCAACGGCACGGGTGGGCCCGGCGGGCAGGACAACTCGCTCGTCATGCTCATCCAGCAGTACGCCCGCGGGTTCACCGGCAACCTCGGCTACGCGTCCGCCCTGAGCCTCCTGCTCTTCGTCGTGACGCTCATCCCGATGCTCGCCCTCGCCCGCATGAACAGCAAGGCCGACAAGTGACGAACACGACCAACACGACCGAGCCGGTCATCGGAGGCGCCGCCGGCGTGGCGGCCCCCGCGCCGGACGTGACCGGCGCGACGGAACCGGACCGCGCCTCCAGGCCGGACGGACGCGATGGACGGCGCCGCCGCCGCCAGGTGTGGGGCGTCATGTCCACCCGCGAGAAGGTGGTCCGCTACGTCCTGCTGATCGTCGTCCTCTTCATCACGATCGGCCCGTTCCTCTGGCAGCTCTCGACCTCGCTCAAGGGCGCCGGCGAGGACATCTACACCGCGAACCCGTCGTTCATCCCGACCGAGCCGACCATCGAGAACTACCTCAAGGTGGCGGCCGCGATCCCGGTCTGGCGGTACATCGGCAACTCGCTGCTCGTCGCCGCGATCGACGTGTTCGGCAACATCGTGTTCGCGACGCTCGCCGGCTTCGCCCTCGCTCGCCTGCAGTGGCGCTTCCGGAAGGCCGTCCTCGGGCTCTTCCTCGCCACCCTCGTGCTGCCGGGCGAGGCCACGATCATCAGCCAGTTCGTCACCGTGAAGGACCTCGGCCTCGCCGACAACCTCGTCGGTGTCGCGCTGCCCGGCATGATCGCGGCGCTCAACGTGCTGCTCATGTTCAACGCGTTCCGGCAGATCCCCGAGGAGATCGACCAGGCCGCGGTGATGGATGGTGCGAACGCGATGCAGCGCCTGCGGTACATCTCGCTGCCCGCCGTGCAGGGCACCATCGCCGTGATCGCGATCTTCTCGTTCATCGGGGCGTGGGACGACTTCCTCTGGCCGCTCATCGTGCTGCAGTCGCCGCAGAACCTGACGCTCACGGTCGGTCTGCAGTACCTCCAGGGCACGTTCGCCACCGACCAGCGCATGATCGCGGCCGGCACGATGATCGCGTTCATCCCGATCGCGGTGATCTTCGCGGTGCTGCAGCGCTTCTTCTTCAAGGGCGTCGAAGAGGGCGGGGTGAAGGGCTGATGCGCTTCGGCGTCAACTACACACCGGCCGTCGGCTGGTTCCACTCCTGGCTCGACTTCTCGCCGTCGGACACCGCGCGCGACCTCGAGGCGATCGCGTCACTCGGCGCGGACCACGTGCGGATCTTCCCGCTCTGGCCGGTCGTGCAGCCGAACCGGACGCTCATCCGGGCCTCGGCGCTGCGCGACGTCGCGACCGTCGTCGACATCGCGGGGTCGTTCGGCCTCGACGTGAACGTCGACGCGTTGCAGGGCCACCTGTCGAGCTTCGACTTCGTGCCGTCCTGGCTCGACAGCTGGCACCGACGGAACATGTTCACCGACCCGGACGTCGTCGCATCGACCGCCGCGTACGTCGAGGCGCTCGCCGCAGCGGTCGCGGACCAGCCGAACCTGCTCGGCATCTCGATCGGCAACGAGGTCAACCAGTTCGCGCACGCCCCGCACCCGGCCCCGCACGACACCACGGCGGAGCAGGGGCACGCCTGGGCCGCGGCGATGGTCGCGGCTGCGCGTTCCGGGCTCGCGTCCGGTGCGTCCGGCGCGTCCGGTGCGTCCGGCCTGGAGGCGCGGCTCGGCTCCGACCCGTCGGCCTCCGCCCTCGCCGGGTCGCGTCCGGGTCCGCTGGTCACCGTCGCGCAGTACGACGCGGCCTGGTACGACGACGCACAGCCCTTCGGCCCGGAGCACGCGGCGGACCACGGCGACGCCACGGTCACGCACTCGTGGGTGTTCAACGGGACGGCGGCGCTGCACGGCCCGCTCGGCGCCGGGTCGGTCCGGCACGGGGAGTACCTGCTGCAGCTCGCGGCGGCCTGGAACCGGGAGCCCCGTCGGCCGAACTGGTTGCAGGAGGTCGGCGCGCCGACGAACGTCGTCCCACCCGCGGACGCCGCGGCGTTCACGGAGCAGACGATCCGCCACGTCGCCGGCGCGCAGGACGTCCTCGGCGTCACGTGGTGGTGCTCGCACGACGTCTCCCGGTCGCTCGCGGACTTCCCCGAGCTCGAGTACGACCTCGGCCTGTTCACCAACGACGGCGCGCTCAAGCCGGCGGGGGAGGCCTTCGCCGCCCTCGCCCGCAAGGGGATCGCCGCACCGGTGGCACCGCCGTCGACCGCGCTCGTCCTCGACGACGTGCTGGCCGACGGGTCGCCCCGCTACGGCACCCGAGCCGACTGCGCGCCCGGTGGCCGGTTCGCCGCCGCGTGGCTCGCACTCGCCGAGTCGTCGGAGGACGGCCGTGGGCCGCAGGTGGTCCTGCGTTCCCGACTCGCCGACGAGACGCTCCGCACCGCACGGGGGGTCACGAGCATCGTGGAGGTGCCGACGGACCTCGACGGCACCGCACTGACCGTCGCGCACCCCGCGACCATGCCCTGACCCTCGGCTGCCCTGACCCTCGGCTGCCCTGACCCTCGGCAGCACTCACCACCGCCAGTCCCGACCATCCGCCCTGCTGCCGGCAGCGACGCCGGCCCTCCCTCCCGGAAGGACCCCATGCACGACGACATCCCCCTCACCACCGGACGCGCCCGACGGGTCCTCGACGAGCGCATCCTGCCCGCGGTGCACGCGACGGCGACGCCGCTCGACACCGCCTGGCACGAACTCCCGGGTGAGCCGATCCCGCCGGCGGCCGGGCTCGCGCTCGACTTCGAGCCGTACGAGGTCGGCACGACGTGGGGTGCTGCGTGGGGCACGACGTGGTTCCGGCTGACCGGGACCGTGCCGGCGGACTGGGCCGGACGGCGCGTCGAGGCCGTGATCGACCTCGGGTTCGACAAGAACATGCCGGGCTTCCAGTGCGAGGGGCTCGTGTACCTCGCCGACGGCACCCCGGTGAAGTCGATCAACCCGCGGAACCAGTGGGTGCTCATCGCCGAGGAAGCAGCGGGCGGTGAGACGGTCGAGCTCTTCGTCGAGGCCGCGTCGAACCCGGTCCTGCTCGACTACCACCCCTTCCTCGTCACGCACGAGGGCGACATCGAGACCTCGTCCCCGAAGCGCCTCTACACGTCGCGTCGGATGGACCTCGCGGTCTTCGAGTCCGACGTGCACGAGCTCGCGCTCGACCTCGAGGTGCTCCTCGAGCTCCAGGCGCAGCTGCCCGAGGGACCCCGGCGGATGCGGATCCTGCAGGCGCTGGACGACGCCCTCGACCGACTCGACCTGCAGCACATCGCGGAGACCGCCGCCGACGCCCGCGGTGCGCTCGCCGACGTCCTCGCCGCACCGGCCGACGCCTCGGCGCACACGATCTCGGCGGTCGGGCACGCCCACATCGACTCCGCCTGGCTGTGGCCGGTGCGCGAGACGATCCGGAAGGTCGCTCGCACCACCTCGACGATGACCGAGCTCATCGACCAGACCGACGACTTCCTCTACGGCATGTCGAGCGCGCAGCAGTACGCCTGGATCAAGGAGCACCGTCCCGAGGTGTACGCCCGGGTGCAGGCCGCGGTCGAGGCCGGCCGGTTCCTGCCGCTCGGCGGCATGTGGGTCGAGTCAGACACGGTGATGCCCACGGGCGAGAGCATCGTGCGGCAGTTCTCGCAGGGACAGCGGTTCTTCGAGCGGGAGTTCGGCATCCGACCGAAGGGCGTCTGGCTGCCGGACAGCTTCGGGTACTCGCCGGCGCTGCCGCAGCTCATGCGCCGCGCGGGCTTCGAGTGGTTCTTCACGCAGAAGATCTCGTGGAACCAGGTCAACAAGTTCCCGCACCACACGTTCCTCTGGGAGGGCATCGACGGGTCGCGGGTGTTCTCGCACTTCCCGTCGATGGACACGTACAACTCCCGGCTGTCCGGGGAAGAGGTGGCGAAGGCCTCACGGCAGTTCCGCGAGAACCGCCTCGCCACCGGGTCGATCGCACCCGTCGGCTGGGGTGACGGCGGTGGTGGCACGACCCGCGAGATGACCGGCACGGCCGCACGCCTCGCCGACCTCGAGGGCAGCGCCAAGGTCCGCTGGGAGCACCCGGACACGTTCTTCGACCGGGCGAAGGCCGAGCTGCCGAACCCGCCGGTGTGGGTGGGGGAGCTCTACCTCGAGCTGCACCGCGCGACGCTCACGAGCCAGCACCAGACGAAGCAGGGCAACCGCCGGAGCGAGCAGCTGCTGATCGAGGCGGAGCTGTGGGCGGCGACCGCGGCCGCACGCACCGACTTCGCGTACCCGTACGACGAGCTCGACGCCCTCTGGCAGCAGGTCCTCCTGCAGCAGTTCCACGACATCCTCCCGGGCACCTCGATCGCCTGGGTGCACCGCGAAGCGGTGGCGAAGTACGCCGAGACGGCCGCACGCCTCGAAGCGGTCATCGCCGACGCCCTGTCGGCACTGACGGGTGCCGGTGACGCGACCGTCGTCGTGAACCCCGCCCCGTTCCTCCAGGCCGGCGCACCCGCGCAGGGCGCCCTCCTGGCGACCGACGTGCCGGCGGCGACCCCGGTGTCGCTGACCGCACAGGACGGCGGGTACGTGCTGACGAACGACCTCGTCCGCGTGGTCGTCGACGCGCGTGGCCTCGTGACGAGCGCGGTCGACCTCACCACCGGACGCGAGGCGATCGCGCCCGGCCAGGTCGCGAACCTGCTGCAGCTGCACCAGGACTTCCCGAACATGTGGGACGCCTGGGACGTCGACCGGTACTACCGCAACCGGGTCGAGGACCTCGTCGCGGTCGAGACGATCGACGCATCGGTCGACGACCGCGGCGTCGCACGGGTCGTGGTGTCGCGCGCCTTCGGCGATTCGACCGTGACACAGGAGATCACGCTCGCGCCCGGGTCCCGCACGCTGGAGTTCGCGCAGGTGACGGACTGGCACGAGACCGAGAAGTTCCTCAAGGTCGCGTTCCCCCTCGACGTCCGCGCCGAGCACACCGTCGCCGAGACGCAGTTCGGCGCACAGAAGCGGGTGACGCACACGAACACCTCGTGGGAGGCCGCGAAGTTCGAGACCTCGATGCACCGGTACGTGCTCGTCGAGGAGCCGGGGTTCGGAGTGGCGCTCGTGAACGACTCGATCCACGGGTTCGACACCACGCGCGACGCGGTCGACGGCCACGTCACCACCACCGTCCGGCTCTCGCTGCTCCGGGCACCGCGGTTCCCCGACCCCGAGACCGACCAGGGCGAGCAGACCCACCGGTACGGCATCGTCATCGGGACCGACCAGCTCGGAGCCACGGAGGCCGGCGTCGTCATGAACGCGGGCGCACGGACCGTCAGGGGTGCGCACGGGTTCGAGCCGCTCGTGCAGGTGTCCGGCGACGTCGTCCTGTCGAGCGTCAAGCTCGCCGACGACCGTTCCGGTGACCTGATCGTGCGCGTGTACGAGCCGTCCGGCCGTCGCGGCACCGGCGGCATCGCGGTGGACGGCCCCTGGTCCGCTCCGGCCGAGGTCACGCTGCTCGAGGAGCCCGACGCGGCCCTGCCGGGTACGGCCTCGGTCAGCGTCGGCGTCGTCGCGTTCCCGGTCGACGCCTACGAGGTGCGCACCTTCCGGTACCCGCGCGCCTGAGACTCCGCCGCCGGGGCTTCGGGTGCCCCGGCGGCGGTCCCCGGTCGGCAGCCGCCGGCCCCCGGTCGGCATCCGCCGGTCGGTTCGTCACTCGAAGAGGAGTGTCATGAAGAAGTCCATGAAGTTCGGGATCGTGGCGGCCATCGCCGCGATGGTGGCGGCACCGCTCGTGCCCTCCGCCGCGTCGGCAGCGCCGTCGCCCACTGGTTCGTCACACGGCGTCGGCGCCCACCACGGCGTCGGGCACGGAGCACAGCCGCACTCGACGCCCACGAAGAGCGGGCCGACCAGCATCGCCTACGTCGAGGTGAACAACGACCAGCTGTCGAACGTCGGCCGGTACACCCTGGCGAACGGCGCGAACGCGTTCGACGTCGCGATCATCTTCGCCGCGAACATCAACTGGGACGGGTCGAAGGCCGTCCTGTACAACAACGAGAACGTCCAGCGCACCCTCGACGACGCCGCGACCCAGATCCGGCCGCTGCAGGCGAAGGGCATCAAGGTCTCGCTGTCGATCCTCGGCAACCACCAGGGCGCCGGCATCGCGAACTTCCCGACGCAGGCGGCTGCTGCCGACTTCGCGGCCCAGGTCTCGGCGACCGTGGCGAAGTACGGGCTCGACGGCGTGGACCTCGACGACGAGTACTCCGACTACGGGGTGAACGGCACCCCGCAGCCGAACCAGCAGTCGATCGGGTGGCTCATCAGCGCCCTCCGCGCCGACATGCCCGGCAAGCTCATCTCGTTCTACGACATCGGCCCGGCGTCCTCCGCCCTGGCCTCGTCGAGCTCGACGATCGGCTCGCAGCTCGACTACGCCTGGAACCCGTACTACGGCACCTACTCGGCGCCGTCGATCCCGGGGCTCGGCAAGGACCGCCTGTCCGCGGCCGCCGTCGACATCCAGAACACGTCGCAGTCCGCGGCCGTCTCGCTGGCACAACGGACGAAGGCAGACGGCTACGGCGTCTTCATGACGTACAACCTGCCGGACGGTGACGTCTCGCCCTACGTGTCGTCGTTGACGCAGGTGCTCTACGGGCAGGCCGCGTCGTACCAGTGACGCGCGCGTCGCTCCGGCGACTCGCCTCGTGCGCCCCGCGGCTCCGGCACCGGCCTGGAGGCGCGGGGCGCGCCCGTCCCGCCGCTCGCGTCGGACGGTGACTTCGCGTTCGGTCGTGGCCGATCCGGTGCGCGATCCTCGGGATCCGTGCACCGGAACGGCCATCTCCGGATCCGGAGACCGGCTCGCCCGACGTCGTACGATCGCCGCGTGGAGATCGAGTTCGACGGCGAGGTCATCGAGTGGCGCGGCCCGGCGCCGTTCTTCTACGCCGTCGTCCCGCCCGACGCCGCGGAGACGATCCACGAGCTCGCTCCGATGCTCACCTACGGCTGGGGTGTCATCCCCGCCCGGGTGACGATCGGCAGGGTGTCCTGGACGACCTCGCTGTTCCCGAAGGACGGCGGGTACCTCGTGCCGCTCCGGGCGGCGGAGCGTCGACAGGCGGGGGTCGAGCTCGGCGACCGCCCGCACGTCACGCTCACCTTCGGCGACGCCTGACCGCTGCAGGGGACGGCCGGTCGCGGCCGATCACCGGTAGCGGGTGACCTCGGCGAGTACGACGTCGGTGTTCGTGCTCGTCAGTGTCGGCGATCCGGTGCCGACAGCTCGTCGCAGTGCTCGCTCGCGATCGACGACGGCACGCACGGCCCGGAGCTCTGCGTGGCGGAGGCTCCAGCGGACGAGGGCGGTGCCGAGTCGGTTGGTGAGGATCTCGACGGGGGAGACGGGTGGAGTCGGGATGGTGCGGGGCTGGAACGTGGTCACGGTGTCGGCTCCTGCGGCTGGTCGTCGTCGATGATCGGGACGGTGCGGATCTGGGTGAAGACGCGACGGACGCCCTCGGGGAGGTCGGCGACGCGACCCCGGACGGCCCGGTACCGGTCGATGACGGCGTCGAACTCTTGCCACATCGCCTCGTACTCCTCGGGCGTCAACGCGACGTAGGTGACCGAGCCGGACGTCCCGCGCCACTCGGCGGGCACGGTCGACTGGTCGCGGGTCATCCAGTCGCGGACGAGGTCGTTCTCGGAGTCCATCACCGAGAGCCCCGCGAGCTGCGTCGCGGTCTGCTGCGCGGTCGACGGGAGGTCGGTGCCCGGTCCGCCGATGCTGAACCGGCCCTCGGTCCGCTGCCACCAGCGGTCACGGGCGGTCCCGCGGTCGGGGAGCTCGTGCACGAGACCGTGCTTCTCGAGCTGACGGAGGTGGTAGCTCGTCGAGCCGCTCGACTCGCCGAGCCGCTCGCCGAGGGTGGTCGCCGTCGACGGCCCGTACTGCGACAGGAGGTCGAGGAGGCGCGCTCGGAGCGGGTGCGCCAGGGCCTTGAGGGCGGCGACGTCGAGGATGCGGAGCTCGTCGGTCACGGGGCGAGCGTACACCGCAAAGAACTGTTTGCAAACACTTCTTTGCGAACGTTCCCTTGCGACCTCGCGGAGACGAACGAGCGAGCGCCGGCACGATGTGCCGGCGCTCTCGGATCGGAGGGGGCGACGGGAGTCGAGCATCGGCGCAGTGCCGGTTCGAGACGGGGTGCTCCGTAGTGGAGGGGATGACGGGAATCGAGCATCGGCGCAGTGCCGGTTCGAGACGGGGTGCTCCGTGGTGGAGGGGATGACGGGAATCGAGCATCGGCGCAGTGCCGGTTCGAGACGGGGTGCTCCGTAGTGGAGGGGATGACGGGGATCGAGCATCGGCGCAGTGCCGGTTGCGGAAGTGGAGGGGATGACGGGAATCGAACCCGCGTAGCCAGTTTGGAAGACTGGGGCTCTACCATTGAGCTACATCCCCGCGGCCGCGAACGAGTCGCAGCCCCATCATCGTAGCGGACGAACAGCGACCGACATGCCACCCCTCGTGACGCTCCCGCCGAGCGACCGTGATGCCCGTCGGATCCGGTGGTCGCGGGTCGTCTCGTACACCCTGGTGGTCCTCGCCGCGGTCGTGTTCTCGCTCCGCCCGGCGCTGTTCGGCGATCCCCAGGGCCAACCCGTCCACGCGCTCCTGCACGTCTGGCGCGTCGTCCTCGGCATCGTCCTGGTGCTCGCCGCGGCGGCCGTGCAGGTGCTCGTCGGCATCCGCTGGCGACGCGGGCTCCGACGCCGCGCCGAGGACGACTGATCCCTCCGCGGTTGCTCGCCGACCACCCCGGACCCACGACGCTCCACAGCTGCCGGGAACCGGGCACCCACGGACCGCTAGACTCATCGGGGTCGTCCGCGCCGTCAGGCGTGTCCGGCCACCCCTGGCCCAGTCAAACGGGGCGTAGCTCAGCTTGGTAGAGCGCCCGCTTTGGGAGCGGGAGGTCGCAGGTTCAAATCCTGTCGCCCCGACCAGGTCCACAAGAACGTCAACCAACAGGAGTACATCCCTTGGCCACCAGCACCGTCGACAAGCTGAGCGACACCCGCGTCAAGCTCACCGTGAACGTGACGCCGGAAGACCTCAAGCCGAGCATCGACCACGCGTACAAGCACATCGCCGAGCAGATCAACATCCCGGGCTTCCGCAAGGGCAAGGTCCCGCCGGCGATCGTCGACCAGCGTGTCGGCCGTGGCGAGGTCCTGAACCACGCCGTCGGCGACGCGATCGACAACTTCTACCGCCAGGCGGTGGAGGAGCAGGAGCTGCGCATCCTCGGCCGCGCCGAGGCCGACGTCGCCGAGCTCCCGAACGTGAAGGACTTCACGGGCGACCTCGTCCTCACGTTCGAGGTCGACGTCCGTCCGGAGTTCGACCTCCCGGACTACTCGAACTACGAGCTCACGGTCGACGCCGTGGACGTCACCGACGAGGAGATCGAGGAGGAGCTGCAGAACCTGCGCACCCGCTTCGGCACGCTCGTCACGGTCGACCGTCCGGCGACGAAGGGCGACTTCGCGCAGATCGACCTCACCGCCACGATCGGCGACGACGAGGTCGACTCGGCCACCGGCGTCTCCTACGAGCTCGGCTCGGGCGACCTGCTCGAGGGCATCGACGAGGCGCTCGAGTCCCTCACCGCCGGTGAGTCGACGACCTTCGAGTCGACGCTCGTCGGTGGCGACCGCGAGGGCGAGACCGCCCAGATCGCCGTGACCGTCACCGCAGTCAAGGAGCGCGAGCTCCCCGAGGCCGACGACGAGTTCGCGCAGATCGCGAGCCAGTTCGACACGATCGACGAGCTCAAGGCGGACCTCAAGGAGCAGATCGCGAAGTCGAAGACCTTCGGTCAGGGCGCCGCCGCCCGCGACAAGCTCGTCGAGAAGCTCATCGAGGACGTCAACATCCCGATCTCGGAGAAGCTCATCGAGGACGAGGTGCACCGTCACCTCGAGCAGGAGAACCGCCTCGAGGACGACGAGCACCGCAAGGAGGTCTCCGAGTCCAGCGAGAAGGCCTTCCGCTCGCAGATCCTCCTCGACGCGATCGCCGAGAAGGAAGAGATCCAGGTCTCGCAGGAGGAGCTCACGCAGTACCTCATCCAGGCCGCTGCGCAGTACGGCATGGAGCCGGCCGAGTTCATCCGCGTCATCGACCAGAACGGGCAGATCCCGGGCATGGTCGGCGAGGTGGCCCGCTCGAAGGCCGTCGCGACCGTCCTCTCCAAGGTGACCGTCAAGGACTCCAACGGCGGCGACGTCGACCTCTCCGCCTTCACGGCTGGTGTCGCGCAGACCCCGGCGGAGGACGCTGAGTAAGCGTCCCCACCCTCCGAACGGGAGGCGCGGTGCCAGCTGGCACCGCGCCTCCCGTCCGTTTCCGGGGCGGTGGAACCGCCCAGAGCGAACAGACGCGAAGTGGTGCGTTGCACCCGATAAGTTCGACATCAAGCGACAACTGAACGGGAGCTTTTCCATGGCCGAAGCGACACTGAACCCCAGTGTTTTTGACCGCCTTCTGAGAGACCGGATCGTGTGGCTCGGCTCCGAGGTCCGCGACGACAACTCGAACGAGATCGCAGCGAAGCTGCTGATGCTCGCGGCCGAGGACCCTGAGAAGGACATCTACCTCTACATCAACTCGCCCGGTGGCTCGATCACCGCCGGCATGGCGATCTACGACACGATGCAGTTCGTGCCGAACGACATCGTCACGGTGGGCATCGGCCTCGCGGCCTCGATGGGGCAGTTCCTGCTCTCGTCGGGCACCCCGGGCAAGCGCTACATCACCCCGAACGCGCGCGTGCTGCTGCACCAGCCGTCGGGTGGCTTCGGCGGCACCGCTGCCGACATCCAGACGCAGGCGAAGGTCATCCTCGACATGAAGCAGCGGATGGCCGAGCTCACGGCGGAGCAGACCGGCAAGTCGATCGAGCAGATCCTCAAGGACAACGACCGGGACAACTGGTTCACGGCGCAGGAGGCCCTCGAGTACGGCTTCGTCGACCACCTCCGGGCGTCCTCGAACGAGGTCGTGGGCGGCGGTGGCACCGTCGGTGACGGTGAGACCCCCACCTCGGCTGCCGAGCCCGAGTCCAACTGACCACCACCGAAGAAAAGGAAACGAGAATGCACCTCCCCATGCTCGGTGGCGCGCAGAACGTCCCGGCTCCGTCCGACCGCTACATCCTCCCGAGCTTCGAGGAGCGCACGGCCTACGGCTACAAGCGGCAGGACCCGTACGCGAAGCTCTTCGAGGACCGGATCGTGTTCCTCGGTGTCCAGGTCGACGACGCGTCGGCCGACGACGTCATGGCGCAGTTGCTCGTGCTCGAGTCGATGGACCCGGACCGCGACATCGTCATGTACATCAACTCGCCCGGTGGCTCGTTCACCGCGATGACGGCGATCTACGACACGATGCAGTACATCCGTCCGCAGATCCAGACGGTCTGCCTCGGTCAGGCTGCCTCGGCGGCGTCGGTGCTCCTCGCTGCCGGGACCCCCGGCAAACGACTGGCGCTCCCGAACGCCCGCGTGCTCATCCACCAGCCGGCGACCCAGCAGGGTGGCGGGCAGGCGTCCGACATCGAGATCCAGGCGGCGGAGATCCTCCGCATGCGCACCTGGCTCGAGGAGACGCTGTCGAAGCACTCGAACCGCACGCCGGAGCAGGTCAACAACGACATCGAGCGCGACAAGATCATGTCCGCGGAAGAGGCGTTGGAGTACGGCCTGATCGACCAGGTCCTGACCAGCCGCAAGAACCTGCCGGCGCTCGTCAAGTAGCGCTGCAGCACGAAGGCCCCGCACCGTCCGGTGCGGGGCCTTCGTGCGTTGCGGGCCGGCCGGGAGGCACGGTGCGGGTCCGGCGCGTCGGCGTCAGTCCTCGTCGGGTTCGTCGGGCGACGGCGCTGCCGGGCGTCGGCGGAGGAGCAGCAGCACCGCGACGACCGCGCCGACCAGGACGACCCCGCCCGCGCCGATGAACAGCGCGTCCGTGGTCGCCGAGTCGCCCGAGCCCGACGCGGTGCCGTTCGTCGGTGCCTCGGAGGACCCGCCGGACGCCGTCGCACACGTGGGTGGCTCGGACGCGCCCGACGCCGGGGAGAACCCAGACGGTGCCTTCCAGGTGAAGGTGTACTCGTCCGACACGGTGTGCCCGTCTGCGGAGACGATCTGCCACTCGACCGTGTACTTGCCCGAGGAGCCGAGCGCGGCCTTCGTGGTCATCGAGGGCCCGTCGACGTCGAGGCAGCCGTCCTCGTAGTACTTCCCGTCGGGACCGACGATCCGGTACGCGAACCCGGCGTTCGATCCGCCGATGTCGAGGAGCTTGTCGTTCGTCGTGATCTCGAACGCCTTCGGCAGGGACGTGAGCGTCCCGTCGACCTTCGGCGTCGAGGCGATCATGTAGTTGTGGGCGCTGGCAGGAGCCGCGAGACCGAGGACCGCACCGCCCGCGATCGTGAGGGCCGTGGCAGACACGGCCACGAGCCTCCCGGCCGCACGGAACCGACCGTGCGGTGCACGCGCAGCCGGTCGCTGGAGGCGAGTCGTCACTTGCCGGTCCGTCGGCGGGTCGAGGCGACCGCGACGACCAGGGCGGCCGCGCCGAGCACGAGTCCGCCGAGGCCGAGGAAGCGCCCGACGAGGTCCGGTCCGCTGGCCGTGCTCGACGTCTCGGAGGCGGCGGTCGAGGTCTCCACCGGGTCACCGTCGGCCTCGGTGGCGACGGCCTTGGTCAGGACGATCGACGGGGCGGGGTGCTCGGGCTCCGCCTTGCCGTCCTGCTGCTGCTGGTCCCACTCGGTGGAGCCCTTCTCGCAGGTCTGCGTGACGGGGATCTCGACGCGGTCGCCGGCCTTGCCGTCGGGCAGGGAGAACGACAGCGAGAACGTGTCGCGCTCGTCGGCGGGGAGCGGGGTCTTCGCCGCGTAGGTGACGCTGGTGACGCGCTGGCCGGCGTCCTCGGTGGACTCATCGTCCGCGGAGGCCGAGGGGCTGGTGTACGGCTCGGTGGTCTTCGTGATGGTCCAGTTCGGGTTGACGGTCGGGGTCACCTCGATGATGCTCTCCGGGACGTGGAACGTCAGCTTCGTCGTGGGGGAGCCGTCGCAGCCGTGCGGGACCGAGAACGTCGCGGTCGTGTAGGAGTCCGCCGCGGTGGAGGTGGCGGTGGCCTCGACGTGGGCGCTCGCGGCCGCGGCGGTGCCGAGGACGATCGCGGCGGTGACGCCGAGGGTTGCCGCACCGAGGACGGCGACGCGCTTGGGCATGGTGTTCCTTCCCGGACTTCTACAACTTGTAGAGAAGACTCGGACACGGTAGCAGGATCGAACGCCCTGGGCGAACGCGCATCGCGAAACCGGCCGGGCGTCGCGGTGGCTGTCGTCGGTTGCGGTTAGGCTCGGACACAGCCGGTGGATCAGCACCGGGAGGATCGTCAGGCGTCGGTTCCGACGGAGTCGTCGCACGGCCGAGGGAGGGCACGCACATGGCACGCATCGGAGAGAGCGCTGACCTGCTCAAGTGCTCCTTCTGCGGCAAGAGCCAGAAGCAGGTCCAGCAGCTCATCGCCGGCCCGGGCGTCTACATCTGCGACGAGTGCGTCGAGCTCTGCAACGAGATCATCGAGGAGCGCCTGGCCGAGGCCGGCGAGGACACCACGAGCGGCGACTTCGAGCTCCCCAAGCCCCGCGAGATCTTCGACTTCCTGCAGGAGTACGTGATCGGGCAGGACCCCGCCAAGCGTGCGCTGGCCGTCGCGGTCTACAACCACTACAAGCGCATCCGGGCGCAGGGGCAGATCACCGCCGCCGAGGACCGCGACGACATCGAGATCGCGAAGTCGAACATCCTGCTCATCGGCCCGACCGGCTGCGGCAAGACGTACCTCGCGCAGACGCTCGCGAAGCGGCTCAACGTGCCGTTCGCCGTCGCCGACGCCACGGCCCTGACCGAGGCCGGGTACGTCGGCGAGGACGTCGAGAACATCCTCCTCAAGCTCATCCAGGCCGCCGACTACGACGTCAAGCGCGCCGAGACCGGCATCATCTACATCGACGAGGTCGACAAGATCGCCCGGAAGGCCGAGAACCCGTCGATCACCCGTGACGTCTCGGGCGAGGGTGTGCAGCAGGCGCTGCTCAAGATCCTCGAGGGTACGACGGCCTCGGTCCCGCCGCAGGGCGGCCGGAAGCACCCGCACCAGGAGTTCATCCAGATTGACACGACGAACGTGCTGTTCATCGTGGCCGGGGCGTTCGCCGGGCTCGAGGACATCGTGTCCTCCCGGGTCGGCAAGCGCGGCATCGGGTTCGGTGCTCCGCTGCACAGCCCGCTCGACCAGCAGGACCTCTACGCGGACGTCCTGCCGGAAGACCTCCACAAGTTCGGACTCATCCCGGAGTTCATCGGTCGTCTGCCCGTCGTGACCACGGTGTCGCAGCTCGACCAGGCCGCGCTCATGCAGATCCTCACGGAGCCGAAGAACGCGCTCGTGAAGCAGTACCAGCGGATGTTCGAGATCGACGGCGTCGAGCTGGAGTTCGAGCGGGGCGCGCTCGAGGCGATCGCCGACCTCGCCGTGCTGCGCCAGACGGGTGCCCGCGGCCTCCGCGCCATCCTCGAAGAGGTGCTCGGCCCGGTGATGTTCGACGTCCCCTCGGACGACGACGTCGCACGCGTGGTGATCACCCGCGAGTCCGTGCTCGAGAACGCGGCGCCGACGATCGTGCCGCGGCCGCGCGCGAAGCGCATCGAGAAGTCCGCGTAGCGCACGGCCCGGGGGCGCCGCGTCGCGTCCCGTCGCGTAGAACCACGAAACCGACGTCGAACCGCCCCCGCAGGTGGGTTCGACGTCGGTTTCGTGGTTCGATCCGCTGGCGCCGACGCGGCGCGCCGCAGCGCCGCGCGCTACTCGAGCCCGCGGCGACGGAGCAGCGGCCCGACCTCGGCATCGCGCCCGCGGAAGTCGCGGTACGCCTCGAGCGGGTCCTTCGATCCGCCGACGCCGAGCAGCTTCTCCGCGAAGCGCGCGCCGGCCGAGCGTGAGAGCCCGCCGTTGTCGCGGAACCACTCCACGGTGTCGGCGTCGAGCACCTCGGACCAGATGTACCCGTAGTAGCCGGCGTCGTACCCGCCCGAGAACGTGTGCGCGAAGTACGTCGACGAGTAGCGCGGCGGGACGGCCTCGACGGCGATGCCCGCGTCCTGCAGCGCCTGACGCTCGAAGGCCTCGACGTCGGTGACCGCAGCGGCCGACGCAGCCGAGAGTCGGTGCCACGCCTGGTCGAGGAGTGCGGCGGCGAGGTACTCCGTCGTCGAGAACCCCTCGTTGAACCCCTCGGACTCGCTGAGCCCCAGGACGAGCTCGGGCGGCAGCGGCTCCCCGGTCTCGTGGTGCTTCGCGTAGTTCGCGAGGACCGACGGCCACGACACCCACATCTCGTTCACCTGCGACGGGAACTCGACGAAGTCGCGCTCGACGTTCGTGCCCGAGAACCGCGGGTACGTGGTGCGAGCGATGAGCCCGTGCAGCGCGTGCCCGAACTCGTGGAAGAGCGTCTCGACCTCGTCCTGGATGAGCAGGGTGGGGGAGCCGGCGGCGGGCTTCGCGACGTTGAGGTTGTTCACCACGACGGGCAGGGTGCCGAGCAGGTGGGACTGCTCCACGACCGGGTTCATCCACGCGCCGCCGCGCTTGCCGTCCCGCGTGTAGAGGTCGAGCAGGTAGAGCCCGACCTCGTCCCCGGACTCGTCACGGACCTCGAAGACCCGGACCTCGTCGTTGTAGCCGTGCAGGTACGGGCGCTCGGTGAACGTCAAGCCGTAGAGGGCGTTCGCGGCGTGGAAGACGCCGTCGTGCAGCACCCGGTCGGCTTCGAAGTACGGGCGGAGGGCCGAGCTGTCGGCGGCGAACTGCTGGCCGCGGAGGAGCTCGGTCGCGTACGCCCAGTCCCACGCCTCGACGTCGAACCCGACGACCTGGGACCGCACGGCCCGCTCGTCGTCCGCGTTGGCGGCGGCGGCCCCGACGAGCGAGGAGAGCAGCCCGTCGACGGCCTCTGGCGTCCCCGCGGTCTCGTCGGCAGTGACGACCGCCGCGTGGTTCGGGAAGCCGAGCAGCTCCGCGCGCTCGGCACGGAGCCGGACGATCCGCAGCAGGACGTCCCGGTTGTCGTGCTCGTTGCCGCGACGTCCGCGGGAGAGCGACGCCTCCATGATCCGCTGGCGCAGCCCTCGGTCGGCGAGCGACCCGAGCCACGGGTGCCCGGTGTAGAGCGGCAGCGTGATGAGCCAGCCGTCGAGCCCGCGGTCCGCTGCGGCTCCGGCGGCCGCGGACTTCGCGCCGTCGTCGAGCCCTGCGAGCTCGTCCTCGTCGGTGACGTGCACGGCGAGGTCGTTCGTGTCCTCGAGCAGGTTCCGCTCGAAGGTGGTGGTGAGCGTCGAGAGCTCCTGGTTGATCGCGGTGAGGCGCTCCTTGCCGGCTTCGTCGAGTCCCGCGCCGGCGAGGGTCATCTCGGTGTGCGTGCGCTCGACGAGGCGACGGTCCTCGTCCGTGAGGTCGTCCCGCGCGTCGAGCCCACCACGGACCGCGTCGATGCGGGCGTAGAGGCGGCCGTCGAGCGTGATCGCGTCACGGTGGGCGGCGAGGAGCGGCGAGACCTCGGCCTCGAGGTCGTGCAGCTCGGGCGTCGAGTCCGCCGAGGACAGCGTGAAGAACACGTGGCTCACGCGCGCGAGACGCTGCCCTGACCGTTCGAGGGCCACGAGGGTGTTCTCGAACGTCGGCTCGTCGGGGTCGGTGGCGATCGCCTCGACCTCGGCGCGCTGCTCGGCCATGCCGGCGTCGAAGGCCGGTCGGAAGTGCTCGAGCCGGACGTCGGTGAACGGCGGGAGGGCGTAGGGAAGGGTGCTCGGTTCGTCGAACGGGGTTGCCATGTCGCCACCCTACGGACTGCAGGCTGCGGTCGGGCGGGCGCTCGTGGCGTTGCGCCGGGTCGGACTGGAGGCGCGGGGCGGACCCGACCCGCGCCTCCAGTCCGTCGTCGGCCCGCGTCTCAGGCGCGTGTGGCCGCGTCGATCAGGACCGCGGCGGCCCGGCGTGCGTGGCCCGCGGGCGACGCGTCGCCCGCGATCGCCGCGGTGGTCTGGGCACCCTCGGCGAGCAGCGCGAGCTGCGCGGCGAGTTCGGCGGCCACCCCGCGGTCGGGCACCACATCGGCCGCGAGCTCGGCGACGGACCGTTGGAACGACTCCTTGTGCTCCCGGGCGATCCGCGCCACCGAAGGAGACGTCGCACCGAGCTCGCCGAACGCGTTGATGAAGCCGCAGCCCCGGAAGGTGTCGTCGCCGAACCACTGCTCGAGGAAGTCGTACATCGCGAGCAGCCGGTCACGCGGGGAGGACGCCGCGGCCACGGCCTCGGCGATCCCGTGTTCCCAGTAGTCGTGCCGACCGGCGAGGACGGCTGCGACGAGCTGGTCCTTGCCCGGGAACGCCGCGTAGAGCTTCTTGAGCGACACCCCGGCACGGCTGCGGATCTCGTCCATCCCGACCGACTGGATGCCGCGCGCGTAGAACAGCTCGTCGGCGACCGTGACGATGTGCGCCCTCGTGTCGGCCTCGACCGTGTTGGTGACCATGTCGTACCCCGTTCCCTGCGTGTTCACCGCCCCCGAGTTGCGCGGGGAACGATCGTTCTCTAGTGTAGGCGACATCGCGGAGAACGACCGTTCTCCATCCTTCAGGGAAGAGGCAGGACCATGGGCAGCATCACCGTCGGGACCGAGAACAGCGTCGACATCGCGCTCCACTACGAGGACAAGGGCACCGGGCAGCCGATCGTGCTGATCCACGGCTTCCCGCTCGACGGCAACTCGTGGGAGGGGCAGGTCCCGCCGCTCCTCGACGCCGGGTACCGCGTCGTCACCTACGACCGTCGTGGGTTCGGGCAGTCCTCGCAGCCCTCGACCGGCTACGACTACGACACCTTCGCCGACGACCTCCACGCGGTCCTCGAGACCCTCGACCTGCGCGACGTGATCCTCGTCGGCTTCTCGATGGGCACCGGCGAGATCGCCCGCTACATCGCCCGCCACGGAGAGGACCGGATCGCCAAGGTCGCCTTCCTCGCCTCGCTCGAGCCGTACCTCGCGATCACCGACGACAACCCGGACGGCGCCGGCCCGATGTCCTTCTTCGAGGGCATCGCCGCGGACGTCAAGAAGGACCGGTACGCGTACTTCACGAACTTCTACCAGGACTTCTTCAACCTGTCGGAGAACCTCGGCTCGCGGATCTCGGAGGAGCAGGTCCGCAACGCCTGGAACGTCGCCGCGGGTTCGGGTTCGATCGCCTCCGCCGCGGCACCGCTGACCTGGCCGACCGACTTCCGTCAGGACATCCCGAAGGTCACCGTCCCGGCGCTCATCGTGCACGGCACGTCGGACAACATCCTCCCGATCGACGCCACCGGCCGCCGCTTCACCAAGGCGCTGCCGCACGCCGAGTACGTCGAGATCGAGGGCGCGCCGCACGGCCTGCTCACGACGCACACCGCTGAGGTGAACGAGGTCCTGCTCGGCTGGCTCACGAAGTAGGGCGCACGGCGTCGACGGCGCACGGCGTCGACGGTCGGCGCACAACCGAAGTCACCCTGAACCACGGTTTCCCGCGGTTCGGGGTGACTTTGGTTGTGCGGACGTGGCGCGCGTGTGCGGACGCGTCCCCGGCGCGCCGCTCAGTCCTCTTCCGGCGCGTCGTCCGGGTTCGTCACCTGTGCGTGACCGGCGGGGTCGAGGTGGATCGACGTGCCGTCGTCGAGCTCGACGATCGGCTTGCCCTCGAGGAACGTCAGGGTCCAGCCCCACGTCGCCGTGTCGACGGACTCCGTCGCGAGCTCGTCCTCGACGCCGCGCACGGCGACGACCATCGTCTCGGGCAGTCGCGCGGGTGGCTGCCCACCCACGCTCCATCGCGTACCCAACTGCATCCGTGCCTCCCGTCCGGTGTGGGCCGGCCGGTCGCGGACGCGACCCGGCCGACCCACGCGACCCTACGCCGGCTGGTCCGCCAGCTCGATCTCGGTGACGGCCAGCTCCGACCCGTCCGTGAACGACAGGTCGGCGATGCGGCCGACGGCCGCGAGGTCGACCGCCGCACGCTCGAGGAGCGCCCGCGTCTCGGCCGGGGCCGCGACGACGGCACGCGTCACCGGCGTCTTCTGCGAGGCCTTCGCCGCGGTCTTCGCACCGCGGATGCCGATGAGCGCCTGCCCGACGGCCGCGAGCAGGCCGGTCGGCCCAGCACTGAGCCGGTCAGCTGCACCCGGCCCCGCGGCGGCCGCCAGGCCGCTCGCAGTCGGCCACTGTGCGCGGTGCACGCTGGTCTCGTGGGTCCAGGCCCACACCTCCTCCGTCGCGAACGGGAGGAACGGTGCCAGCAGACGGAGCAGCGCGTCGATCGCTGCGCGCAGCGCCAGGACCGCGCTCGCCTGGGTCTCGTGCGTCGCGTCCGCGGCGGTGCCGTAGGCGCGCTCCTTCACGAGCTCGAGGTAGTCGTCGCAGAACGTCCAGAAGAAGCGCTCGGTGACCTCGAGGGCGCGGGCGTGGTCGAAGGTGTCGAAGGCTGTCGTGGCCTGCTCGATCACGGTGCCGAGCTCGGCGAGCACGTCGACGTCGAGCGCCTCGGTCACGGCGTGGGCGCCCTCGGGGAGCGGGAAGCCGTAGACGAACTTCGCCGCGTTGAGCACCTTGATCGCGAGACGACGGCCGACCTTGATCTGCTTCGGGTTCTGCGGGTCGAACGCCGCGTCGGTGCCGAGCTTCGACGAGGCCGCCCAGTACCGGACCGCGTCCGCACCGTGCTGCTCGAGGATCGACAGCGGCGTGACGACGTTGCCCTTCGACTTCGACATCTTCTTGCGGTCGGGGTCGACGATGAAGCCCGAGATGCTCGCGTGCTTCCAGGGCGCGACGTCGGCTTCGAGCTGGCTGCGGAGCACCGTCGTGAAGAGCCAGGTGCGGATGATGTCCTGCGCCTGCGGCCGGACGTCGTACGGGAACACGAGGTCGTAGAGCGCCGGGTCGGACTCCCACTTGCCCGCGAGCTGCGGGGTCAGCGACGACGTCGCCCAGGTGTCCATGACGTCGAGCTCGCCCTGGAAGCCACCCGCGACACCGCGCTGGGACTCCTCGTAGCCGGGGGCCGGCTCGGACGCGGGGTCGACCGGGAGCTGTGCTTCGGTCGGGACGATCGGCTGGTCGTACACCGGGTTGCCGTCGGCGTCGAGCGGGTACCAGACCGGCAGCGGCACGCCGAAGAAGCGCTGGCGCGAGATGAGCCAGTCGCCGGAGAGCCCGCCGACCCAGTTGTCGTAGCGGACGCGCATGAAGTCCGGGTGGAACGCGATCTCCTCGCCGCGGGCGCGGAGGGCTGACTTCAGCTGTTCGTCGCGAGCGCCGTTGACGATGTACCACTGGCGGGTCGAGACGATCTCGAGCGGCTTGTCGCCCTTCTCGAAGAACTTCACCGGGTGGTTGATCGTCTTGACGTCCCCGATCAGCTCGCCGGACTCGGTGAGGGCGTCCACGACGACCTTCTTCGCGGAGAACACGGTCTTGCCGGCCATCGCGGCGTAGAGCTCCTTGCCGCGGGCGCTCTCGATCCAGGTCGGCTCGTCCGACCGCACGCGACCGTCGAAGCCGATGATCGCGCGGTTCGGCAGCTGCAGCTCGCGCCACCACACGACGTCGGTGGTGTCACCGAAGGTGCAGACCATCGCGATGCCCGCACCCTTGTCCTGCTGCGCGAGGTGGTGCGCGAGGACCGGGACCTCGACGTCGAACAGGGGCGAGCGCACGGTCGTGCCGAAGAGGTCCTGGAAGCGCTCGTCGTCCGGGTGCGCGACGAGGGCGACGCACGCGGCGAGCAGCTCCGGGCGGGTGGTCTGGATGACGACGTCGTCGCCGCCGTCGGTGCGGTGGAAGGCGATGCCGTGGTACGCGCCGGGCATCTCCTTGTCCTCGAGCTCGGCCTGGGCCACGGCCGTGCGGAACGTCACGTCCCAGAGCGTCGGCGCGTCGGCCTGGTAGGCCTCGCCGCGCTCCAGGTTGCGGAGGAAGGCGCGCTGCGCGCTGGCGCGGGAGGTGTCGTCGATGGTCCGGTACGACTGGGTCCAGTCGACCGACAGGCCGAGCGTGCGGAAGAGGTGCTCGAACTGCTGCTCGTCCTGCACGGTCAGGCGCTCGCACAGCTCGATGAAGTTGCGGCGGGAGATCGGCAGCTGGTCGGCGGCCTTGCTCGACTTGTTGTCGCCACCCTCGAACGGCGGGACGAACGCCGGGTCGTAGGGGAGCTGCGGGTCGCAGCGGACGCCGTAGTAGTTCTGGACGCGGCGCTCGGTCGGGAGGCCGTTGTCGTCCCAGCCCATCGGGTAGAAGACGTGCTTGCCGCGCATGCGCTCGTACCGGGCCTTGAGGTCGGTGTGCGTGTACGAGAACACGTGACCGATGTGCAGCGAGCCGGAGGCGGTCGGCGGCGGGGTGTCGATCGAGTAGACGGCGTCCTTCGTCGCGCTGTCGCGGTCGAAGCGGTAGGTGCCGTCCTGCTCCCAGACGGGGCCCCAGGCGTCCTCGAGACCGTCGACGGTCGGCTTGTCGGGGATGGGCTTCGTCATGGCAGCGCCTTTCGATCGGTATGTGCGGCACCGAGTCCGTGGTGAGGTGCCTGAGTGTCCGCACGCATCGCGCGGTATCCCTGATCGTAGCGGTTCGGACCGTCATCGCCGACGGCCGGTACCACACCGACCTGACGGACACGCCGGGCGTTTGATAGTCTGTCGGAGTTTGTCCGGCGGACGCGGGGTTCGCGAGGACTGCAGTGACGCTTCCGCCGGGCGCCCGAAGGCAAGACACAGCACTACCGGAGGAACGACTTGGCACCGAACGAAGCACACGCGAACGGCGATCGGCCGCTGCGCACGAAGGGCGCCGTGAAGCGCGCCCGCCGCAAGCTGACGAAGGACGACGTCACCGTCGTCGAGGAGTCGCTGCTCAAGCGCGCCGTCGCGGCCGCCGCCCTGGGCAACGCCATGGAGTGGTTCGACTTCGGCATCTTCGCGTACCTCACCGTGACGATCTCGCAGGTCTTCCTGCCGAAGGGCGACCCTGCTGCGAACATCGTCGCGACGTTCGGCTTCTTCGCGGCGGCCTTCATCGTCCGCCCGATCGGCGGCGCGGTGTTCGGACCCATCGGCGACAAGATCGGCCGGCAGAAGGTCCTCGCGCTGACGATGATCCTGATGGCCGCCGGCACGCTCATGATCGGCCTGATCCCCTCGTACCAGTCGATCGGCTTCTGGGCCCCGGTCCTGCTGCTCGTCGCCCGCTTCGTGCAGGGCTTCTCGACCGGTGGTGAGTACGGCGGCGCCGCGACCTTCATCGCCGAGTACTCACCGGACAAGCGCCGTGGGTTCATGGGCTCGTGGCTCGAGTTCGGCACGCTCGCGGGCTACGTGCTCGGCGCCTCGATCGTCACCGGCCTGCAGTTCGGCCTCTCCGAGGAGGCCCTGCTCAGCTGGGGCTGGCGCATCCCGTTCATCGTCGCCGGACCGCTCGGGCTCATCGGCCTGTACCTGCGGCTCAAGCTCGAGGAGACCCCGGCCTTCCAGAAGCAGCAGGAGCAGGCCGCCGAGCGCGAGTCGCAGAAGACGCCGTTCCTCAAGCTCTTCGCGGAGAACTGGCGCGGGCTCATCATCTGCATCGGCCTCGTCCTGGTCTTCAACGTGACCGACTACATGCTGCTGTCCTACATGCCGACGTACCTCGAGCAGAACCTCGGGCAGAACGCCACGTTCGGCCTCATCCTGATCGTCATCGTGATGATCCTCATGATGGTCGTCATCACGTTCGGCGGACGGCTGTCCGACAAGTTCGGGCGTCGTCCGGTCCTCGCGGCCGGCTGCATCGGCTTCATCCTGCTGTCGTGGCCGTCGCTCAAGCTCGTCCAGAGCGGCACCGGCATCGGCGTGTTCTTCGGCCTGCTCATCCTCGGCCTCGTGCTCGTGACCTTCACGTCCACGATGCCGTCGACGCTGCCCGCGCTCTTCCCGACGATCATCCGATACGGCGCCCTCGCGATCGCGTTCAACGTGTCGGTCTCGCTGTTCGGCGGCACGACCCCGCTGGCGACCTCGGCGCTCATCAACGCGGCCAAGGACGCCGGGTACGGCTGGGCCGAGGACATCCCCGCGTTCTACCTCATGCTCGCGGCCGTGATCGGCCTCGTGGCGGTGTACTTCACGAAGGAGACCGCCGCGACACCGCTCATGGGCTCCGGCCCCACCGTCGCGCACGAGGACGAGGTCGCCGCGGTCATCGAGGACTACAACGACCCGGAGTCCGACCTCGCGCAGTCCGAGTGGGCGAAGGACTTCTCGACGAGCGAGATCCCGATCATCAGCGGCGACGCCCCGACGTCGGGTGACGAGCACAAGGAGCCCGCCGGCTCCTGACGATCGGCCTGGAGGCTCCCCACCGGCACGGCCGGCCCGCCGCTGGCGCGTCGGTCCGGAACCGGCGGCGTGGGCCCTGGTGCCGGTCCGTCCCGCACCGCGCCTCCGTCATCTGGTCGCGTTGGTGCCGCTGCCGCGCTGCCCCGAGTCTCGGGTGGGCGGACAGTTTCGCGAGCGTCCGACCGCGGAACTGTCCGCGGGGCCGAGTCTCGGATCCGGAGGTGGAGCGTGCGTCAGGCCGCGGGGCCGGTGGCGAGCACCTCAGCGGCGTGCAGCAGCCGCGCCGTGACGGGGTGCGCCGGGCGAGCGAGGACCGTCGCCGCGGGACCGTGCTCGACGACGGCGCCCTCGTGCACCACGAGCACGTCGTCGGCCATCCGCCGGACCGCCCGCAGGTCGTGCGACACGAACACCATCGCCACGCCGGTCTCGTCGCGGAGCCGTTCGAGCAGCCCGAGCACGGCGTCCTGCACGGTCGCGTCGAGCGCCGTGACGGGTTCGTCGAGCACGAGGACCTCGGGCTCCGTGGCGAGCGACCGGGCGATCGCGAGCCGTTGCCGCTGGCCGCCGGAGAGGGTGAGCGGCGACCGGGACCGCAGTGCCGAGTCGAGCCCGACCTGCCGGAGCGCGGCGTCGACCCGGCTGCCGAGGTCGCCACGGGTTCGTCGTTCCGCGCCGCGCGAGAACGCGTCCGCGAGCACCCGTTCGACGTCCCACCGTTCGTCGAACGTGGCGCCGGGATCCTGCACCACCGCGGCGACCCGGTGCCGGCGCGCACGACGGTCGCGCTCGCGGAGTGGGGCCCACGGCGCACCGTCGAGCGTCACGGAGCCGGCGTCCGGGGTCTCGAGGCCGAGCAGGATGCGTGCCAGCGTCGTCTTGCCCGATCCCGAGGCGCCGATGACGCCGAGCACCCGTCCGCGGTCGAGGGCGAACGAGACGTCCCGGACGGCAGCGGTGTCGTCGAAGCGGCGGTCGAGGCGGTCGGCCACGACGACGGTGTCGGGGGTGTCGGCGGTCGCCCGGGTCGCAGGACCGCTCGCCCCGGCCCGCGCAGCGTGCACGAGGGCTGCCGTGGCGGGGTGCTCCGGTGCGGAGAACACCCGCGCGACCGGACCCTGCTCGACGATGCGCCCGTCCGACACCACGGCCACGCGGTCGGCCCACCCGGCGACGAGCCCGAGGTCGTGGGTGATGACGAGCAGCCCGGCACCGCCTCGCTGCGCTCGGCGCAGCTGCTCCATCACCGTGACGGCCACCCCGGCGTCGAGCGCCGTCGTCGGTTCGTCGGCGACCACGAGCGCGGGCGAGCCGATGGTCGCGGCGGCGATGAGCGCCCGCTGCCGCATGCCGCCCGAGAGCGTCCCGGCGAGCCGTCCGTCCGTCGCGATCTCGGGATCGAGCCCCACGCCCGCGAGCGCGGCCCGCACGGCGTCGACCCGTTCGGCGGCGGTCATCGACGTGTGCAGTCGCAGGGCGTCCCCGACCTCGCGACCGACCGGGCGGAGCGGGTCGAGGGCGCCGAGGGCCTCCTGACCGACGTACCCCACCGACGCACCGCGGAGCTTCCGCCAGCCGCGCTCCCGCAGGGTCCGGGCGTCGGTGCCGGCGACCTCGAGCCGTCCCGCGTTGACGACCGCCCGGTCGGCGGAGAGCCCGAGGAGGGCCCGGGCGGTGACGGTCTTGCCCGAGCCGGAGGCCCCGACCAGCGCGACGCACTCGCCCGGTTCGATGTGCAGTGAGACGTCGGACACGATGCGGACGCCGTCGATCGTGACCGAGAGCCCGTCGACCGCCAGGACCGCGGTCACCGGGCATCACCCCGCCGTCGGAGCGCACGGCCGAGCACGGTGACGGCGGTGGCGAGCACCACGATCGCGAGTCCGGGGAAGGTGCTCATCCACGGTGCGGTCTGCAGGTACGTCCGGCCGTCCGCGAGCATCGCGCCCCACTCGGGCGCCGGCGGCGGGGTGCCGACGCCGAGGTAGCTGAGCGCCGACGCCCAGACCACCGCCTGCCCGACGCCGAGCGTGCCGACCGCGACGACGGGCCAGAGCGCGGCGGGCAGGACGTGGCGGACGACGATCCGCGCGGGGGAGCGGCCGAGCAGGACCGCGGTCTCGACGACCTGCGACTCCCGGGCGGTCCGCACGAGGCCCCGGACGATCCGTGCGTAGCCCGGCGCGGTCGCGAACCCGACGGCGAGCACGGCCGGGACCGGGCCCGGCCCCGTGACGGCGATCACGACGAGGGCGACGAGCAGCAGCGGGAGGGCGAACGCGACCTCCGTCACACGGCCCACGACGGCGTCGAGCACCCGGCCGCCGAGCGCGGCGACGAGCCCGAGCAGCACCCCCGTGACGGCTCCGACGAGGGTGGCCGCGACGCCGACGACGAGCGATGCACGCGTGCCGGCGACGACGCGGGCGACGACGTCCCGGCCGGACTCGTCGGTCCCGAACGGGTGCGCACCGGACGGCGGGAGCAGGGCCTCGTCGGGGTGGACCGCGAGCGGGTGCGCACCGCCGAGCACCCCGGGCGCGACGGCGGCGACGACGGCGAGGAGCACGACCGCGGTCGCGACCCATCCGGCGGTGCCGAGCGTCCCCCCACGGCGTCGCTCGGCACCCCCGGACGGAGCGCGGGTCGGGGTCGTGTCGTCCGGCGACACGGCGGGGTCGAGGATGCCGCTCACCGGACGACCGCCGTCCGGGTTCGACCACGTCTCGTCCCGACGGCGCCGGGACGACGGGGCCGACGGTCCACCGCGCGCTCGGCGAGGTCGGCGACGGCGAGCACGACGACGTACGCGGCCGCCGACACGAGCGCGATCCCGGCGACGAGCGGCATGTCCCGCTGCGTCACGGCGGTGACCAGGGCGCGCCCGATGCCCGGCAGGGCGAAGACCGACTCGACGACGACGGCCCCGGACACCAGCGAACCGAACGCCCAGGCGGACAGCGCGAGGCCGGGCAGTGCGGCGTGGCGGAGCGAGTGCCGCAGGAACACCCCGAGCCGGTGCTCGCCGCGACCCCGGGCGGCGAGGGCGAAGGCGGAGCGTTGCGCGTCGACGATGCCGTCGCGGACCGTCTCGGCGAGGTACCCGGCGACCGGGACCGCGACCGTGACCACGGGGAGCACCCAGCCGCGGACCGTGCCGTCGCTCACCGCGGGGGCCCACCCGAGCGCGGTCGCGAACACGACGATGAGGACGCTGCCGAGCCAGAAGTGCGGGACGACGCTGGCGGTGACGGTGATCGCCCCGGTGATCCCGGCGGCGACCCGACCGCGCTGCGTCGACCACCAGGCGGCGACGAGCGCGAGCGCCCAGGCGACCACGAGCCCGGCGACCGCCAGGGTCAGTGTGACGGGGAGCTCCTGGGCGAGGAGCGTCGCGACCGGGGTCCGGAACGCGTAGGAGTCGCCGAGCTGCCCGGTGGCGAGTCGGCCGAGGAACACCGAGTACTGCACGAGGAGCGGCCGGTCGAGTCCGTACTCGTGCCGGACCTGGTCGACCGCGGCGGCCGACGCCTGCGACCCCGGCCCGCCGAGGATCGCGAGGGCCGGGTCACCGGGGATGAGTCGGATCGCGACGAACACGATCGTGGCGACGGCCCAGAGCACACCGATGCCGCCGGCCAGGCGACCGAGGCCCCACAGCGTCCACCGCGACCACGCGCCGGAGCCGCGGGGGCGCGTCGGGGTCATGCCGTGCCTCCAGTCCGGTCGTGCCGCGCGTGAGCGCGCGTCAGCGGTCGATCCAGGCCGAACCGAACCACGGCGTCGAGACGGCCGTGGTGTGCACGTCGTGCACCTTCTCCCCGACGAGGAAGTGGTTCTGCTGGTCGTAGAGGGGCAGGACGGTCGCGCTGGCGAGGATGTCCTTCTGCGCCTGTTCGTACAGTTCGCCGCGGTCGTGCGTGTCGGCGGTCCGTGCGGCGCGCTGCAGCAGCGAGTCCACCGTCGGGTCGTCGAGCTGCGCGAGGTTCGCGAAGTAGCCCGAGGGGGCCGGCTCGATGCTGGCGCTGTCGTAGAGGATGCGGAGGACGTCCGCACCGACCTTCGTGTACGGCGCGCTGACGACGTCGTACTGGTTCGCCGCGAGGGCCGCGTACCAGCTGGAGAGGTCGAGCTCCTTGATCTGCACGTCGAAGCCGACCTCCTTCTCGGAGGCCTGGATCTGCTGGAACAGGCTGCGCTCGGCGGGGATCGACTGGTTCGTCGACACCGGGAACGTCACCGTCAGGCGCTTCCCGTCCTTCGTGCGGATGCCGTCCGAGCCCTTCTTCCACCCGGCCTCGTCGAGCAGCTTGCCGGCCTGAGAGGCGTCGTGGTCGAAGAGCTCCTCGCCGTCGGCGGACCAGGCGAACGGCTCGACGCTCGACAGCAGCGAGTACGAGCGCTTCGCGGTGCCGAGGAACAGGGACTTGATGCCAGGGTCGACGTCGGCGCCGTGGATGAAGGCCTCGCGGACCGCTTCGTCCTGGAACACACCGTGGCCGGAGTTCAGCTCGAGGCGGTTGGAGGCGCCGGGGCGCGGGGCGTCGAGGTCGCGGATCGACCCACCGGCCCCCGCCGCACGGATCTGGTCGGGCTGGGCGTTGTCGATGACGTCGACCTGGCCGGACTGCAGTGCCGCGAAGCGCGAGGTCGAGTCGGGCAGGAAGCGCCAGGTGATGCCGTTCAACCGGGGCTTGGTGGTGCTGCCGGCCGGCTTGCCGAGGGGCGTGTAGTCGGCGTTCTTCTCCAGCGTGACCCGGTCGCCGTGCTTCCAGTCCGTGATCCGGAACGGCCCCGTGCCGACGGGGGACTCGCAGTTCTGCGCCTGCGAGCGTTCGAGCGCCTTCGGGGACTCCATGCCGACCCAGGGCTGCGAGAACGACTCGAGCAGGGCGCTGTCCGGACGGCTCAGGGTGAGCGTGACCGTGTGGTCGTCGGTCGCGGTGGCCTTCGTGATCGACTGGAGGGCGAGGTACCCGGTGCTCGACGCGGTCTTCGGGTCCTGCACGTGCTCGATGTTCGCCACCACGGCGGCGGCGTCGAACGGGGTGCCGTCGGTGAAGGTCACGTCGTCGCGGAGCCGGAAGGTCAGGGTCGTGCCGTCGCTGCTCCTCTTCCACGACTCGGCGAGCGCGGGGACGGGTCGGCCGTCCTCGAGCGCGGTGAGCTCCTCGATGTACTGACTGGACAGCAGCGCCTGCGGGTAGTTGCCGCCGACGTGCGGGTCGAGGCAGGTCGGTTCGGCGTCGCCGGACGCGTAGACCAGGGTCCCGCCCGCGACCGGCGTGCTGCTCGTCGACCCGCCTCCGCCGCCGGTGCAGGCGGTGACGGCCAGGAGGATTGTGGCGGCGCCCGCCAGGGAGGCCGCGACGCGCGCGCGGCTTTTCTGTACTGAGTCCAACTTCATGGCTGGTCGAGTCTAGCGGTTTACTGGGCGCATGGACCTCGAGCGTGGCGACGACGACCGTGCTCGCCGCGGTGGCCGGCCACGCCGGTCCAGCGCCGACGTCCTCGCCGACGCTGCGGCGGAGCTCTTCCTCGAGCAGGGGTACGGCCGGACCACCGTGGACCAGATCGCCGCACGTGCCGGGGTGAGCCGCGCGACGTTCTTCAACTACTTCGCCGCGAAGTCCGACGTCATGTGGCTCGAGCTCGACGCCGCGGTCGCCGCGATCCCCGGGCTGCTCGACGCGTCCGCCGAGCCGAGCCCGGTGCGTGCCGTCGAGGACGCCCTGCTCGCCGCGGCGCGCCAGCACGACCCGGAGCGGGTGCCGTGGGCCGTCGCGCAGGCCGAGGTCATGGGGATCGGCCCCGAGCTCGTGGCGAGCGTCGCCGCACGGGTGATGCAGCAGCACGGCGCGGTCGCGGCGTTCGTCGCCGGCCGCACCGGCGACCGGGCCGGGGCGCTCTGGCCCCAGACGGTGTCCGGCGCGATGCTCGGTGCGGCCGCGGCGGCGTTCGGTGTGTGGGTCGGTGACGGCGTCGGCAGGGGTCCGCTCGTCGAGTACGTCGCGGCGGCGCTCACGCCCGTCGCGGACGGCCTCGACGCCGCCTGACGCACGCTCGCCACGCGAGCCCGGTCCGTCCGGCACGCGCTCGGCGCGGCTCCGATCGGGCCGGTGCCTGAGCGCTTCCGCGGGAACGCACTGCTCTGCCACGGGCCACGGCCCCGGGCTGGTCACTACGATCGAGCGCCGTGCACCTCGTCCTCCGCAGCCCTGAACGCCGCACCGCGGCCAGGGCCGTCGCGCTGGTCGTGGTCGTGGTCGCCGGGGTGTACGTCGCGTACGCGAACCTCGGGCGACAGACCGAGTACGTGGACGAGTTCACCTACGCCGGAGCCGGGTGGCAGTACGTGCACGGGGCGTTGACCGGCAACCTGCAGCACCCGCCCACGGCGAAGTACCTCTACGGTCTCGCGCAGCTCGTCCTCGGCGAGGGCGTCGGCGCAGCTCGCGTCGTCGCGGCCACGGCCTCGTTCGGCACCGGGGTCGTGCTCTTCGCCTGGCTGCGTCGACCGATCGGGTTCTGGGGTGCGCTCCTGGCCGCGGGGTGGTGGTGGTGCACCCCGCGCGCGGCCGCGGCCACCTGGGCCGACGTGGCCTCCGGTGCCGGCGTGCGGATCGACCGACTGGCGCTGCTCGAGCCGCTCATGGTCTTCTTCGCGGTGGCTGCCGTCGCGGTCGCGTGGCACGCGGTGACCCGGGAGTCGGACGACGACCACGGTCGGTGGCGGGCCGCGGGGTGGTGGGCGCTGTCCGGTGCGCTGTTCGCCCTGTCCGTGACGTCGAAGGTGTCCACCGCGGTCGTGTTCCTCGCGATCGCCGCGCTGCCCGCCCTCCACCGACGGTGGCGCGCGTACGCGATCGGCGCGCCGGTCGCCGCGGTGTCCTTCCTCGTCGTCTTCGCGGCGGTCTACCTGCCGGTCGGTGGGGTCCGGGCGATCCGGTTCATGCTGGCGTTCCAGACGGCGCACGACGTGAACGGTCACACGACGACGTTGCTCGGCCGCCAGTACCAGTTCGCGCCCTGGTGGGCGAACGCCGCCCGGGTCGTCGAGGGGGTCGGCTGGCCGACCGTCGTCGTGCTCGTGCTCGGGCTCCTCGCCGCCGTGCTGGTCCGGCCCGACCCGCTCGTCGGCGTGCTCGGCACCGCCCTCGCCGCCCTGGTGGTCTTCTACTGCACGGCACAGGTCGCCCTGCCGTACTACTACGACGCGTGGATGCCCTGGACGATCGCGCTCGCGGCGACCGGGCTCGTCCGGGCCGCCCGGCTGCGCCCTCCGTGGACGACCGTCGTCGCACTCGTGGCCGTCGCCGCCACCGTGCTCCCCGCCGTGGTCGTGGTCCGCACCGTCGCCGAGAGTCGGGAGACCGGGTTCGCCCGGCTGAGCGCCGCACTCGACCACCGCGGTGTGCCGTCGGACGACCGCATCCTCGTCGCGGGGTCGCCGCGTGCCGCGTTCTCGCACTGGACCGGACGTCGTGCGTCCACGGACGCGGCGGCGCGCGGGGACTTCGGGGTCGTCGTCGCCGGAGCGGACGAGCGGTTCCCGTTGCGTCCTGCGCTCAGTCGCCTGCTCGCCGACGAGCCGGGTCGGTTCACGACGTTCCGGGTGGACTTCCTGCGGGTGTGGGTGGTCCGGGGCGACGCTGCCGTCCGGGTGCGGGACGGGCGCACCGCCCTGGTCGACGAGCGCTGACCGCCGGCGGCGCGCGGCGGGTGGTGCCCGCCGCGCCCCTCCCGCTCGGTGCTCCTCCCGCGCGGTGTTCCCACCGCTCGGTGTTCCTACCGCTCGGTCCGCAGGGTGCCGGCCCCGCCCGCCGCGACGTCCTCCACCGTGCCGTCCCGAACCGTCGCGGGGACCTCGCCGTCACCACGGGACACGAGCGACTCGTCACCGGGGATGCTCAACGTCAGCACCGCCTCCTCGATGTACCGGCTCTCCTCCAACGACGCCTCCACCCGTCGCAGCCGCACGGCCACGTGGTCCTCGTCCTCGTTGCCGGTCAGGTCGACGGCGGCCACGAGGAACACCCGCGACGGTCCGACGAACTCGAGGTGCAGGTAGGTGACCCGCTCGACCTCGTCACGGCGGAGCAGCTCGGACAGCACCGCGTCCTCGAGCTCCGGCGACGTGGCCTCGCCGACCAGGAAGCGGCGGTTCCGCTCGATGAGGACGATCGCCACGACGCCGAGCAGCAGCCCGACCGCGATGGAGCCGATCGCGTCGAACACCGCGAGCCCGGTGACCTGGTGCAGGAAGACGCCGAGGAACGCGATCACGAGGCCGATGAGCGCCGCGGCGTCCTCCGCGAACACCGCCCGGAGCGTCGGGTTCGACGACTGCAGCACGTGGCGGAGCACCGGGACGCGGCGCTTCGTGGCGGCTCCGTGCGCCTGGCGGTACGCCTGCACGAAGCTCGTGCCCTCGAGCAGGAACGCGACGCCGAGCACGAGGTAGTTGAGCAGGAGGTCCTCGGCGGGGCCGGTCTCGCCGAGCTCGGTGATGCCGTGCCAGATCGACACCACGGCGCCCGCGGTGAACAGGCCGAACGCGGCGAACATCGACCAGATGTAGGTCTCGCGGCCGTAGCCGAGCGGGTGCTTCGTGTCCCGGGGCTTGGCGCCGCGACGCTCGGCCACGAGCAGGAAGATCTCGTTGCCGGTGTCCGCCCACGAGTGCGCGGCCTCGGCGGTCATGGACGCCGACCCGGAGATCAGCGAGGCGACGGTCTTGGCGATCGCGACGAGCAGGTTCGCGGCGAACGCGATGATGACGGTGAGGAGCGATTCGGGGCGCTCAGGCTCATCGGAGGAGGGCATCGCTCCAGCATGCTCCGCTCGGGTAGACTCGTCCCAGCAGGCGTCGAACCGGCCATCACCGGGGAGCCTCCGGAGGAACCCGGCAGTCGGCACGACCGACGGCCGGCAGTAGAACCGGGCGGACCGGACCGCACCCCTTCCGGCGAACGAGCGGTCGGACGCAGCGCGAGCGGTGTCCGGCAAGCGAGGTGGTACCGCGGAGCACGCTCCGTCCTCGTGGAGACGAACCGAACCCACAGGAGCCCACGGTGCGCTACCCCCTCAACCGTCCTGCAGACGACACAGCAGCCGGCGTCACGCCGTCCCCGTCCTTCCCCGCCGTCGAGCAGGGGATCCTCGCCTTCTGGAAGGGCGACGCGACGTTCCAGGCGTCCATCGACCAGCGCGAGGGCTGCCCGGAGTGGACGTTCTACGACGGCCCGCCGTTCGCCAACGGCCTGCCGCACTACGGGCACCTGCTCACCGGGTACGCGAAGGACGTCTTCCCGCGCTACCAGACCATGCGCGGCAAGCAGGTCCACCGCCGCTTCGGCTGGGACACGCACGGCCTGCCCGCCGAGCTCGAGGCGATGCGGCAGCTCGGCATCACCGAGAAGCACGAGATCGACGAGATGGGCGTCGACGTCTTCAACGCGGCCGCCAAGAAGAGCGTCCTGCAGTACACCGACGAGTGGCAGCGGTACGTGACCCGCCAGGCTCGCTGGGTCGACTTCGAGAACGACTACAAGACCCTCGACGTCACGTTCATGGAGAGCGTGCTCTGGGCCTGGAAGCAGCTCTGGGACAAGGGCCTGGCGTACGAGGGCTTCCGAGTCCTGCCGTACTGCTGGAACGACCAGACACCGCTGTCGAACCACGAGCTGCGCATGGACGACGACGTCTACCAGTCGCGGCAGGACCAGTCCGTCACGGTCGCGTTCCCGCTGCGCGGGACCCGCGCCGAGGCGCTCGACCTCAGCGGGGTCCGTGCGCTCGCCTGGACGACGACCCCGTGGACGCTCCCGACGAACGCGGCCCTCGCGGTCGGTCCGGCGATCGCGTACGCGGTCGTCCCTGCAGGGCCGGGAGGCGCGGCTGACGGTGGTGCCGCCGGCTCGGCCACGTACCTCCTCGCGTCCGACACCGTGGCCGCGCACGCGAAGGACCTCGGCTACGAGAGCGCGGACGACGCGCTCGCCGCCGTGCTCCGCACGGTCGCCGGCGCCGAGCTCGCCGGCGTCGAGTACGAGCGGCTGTTCGACCACCTGGCCGACCAGGAAGGGTACGAGAACGCGTGGCGAGTGCTCGTCGCCGAGTACGTCGAGACGGGCGAGGGCACGGGCATCGTGCACCAGGCTCCGGCCTACGGCGCCGACGACCAGGAGGTCTGCGCGGCCGCGGGCATCCCCGTGGTGCTGTCGCTCGACGAGGGCGGTGTGTTCACGTCGCAGTTCGGCGAGGTGGCCGGCATGCTGTGGTCGGACGCGAACAAGCCGCTCACCAAGGCCGTGCGCGATGCCGGGCGCCTGCTCCGCCAGGCGTCCTACGAGCACAGCTACCCGCACTGCTGGCGCTGCCGCAAGCCGCTCATCTACAAGGCCGTCTCGTCGTGGTTCGTCCGGGTCACCGACTTCCGCGACCGCATGGGCGAGCTCAACCAGGACGTCAACTGGGTGCCGGACAACGTCAAGGACGGCCAGTTCGGCAAGTGGGTCGGGAACGCGATCGACTGGTCGGTCTCCCGCAACCGGTACTTCGGCACGCCGATCCCGGTGTGGCAGTCGGACGACCCGGCGTACCCGCGTACGGACGTCTACGGTTCGCTCGAGGAGATCGAGCGCGACTTCGGCCGGCTGCCGTTGAACGCCGAGGGCGAGGTCGACCTGCACCGTCCGTTCATCGACGACCTCACCCGACCGAACCCCGACGACCCCACGGGGAAGTCGACGATGCGCCGGATCACCGACGTGTTCGACGTCTGGTTCGACTCCGGGTCGATGCCGTACGCGCAGGTGCACTACCCGTTCGAGAACCGGGAGTGGTTCGAGGCGCACAACCCGGCCGACTTCATCGTCGAGTACATCGGGCAGACGCGCGGCTGGTTCTACGTGATGCACGTGCTGTCCACCGCGCTGTTCGACCGCCCGGCGTTCCGCAACGTCATCAGTCACGGCATCGTCCTCGGCTCCGACGGGCAGAAGATGTCGAAGTCGCTCCGCAACTACCCGGACGTCTCCGAGGTGTTCGACCGCGACGGCGCCGACGCGATGCGCTGGTTCCTCATGTCGTCGTCGGTGATCCGCGGCGGCAACCTCGTCGTCACGGAAGAGGGGATCCGTCAGGGCGTGCGCGAGTTCCTGCTCCCGCTCTGGTCGACCTACTACTTCTTCACCCTCTACGCGAACGCGTCGGGGGAGTCCGGCGCAACAGCATCCGAGGGGTACGGGGCACAGCGAAGCACCGCGAGCACCGACGTGCTCGATCGGTACCTGCTCGCGAAGACCCGCGTGCTCGTCGCGGACGTCACGGCGCACCTCGACGCCCTCGACACCCCGCTCGCCGCGCAGGCCGTCCGCGACTTCGCCGACGTGCTCACGAACTGGTACGTGCGACGCTCGCGCGACAAGTTCTGGGCCGGTGCGGCGTCGAGCCCCGAGGCCCGGGCGGCGTTCGACACGCTCTACACCGTGCTCGAGACCCTCACACGCGTCGCGGCGCCGCTCGCACCGCTCGTCACCGAGGAGGTCTGGAAGGGCCTCACCGGCGGCCGGTCGGTGCACCTCGAGGACTTCCCGTCGGCCGACGAGTTCCCCGCGGACGACGCCCTCGTCGCCGCGATGGACCGCGTGCGCGACGTCGCCTCGAAGGGCCTCGCGCTCCGCAAGTCGACCGGCAAGCGCGTCCGACTGCCGCTCGCGACGCTCACGCTCGTCGTCCCGGACCCGGCGGCGGTCGAGCCCTTCGCGGACATCCTCCGCGACGAGCTCAACGTCAAGCGCGTGGTGCTCGAACAGCAGGCCGAGGAGTCGCTGGCGCAGTACGGCATCGAGCGGAAGCTGACCGTCAACGCCCGCGCCGCCGGCCCGCGCATCGGCAAGCAGGTGCAGCAGGTGATCCCGGCGGCGAAGCGCGGCGACTGGGTCGCGACGGACGTCGGCGTGACGGTCGGCGGCATCGACCTCGTCGCGGGCGAGTACTCGCTCGACCTCACCGTGGCCGACGACTCGGTGGCGGTGGCGTTCCTCGACGGCGGCGGCTTCGTCGTCCTCGACACCGTGACGACCCCCGAGCTCGAGGCCGAGGGCCTGGCGCGCGACGTCGTCCGTGCCGTCCAGCAGGCCCGCCGCGACGCCGACCTCGACGTCAGCGACCGCATCACCCTGACGCTGGGGGTGTCCGACGACGCCGCCGAGGCGGTCCGGGTGCACCGCGACCTCATCGCGGGGGAGACCCTCGCGACCGCGGTCGAGGTCGTCCCGCTCGCCGCGGGCGCGACGACGACCGACGTCGGCGAGGCAGCGACGGTGTCCGTGGAGGTGGCACGCGCATGAGCGACCAGAACGAGCACGAGTACGACGACGAGAACGCCGAGGGCATCGAGATCCCCGCGGGGCCCGCGAGCCCGGCGCCGGTCGACCCGTCCCCGGTCGACGGGGACGACGACGAGGTCCGCCGCGTCCAGGCGGCCCTCTACGCCCGGATCGGCGAGCAGGCGCCCGAGCACCGGCTGAGCGCGACCCGACGCGCGGTCGAGCTCCTCGGCGACCCGCACCTGTCCTACCCCGTGATCCACATCACCGGCACGAACGGCAAGACGTCGACCGCCCGGATGACCGAGAGCATCGTCCGCGCCCACGGCCTCCGCACCGGGCTCATGACGAGCCCGCACCTGGTGTCGATCCGGGAGCGCATCGTCGTCGACGGCGAGCCGATCGCCGCGGACCGGTTCGTCGAGAACTGGGACGACATCGCGCCGATCCTCGAGATGACCGACGAGGAGCTCACGGCGAAGGGCGAGCTGCCGCTGACGTTCTTCGAGGCGCTGACCGTCCTCGCGCTCGCGTGCTTCGCCGAGGCGCCCGTCGACGTCGCCGTGATCGAGGTCGGCATGGGCGGCGAGTGGGACTCCACGAACGTCGTGCAGAGCCAGGTCGCGGTGTTCACCCCGATCGCGATGGACCACGCGAAGCAGCTCGGCAGCACCGTCGCCGAGATCGCCCGCACGAAGTCCGGCATCATCAAGCCGTCCTCCGCGGTCGTGTCGAGTGCACAGACGCCGGACGCCCTCGCCGAGCTCGAACGGGCCGCCGAGCTCACCGAGTCGACGCTGTCGGTCGAGGGCACCGGCTTCCGGGTCACGAGCGACACGCCCGCGGTCGGTGGGCAACTCGTCAGCGTGCAGGGCCTCGCCGGCACCTACGACGACCTGTTCGTGCCGCTGTTCGGCGCGCACCAGGCCCACAACGCCGCCGTCGCGATCGCCGCCGTCGAGTCGTTCCTCGGGCGCGGCTCGCAGGCGCTCGACGAGGACGTGCTCTCCGAGGGGCTGGCCGCGGCGACGAGCCCCGGGCGCCTCCAGCCCATCGCGCAGGACCCCGTGGTCGTCGTCGACGCCGCGCACAACCCGCACGGAGCCAAGGCCCTCGCCGACGCGCTGCCGGTGGCGTTCCCCTCCGAGCACGTCGTCGGCGTCGTCGGGATCCTCGGCGACAAGGACGCCCGCGGGTTCGTCCGGGCGCTCAAGGACACCGTGCAGACCTTCGTCGTCACCCAGCCGCCGGGGGAGCGGGCGCTCGATGCCGACGCCTTCGCCCGCATCGTGGTCGACGAGGTCGGCGCCGACCGAGTCGTCGTCGAACCGGCGCTCGACCAGGCGCTCCAGGAGGCCCGGGACCTCGCGGACGAGGCGGAGGCCGAGGACGCGCTCGTCCTCGTCGCCGGTTCCATCGTGATGGTGGGCGCGGTCATGGACCTGGTGCACGCGGACGGCGCGACGAAGTGACCGAGCCGAACCGCGCCTCCAGGCCGGTCCGTCAGCGGAAGCCGCGGCGCGACCGCGGCGCCCGCGAGAGCCTGCTCGCGATCACCCTCGGACTCGAGGCCGTGATGTTCTTCTTCCCGATGCTCGTGACGTTCGGGAAGCAGACGCTGCCGCCGGCCGTGGCGTTCGGCGGCGGCATCGGCGCGATCGTCGTGCTGGCGCTGGCCTCGCGGCTGACCGGCAACCGCGCCGGTGTATGGTTCGGGTGGCTGCTGCAGGCGGCCATCCTCGCCACCGGCTTCATCGAACCGTTCATGTTCGCGGTGGGCGCGGTGTTCCTGGCGCTGTGGGTCTACTGCTTCGTCAAGGGCGGTCAGCTCGACCGGCAGAACGCCGCACGACGAGCCGCTGCCGGCGAGGGCTGACCACCACCCCACGACCCCGTCAAGGAGTTCTGCATGTCCGACTTCGAAGAGACCCTGGTCCTCGTCAAGCCCGACGGCGTCGCCCGCCAGCTCACCGGCGAGATCCTCCGTCGGATCGAGGCCAAGGGCTACGAGATCGTCGACCTCAAGATGCTGACCGCGCCGCGTGACCTGCTCGACGCGCACTACGAGGAGCACCAGGGCAAGCCGTTCTTCGAGCCGCTCGTGGAGTTCATGCAGTCCGGCCCGGTCGTCGCGGTCCGCGTCGCGGGCAACGGCGTCATCGCGGGCTTCCGCTCGCTCGCCGGCACCACCGACCCGACCTCGGCCGCGCCCGGCACCATCCGCGGTGACCTCGGCCGCGACTGGGGCCTCAAGGTCCAGCAGAACCTCGTGCACGGCTCGGACTCCACCGAGTCCGCGGCCCGTGAGCTCGGCCTCTGGTTCGCGTGAGCGACGACCGACACGCGCGACCGCAGGAGCGAACGGCATGACGAACAACGACCGACCGACCAAGAACGAGCGGCGCGCCCACGCACGTGACGTCGCCCGCCAGCGCGCCGAGGCGGAGCGCCGTCGCAAGCGTCGCAACAAGTGGTTCCTGCAGGGTGGCATCGGCCTGGGCATCATCGCGATCGCGGCCATCGTCGCGATCGTGGTGGTGAACGTGAACAGCGCGAACACCGTCTCCGCGACGGGTCCGAAGAACATGATCACGGGCGCGATCCAGTTCACGGGCAAGGACGGCAAGGTCACCCCCGTGGAGACCGGCGCCGTGGCGGCGAACGCCACCGCCTCGCCCGCACCGACGGCGAACGCCGACGGGGCGGCCTCCGTCGTCGAGTACGTCGACTGGGCGTGCCCGGTGTGCAAGCAGTTCGAGGCCGCGTACGCCGACCAGATCCTCGACAAGGTGCAGTCCGGCGACGCCACCCTCGCGATCCACCCGGTGTCGATCCTCGACCGCAACTACCAGAACTCGCGGTACGCCAGCCGGGCCGCGAACGCCGCGATGTGCGTCGCGAACTACGACCCGGACAAGTTCCTGGACGTCCAGACGCAGTTCTTCGACAACCAGCCTGAGGAGGGCACGAAGGGCCTCACGAACGACCAGATCGCGGACCTGGTCAAGAAGGGCGGAGCGACCGGCTCGAAGCTCTCGGAGTGCCTGTCGACCGAGCAGTTCAAGGGCTGGGTGACGAAGACCACCGACGCCGTGCTCGCCGACCCCGCGCTGCAGGGCACGCAGGGCTTCGGGACGCCGACCGTCGTCGTGAACGGCGAGAAGCTCGCGAACCTCACGGACGTCATCACGAAGATCGACGCCGCCGCGAAGTAGGACCCGCACGACGGACACGACGCCCCGCTCCGGACCGGAGCGGGGGCGTCGTGCACGCGGCAGCGATGCACCGGCCGGCCGCGGACTGCCGGCCCGGCCGATCGGCGCCGGGGCGGAGCCGACGGACCGATGGAGCGGAGGCGAGTTCGGTTCCGCTCCTGGCCGATGGGGTGTGCCGAGTCCGGGGTTCGCGAACCGGAACGGCCAAGAGCGTCCGGGGAGGACCCGTCACTCGGTCCGCCCGCCGCCTGCCGCCTGCCGCCTGCCGCCCGCCGCTGGCTGCTCCGGGCCCGCTGCTCGCCGCCCGCAGCGAGCAGCCCCTGTGCCGTCCATGGGGGACGGCGCAGGGGCTGCTCGTGGAAGTGCGGGGTGCTGGCCCTTACGCCTTGCCGCCGTTCTGCAGCACGAACGCCGAGAACGCGTCGGTGTCGGTGAGCGAGCCGCTGTACTGCTTCCCGTTGACGATGACGGTCGGCGTCCCGGTCAGCTTGTCGAGCGACGAGTTCGGGAGCTTCTCGTTGAGCACCCGGTCGGTGGCGTCCGCGACCCACCCGGCGAACCTCTGGTCGGTGATGCACGTCGCGACGTCCTTGCTCGTTGCCCCGGCCTTCGCCGCCAGGGACGCGAGCTCGTCGTTCGTCAGGCCGCGGGTGTTCTCCGACGGCTGGTTCGCGTACAGCGCGGTGTTGTACGCGAGGAAGTCGTCCGGGTCGTCGTTCGCGACGCACGCGGCCGCGGCGGCGGAACGCGTGGAGTACTTCGAACCCTGTGACACCCGGTCGAGCAGGTTGAAGGGGTGCAGCTCGAGCGTCGCCGAACCGTCCTTGACCCACTGCTGGATCTGGGACATCTGGGCGGTCTCGAACTGGTTGCAGTACGGGCACATGTAGTCCGAGTACACGGTGATGTTCGCCACCGAGTCGTCCTGCTTCGTCGGTGTCGGCTTCCCGCCCTCGGGGATCGCCTTCGTCGTGACCGGTTCGATCTTCCCGTCGACGCCGTGCAGCACGATGCCGTCGCTCGCCATGTTCGCCGGACCCGGGCCCGCCGGTTGCACCGAGTTCGCGATGACCAGCACGATCGCACTGACGACCGCGAGGCCACCCACGATGATGCCGCTGATCGTCAGCGTGCGGTTGCGGCGCCTGCGCGCCTGCTGCTTCTCGCGAGCGATCCGGGCACGCTCCCGTGCCTCGGCCCGCCGCGCCTTCTTGCCCTGGTCGTCACTCATCGTTCCCGAGCGTAGGTGCCCCGGCGGCGTGGATCGGCCGTCCTGGCTGGGAAGGCCCCACGAATCCGGTGACGTGTCACCGAGAGGGGTCGATCCTGCCTAGAAGCTCTGGAAGATGCGCGGGAAGACGATGATGATCGAGACCGCGATGACGAGGTAGTTCGCGAGCGGGAACGCCCAGCAGAACGGCAGCAGGATCTTGCCGACGCGCTGGACCCCGGCGCCGAAGCGGCCCTGTGCGGCGTTCCAGATCGTGAACACCCAGAACATCGGGATCGTCATCGACCACACGAGCATGCACCACGGGCAGAGGGCCCCGATGAACCACACGGTCTGCGTGAACAGCCACGTCACGAAGACCCAGGCGAGGAACACCCCCGCGTTGAACACGACCCAGAACCACCGGGATCCGTTCCGGAAGCCGGCGAGCAGCATGACCGCCACGGCGATCGGGGCGACGAAGCCCATCACACCGAGGAGCGGGTTCGGGAAGCCGAGCAGGTGCCCCTGCGCGCTCGTCATCACGTCGGAGCAGTTCACGAACACGTTGACGTCGCACGACAGGGCGGTCTTCGGGTTCTCGTACTTCGCGAACTCGTCGAGCACGAGTCGGAAGGACGCGTACAGCCCGACGACGCCGGTCACGAGCAGGAACACCCCCATCGCGATCGGACGGCGGTGGAGGGTACGCGGCGTGCTCACGCGGTCATCATCGCACGCGCGATCCGGTCGTTTCCGTGAGGGGCATGCGATGATGGTGAGGTCGCACGACCGGACACGGTCACGCGGCGTGAGCTTTCCGGGCTGGTCCCGGACCGAACAGGCACGGTGAGAGCGTGCCGCGACCGGAACACGCGTCACTCCGACGCTCCGCGAAGCCCGGGCCGGGTGCCCGGGGACGAACGGGCGCGGACGCACCACAAGTTGCCGCGGACCGGTCGCGAACGACAACGAGCACGGGGGCGTGGACGCCACCCGCCACACGAGAATTCCCGCCGCCCGACAGGGCGCGAGCGGGGCCGAGGAGTGCACCAGTTCCATGGTGGAGCAGAACAACAACGACAACACGAAGAACGACGAGACGCCGAAGCGCCGGAGCCGCCTGTTCGGCGGTCGCCGAGCCCGCTCGGCCGACCTGGAGGCCCGGGGTGACGTCGAGCAGTCGGCCCCCGTCGAGCAGGCGGCCGGCTCGCAGGCCGTCGCCGCGTCGGCCGCGGAGGCGCCCGTCGCCGACGCTCCGGCGGAGGTCGGCACCGAGACCGTCGCGCTGACCGACGACGCGGCACCCGCGGTGTCGGTCGCGGTCGAGGCGACGGCGGGCGGTGACGAGCCGCACGACGTGAGCACCCTCACCGGCGACCTGCCGGTGGTCGCCACGGACGACGCCGCCACGGCGGTCGCCGCCACACCGGAGACGGACGTGACCGCCGCGGCGGACGCGAGCAGTGCCTCCAGTCCGGCGGAGCCTGCGGACGAGCCGTTCGTCCCCCGCGCGACCAGCACGACGAGCCTGATCTTCCACGCGCCGGTCCTCCCGGACCTGCCGCAGCGTGCGCCCCGCTCGGCTCCCGAGGACGACGAGGACGAGCAGGGCGGCGGCCGTCGCCGTTCCCGCCGTCGCGGGGGCAGCTCGTTCGGTGGTGCCGCCGAGCAGGCCGAGCCGCGCCGTCGTGAGCGCGAGCGCGAGCGCGAGCGCGAGCCGGAGCTCATCACCGAACCGCAGCGCATCAAGGGGTCGACGCGACTCGAGGCCAAGAAGCAGCGCCGGCGCGACGGCCGTGACGCCGGCCGTCGCCGTCAGGTGATCACCGAGGACGAGTTCCTCGCCCGCCGCGAGAGCGTCGACCGCCAGATGATCGTGCGCTCCAGCTCGCAGAAGATCGAGATCGGCGTCCTCGAGGACGGCGTGCTCGCCGAGCACTACGTGACGAAGTCGCACAACGTGTCGCTCATCGGCAACGTCTACCTCGGCAAGGTGCAGAACGTGCTGCCCTCGATGGAGGCGGCGTTCGTCGACATCGGCCGCGGTCGCAACGCCGTGCTCTACGCGGGCGAGGTCGACTGGAACTCCGTGGACACCAGCCACGGTCGGCGCATCGAGTCGGCGCTCAAGCCCGGCGACAAGGTGCTCGTCCAGGTCACGAAGGACCCGGTCGGCCACAAGGGTGCCCGCCTGACCTCGCAGGTCTCGCTGCCGGGTCGCTACCTCGTCTACGTGCCGAACGGCTCGATGAACGGGATCTCCCGCAAGCTGCCCGACACCGAGCGTGCGCGCCTGAAGAAGATCCTCAAGGAGGTCCTCCCCGAGCACGCCGGCGTCATCGTCCGCACGGCTGCCGAGGGCGCGACCGAGGAGCAGCTCACCCGCGACGTGCAGCGCCTCACGAGCCAGTGGGAGGCGATCCAGAAGAAGGTCGCGAACGGGCACGCGCCGGTCATGCTGCACTCCGAGCCCGACCTGCTCGTCAAGATCGTGCGGGACGTCTTCAACGAGGACTTCACCAAGCTCATCATCGACGGCGACGCCGCACGCGGGACCATCGAGGACTACCTCGACGCCGTCGCGCCGGACCTCAAGGACCGCGTCGAGATCTACGACGGCCCGGACTCCTTCGAGGAGTACCGCCTCAACGAGCAGATCGAGAAGGCCCTCGACCGCAAGGTCTGGTTGCCCTCCGGTGGTTCGCTCGTCATCGACCGCACCGAGGCCATGACGGTCGTCGACGTCAACACGGGGAAGTTCGTCGGGTCCGGCGGCAACCTCGAGGAGACCGTCACGAAGAACAACCTCGAGGCCGCCGAGGAGATCGTCCGTCAGCTCCGTCTGCGGGACATCGGTGGCATCATCGTCGTCGACTTCATCGACATGGTGCTCGAGTCGAACCGCGACCTCGTGCTGCGTCGACTCGTCGAGTGCCTGAGCCGCGACCGCACGAAGCACCAGGTCGCCGAGGTCACCTCGCTCGGCCTCGTGCAGATGACCCGCAAGAAGATCGGCGTCGGGCTCCGCGAGTCGCTCGAGGAGGTCAACGCGAAGGTCAACGACAACAACGCCGACCCCGGCCCCTCGAAGGGTCGTCGGAAGAGCCGCGGCACCAACGGCGGCGGGTCGAACGGCAACGGTGGCAACGGCAACGGCAACGGTGGCTCGAACGGCAACGGCGGTTCCTCGTCGAACGGCCACGGCTCGCAGACCCACCAGATCACCGACGACGTGAAGAACGCGCTGTCCCGCATCGCGGCGTCGACCCTGCCGCACGAGGAGCGCGCAGCCGCCGAGGCCGCCGCTGTGACCGGCGTCGCCGTCACCGGTGTCGCGGACCCGGCCACGCCGGAGTCCGCTCCGGAGGCACCCGCCTCGTCGACGTCCTCGTCCTCGTCGTCGTCGTCCGAGGCTCCCGCCGAGTCCTCGGGTGCTCCGAAGCGCCGTCGTCGTCGTGGCAGCCGCAGCGGCGGCGAGCCGCAGGTCACCGGTGTCTCGACGTCCGTCGACGAGTCCGGGGCCGTGGCCGTCGGCGAGTCGACGTCGTCGAGTGCGGACGCGGACGCGTCGGCCGATGCCGCTCCGGTCGCGGACGCCCCCGTCGCGGCGGCACCGAGCGCCGAGGCTGCCCCGGCTTCGACCGCCCCGGTCCGTCGTCGGGTCAGCTCGAGCGCCCCGGTGACCCCGACCGAGAACACCGTCGCGATCCTCGACATCCCCGTCGCCGTCACGAAGCGCGAGCCCCGCGCCGTGCCCGCAGCGGACGCGGAGTCGCTGCTCGACTCGGTCCTCAACGCGCTCCCGGAGCCGAAGCAGCCCGGTCAGGGCCGCTCGCGCTCCCGACGGGTGTCGTCGCCGAGCATCAGCGCACCGGCGTCCACCGAGGGCGACGCGCCCGAGGACGGCGCCGTGATCGTGGGGAACTGAGCGTGACGAACGCGGGGGACCCGGGGCAGCACGACCGCGGGTACTACGGCGTGGGCTGGCAGCAGCCCGCGCCGGTGCCCGGGCCCGGGCCGGGGCCGTCGACCGGTGTGCCGTACGCGCCGCCGGCACCCCCGCAGCGTCGCCGTCCGACCGGCGACCCCCGGCGCGCGTTCGCTCCGGGCGCGTCCGTGACGAACACGACGGGTGCGCTCATCGCGGTCGTCTCGGTGATCGTGGTCGAGTTCGTGTCCGGACTCGTCGGGCTCCTCGGCACCTCCCTCGTGGTGAGCCCGTTCGCGCGCTACGGCGCGGGGGACAGCATCGTCGCGGGGTTCGTGCACGGGGTCTTCCTCGCACCCCTGCCGTTCCACGTCGGGGCGTTCCTCGCACTCGCGTTCCTGGTGCCGGTCGCACGGCGGAGTCCGCTGCCCGTGATCCTCCTGCGTGCCGTGCTCGCCGGGGCAGCGGGGACGATCGCGCTCGCGCTCGTCGGGGTGTTCACCGGCGCGTTCGGCGCGGTCCGCGGGTTCGGGGCAGCTCGACTCGTGACGAGCATCGTGACGGTGCCGCTGCAGAGTGGCCTCCCGCTGACGCTCATGCTCGTGGCCACGACGACGGCCGCGTGGCTGTGGCTCGGACGCCCGCGGGGCGGTACGCGGCGGCCGCTGGGTGCCCCCGGGACGCTCCGGCAGCCCGATGCCGTGCCCGCGGCCACCGTCCAGGGCGCGGGAGGCCCCCAGCAGCAGCCGAACCCGTACGCGCCGCCCGGCGGGCAGCAGCAGCCGAATCCGTACGCGCCGCCCGGCGGGCAGCAGCAGCCGCCGATCACGCAGCAGCCGCCCGTCGGGCAGCAGCAGCCGCCCGCGAACCCCTGGGTGCCGCCGCAGCGCTGACGCGACCACGCGCACGTCCCGGCGGGCGTGGCGGCGCTGACCCGCGCCTCCAGGCCGGCGCCGGAGTCGAGCCGTGCGCGTCCGGGCGCCGTCCCGCAGGACGGGCGGCCGCCTCAGGACGGGCGCTTGTCCCGCTGCGCCACCCGGAGGCCGCTGCGGATGAGCCGGAGCACGAGCTCCCGACCGGTCACCGGGGTCGCTCCGGCGGCCACGAGCTCGTCGTAGCGGGCCATCGGCACGTCGTAGTGGTCGTGGTCGAACCCGCGACGGGGGAGACCGGCGGCACTCGCGAAGGCGTGCAGTTCGTCGTACGATTCGTCACTGACGAGGTGCGACCACAGTGTGTCGTGCGCAGGCCACGTCGGCGGGTCGATCAGGACGGTCACCCGCCAATGGTACGTGTGTCGCCGTTTGACCGGACCCGGTCGGATCGAGTATTCTCGATCCCTGGTGTCAGCGGGCCGTTCTGCCTGCGTCGCCGATCGGGCCCGGCCTCCCCGGGAGCCGCTCGTGCAGCAGTGGGCACCCGAGACTTCCCTCAAGCAGAGTACGTAAGGAATTCCACGTGGTTTACGCAGTAGTGCGCGCCGGCGGCCGTCAGGAGAAGGTCGAGGTCGGCACGATCCTCACGATCGACCGTGCCAAGGCCGACGACAAGGGCAAGATCAAGCTCGCTCCGGTGCTCCTCGTGGACGGTGACACCATCACGTCGGCCGCGACCGAGCTCGCGAACGTGACCGTCACCGCCGAGGTGCTCGAGGACCTCCGCGGCCCGAAGGTCGTCATCCAGAAGTTCAAGAACAAGACCGGGTACAAGAAGCGCCAGGGCTTCCGCGCTGAGCTCACCCGCGTCAAGATCACCGAGATCGCGTAAGGCGGGAGTAGAAGATGGCACACAAGAAGGGTGCGAGCTCCACTCGCAACGGTCGTGACTCGAACGCACAGCGCCTCGGCGTGAAGCGCTTCGGTGGCGAGGTCGTGAACGCCGGCGAGATCATCGTCCGCCAGCGCGGCACGCACTTCCACCCGGGCGCCAACGTCGGCCGCGGTGGCGACGACACGCTGTTCGCCCTCTCGGCCGGTTCGGTCGAGTTCGGCACCAAGGGCGGCCGCAAGGTCGTCAACATCGTCGGCGCTGCGTAAGCGACCCACGATCTGACTCTGCGGGAGGGGCGGGCCACGTGCCCGCCCCTCCCGTTCTCTTTTGCAACACCAAGGAGTGGACCCATGGCGACCTTCGTCGACCGCGTGACCCTGCACCTCAGCGCGGGGGACGGCGGCAACGGCTGCGTGTCGGTCCGCCGTGAGAAGTTCAAGCCCCTCGCCGGCCCGGACGGCGGCAACGGCGGCGACGGTGGCGACATCGTGCTCGTCGCCGACCCCCAGGTGACGACGCTGCTCGGCTACCACCGGTCCCCGCACCGTTCGTCGAAGAACGGCCAGCCGGGCATGGGTGACATGCGGAGCGGGATCAGCGGCGAGACGCTCGAGCTCCCCGTCCCGATCGGCACCGTCGTGCACGACGAGCGCGGCGAGGTCGTCGCCGACATGACCGAGCCCGGCATGCGCGTCGTCGTGGCCGCCGGTGGTCAGGGCGGTCTCGGGAACGCGGCGCTCGCGACGACGAAGCGCAAGGCGCCCGGGTTCGCGCTCCTCGGCACCCCGGGTGAGTCCGGCGACGTCAGCCTCGAGCTGAAGACGATCGCTGACGTCGCCCTGGTCGGGTTCCCGAGCGCCGGCAAGTCCTCGCTGATCGCCGCGGTCTCCGCCGCGAAGCCGAAGATCGCCGACTACCCCTTCACGACCCTCACGCCGAACCTCGGCGTCGTCGAGTCCGGTTCCACCCGCTTCACCGTCGCCGACGTCCCCGGCCTCATCGAGGGTGCGTCGGAGGGCAAGGGCCTCGGGCTCGAGTTCCTCCGCCACGTCGAGCGCTGCGAGGCCCTGCTCCACGTCATCGACTGCGCCACCATGGACCCGGGTCGTGATCCGATCAGCGACCTCGACGTCATCCTGGGCGAGCTCGAGCGCTACCCGGTCCCGGAGGGCCAGGTGCCGCTGCTCGAGCGTCCGCAGCTCGTCGCGCTGAACAAGATCGACGTGCCGGACGCCGCGGAGCTCGCCGACTTCGTGCGCGCCGAGCTCGAGGGCCGCGGCTACCGCGTCTTCCCGATCTCCACGGCCTCGCACAAGGGCCTCCGCGAACTGACCTTCGCCCTCGCCGACATCGTCGAGCGCGCCCGTGCCGAGCGCGCCGTCGAGCCGCAGCCGGAGCGCATCGTCCTCCGCCCGAAGGCCGTCGACGAGGTCCCCTTCACCGTCCGGGCCGAGGGCGGCGAGGAGCACCGCTTCTACCGCATCCGCGGCGCCAAGCCCGAGCGCTGGGTGCAGCAGACCGACTTCACCAACGAGGAGGCGATCGGCTACCTCGCCGACCGCCTCGCCAAGCTCGGTGTCGAGGACGGCCTCTTCAAGGCCGGGGCTGTCGCGGGCTCCACGGTGGTCATCGGCGGCGACGGCGGCACGGTCTTCGACTGGGAGCCGACGCTCACCTCGACCGCCGAGCTCATCACGAGTGCACGCGGCACGGACTCCCGCATCGGCGCGACCTCGCGACCGACCCGCAACGAGCGCCGCGAGGAGTACTTCGAGCGCATGGACGCCAAGGCCGCCGCGCGCGCCGAGCTCGAGCAGGAGCGCATCTCCGGCCTCTGGGCGGACGACGACGCGGACGACGCCGACCCGTTCTCCGGCGAGGTCGAGCGCCACCACGAGGGCAAGGACTGACCGGGGCATGACCGAGGCGACCGACACCGACCTGGGCCGGGTGCGCTCGCGTGCTGACATCCCGGGTGCGCGACGACTCGTCGTGAAGGTCGGGTCGTCCTCCGTGAGCGGCGACAACGTCGGGCAGATCGGCGCCCTCGTCGACGCGCTCGGTGCCGCCCACGCCCGCGGCACCGAGGTGGTGCTGGTCTCGTCGGGCGCCATCGCGACCGGGTTCCCGTTCCTCGGGCTCGAGGGGCGCCCCGACGACCTCGCGACCCAGCAGGCCGCGGCGGCGACGGGACAGAACGTGCTGATGTTCCGGTACCAGAAGGAGCTCGACCGGCACGGGGTCGTCGCGGCGCAGATCCTGCTGACCGCCGGTGACCTCCAGAACCCCACGCACCGGGTGAACGCGCAGCGGGCGATCGACCGGCTGCTCGCGCTGCGGGTGCTGCCGATCGTCAACGAGAACGACACCGTCGCGACGCACGAGATCCGCTTCGGTGACAACGACCGGCTCGCGGCGCTCGTCGCCCGGCTGCTCGGGGCCGACGCGCTCGTGCTGCTCTCCGACGTCGAGTCGCTCTACACGAAGCCGCCGCAGCAGCCCGGCGCGGAGCCGATCGAGCACGTCCCGTACGGCGACGAGCTCGCGGGGGTGACGTTCGGGTCGATCGGTGCCGCGGGCGTCGGGACCGGGGGTGCCGGCACGAAGGTCGCGGCCGCTCGGCTCGCGGCGGACGCCGGGACGTCGGTGCTCGTGACGGCGACGTCGTTGGTGGCGTCGGCACTGGCGGGCGAGGACGTCGGCACCTGGTTCGAGGCGGCGCCGCGCGCGTAGGTGCGCGGCTGGCGCCCGGGTGCGGCCCGGTGCGGCCTGGAGGCGCGGCGCGGCCCCGGCGCGCCCGGGTGCGTCCGGCGGATGGGCACCATGCGTCGGTTCCGCGACCGGAGAGCGACCGTTCCCGCCCGCCCCGCGCCACGCACGCGGCGTGTCGTGACCGACCGACCCGCCGGTCGCGAGTGCCGCTCGCCCGTGTCGGGACGCGAACGACGTGCGGCGATCCCTGCACCCGCGGCGCGCCTCCAGGCCGGATCCACAGGCGTACGACCCACCACGTCATCGCGGGGGAGGCGGACCTATGATCGAGCCATGTCGCTGACCGCACCCGCTCCGACCCTGACCGACAAGCTCGTCGCCGCACGCGACGCGGCGTCGGTGCTCGCGACCGCGACCACGGCCGTCAAGGACGTGGCGCTCGGCGCGATCGCCGCGGCGGTGCGCGCCGCGACGGACGAGATCGTCCGGGCCAACCACGAGGACCTCGTCGCGGGGGAGGACGGCGGGCTGTCGTCGGGCCTGCTCGACCGCCTCCGGTTGGACGCGGCACGGATCGACGCCCTCGCCGTCGCCGTCGAGCACGTCGTCGGTCTGACGGACCCGGTCGGGCAGAACGTCCGCGGCTCGGTGCTGCCGAACGGCCTGCAGCTGACCCAGGTGCGGGTGCCGTTCGGCGTCGTCGGCGCCATCTACGAGGCGCGGCCGAACGTCACCGTCGACATCGCGAGCCTGGCGCTGAAGAGCGGCAACGCCGTCGTGCTCCGGGGTGGGTCGGCGGCGCAGCGCACGAACGCCGTGCTCGTCGCGCGCATCCAGGACGCGGTGGCCTCGGTCGGGCTGCCGCGCGAGCTGGTCCAGACGATCGACGAGTTCGGTCGCGCGGGCGCGACGGAGCTCATGCGGGCCCGGGGGCTCGTCGACGTGCTGATCCCGCGGGGGAGCGCGTCGCTCATCCAGACGGTGGTCACGGAGTCGCAGGTGCCCGTCATCGAGACCGGAGCCGGCGTCGTGCACGTCTTCCTCGACGAGTCCGCTCCGGAGGACCGCGCCGTCGACATCGTGCTCAACAGCAAGGTGCAGCGGCCGAGCGTGTGCAACGCCCTCGAGACCCTCCTCGTGCACGAACGGGCCGCGGGACGCCTGCTGCCGGTGCTCGCCGACCGGCTCCGCGCTGCCGGGGTGACCCTCCGCGGTGACGAAGCCACCCGGACGATCGTGCCGGGCGTGCTCCGAGCGACCGACGCCGACTGGGCGACGGAGTCGATGGACCTCGACCTCTCTATCCGCGTCGTCCCGGACGTCGACGCAGCGATGGCGCACATCGCGACCTGGTCGACGCACCACACCGAGTCGATCGTGACGAACGACGTCGACACGGCGGAGCGGTTCCTCGCCGGCGTCGACTCGGCGGTCGTGATGGTGAACGCCTCCACCCGGTTCACGGACGGCGGCGAGTTCGGCTTCGGGGCAGAGGTGGGCATCTCCACGCAGAAGCTGCACGCCCGGGGGCCGATGGGCCTGCCCGAACTCACGAGCACCAAGTGGATCGTGCGCGGTCAGGGCCAGATCCGCGGCTAGACTGAACGGCGTCTTTCCACCGACCGAACGGAGCACATGACGATGACCCTCCTCGCCGAAGCCGCAGAGAACGCCTCCGGGGTCCCCGCGTACGTCTTCCCGCTCGTCGGTGCCCTCTTCTTCGCGTTCCTCGGGTTCGTGACGTGGAGCTTCCGTGACGTCGCCTACCGCCACTCGCACAAGTTCGAGGCCACTCGCCACCACGAGACCGGCGTCGACGAGTTCGGCCACACGAAGCTCTGATCCGTCACCCCATGCTCGAGAGCTCGGGGCGGCCGCGCATCGGTGTGATGGGTGGCACGTTCGACCCCATCCACCACGGCCACCTCGTGGCAGCGTCCGAGGTCGCGCGTGCGTTCGACCTCGACGAGGTGGTGTTCGTCCCCACCGGTCAGCCGTACATGAAGTCCGACGTCACGGACGCCGAGCACCGGTACCTCATGACGGTCGTGGCGACCGCGTCGAACCCGATGTTCACGGTCAGTCGGGTCGACATCGACCGACCGGGTCCGACCTACACGGTGGACACCCTGCGCGACCTCCACGAGCAGCGGCCGGACGCGCAGCTGGTCTTCATCTCGGGCGCGGACGCCGTTCAGCAGATCCTCGACTGGAAAGACCATGATGGCCTCTGGGACCTCGCGCACTTCGTCGCCGTGACGCGCCCAGGCCACGCCCTGAGCATCACCGGCCTGCCGGAGCGGGACGTCAGCCTGCTCGAGGTGCCCGCGCTGGCGATCTCGTCGACCGACTGCCGCGATCGGGTCAGGCGCGGGTTCCCCGTCTGGTACCTGGTGCCCGACGGGGTCGTCCAGTACATCTCCAAGCACCATCTGTATCGGAGCGTTGCATGAGTTCGTCCGACGCGCAGCCGCCACTGTCGCGGCGCCAGGCGCGCGAGCGGGAGCGCGCTGCCGCCGCCGGTGGCCAGCCCGCCACACCGCCGCCCACCGTCGCCGCACCCGCGTCCACCGACCGTTCGGAGCAGGCCCGCCGTCGGCCTGGTTCGCACGTTGCACCGGCACCGTCCGGAGCCGCACAGGCCGGCGTGCCCGACGTGCCCCCGGCGTCCGCGACCGAGATCGTCCCCGGTACGGGTGGTCTGACCCGCCGTCAGCTGCGTCTCATGCGCGAGGCCGAGGTCCAGGCCGTCCTGCCCGTGCCGCTGCAGGCGCCGACGCCGCAGTCGTCGGACCGGACGGTCCAGGACGTCATCGGCTCGGTGTCCACCCTCGAGGACGAGCCCGACGCGCCCGCCGGGTCCACCCCCGGTCCGGTCGCGTCCGCGCCGACGGCTGCTCCGGCCGAGGCTGCGGCGTCGCCCGTCGAGCTGGACGAGGCTGCCGTGCAGCAGGCGACGGAAGCCGACGGTTCGCCGGACGCGGTCGAGCCCCTCGAGGAAGCCGCCGCGCACGCCGAGGAGCCCCGTCGCCACCGCTCGACCTGGGCGCCGCACGATGCCGACACCGACGCCGCGTCGCCCGAGGGCACTGCACCGACGGACGACACCGCAGCGACCGACGACACCGCACTGACGGCCGCGGACGAGCCGACCGCTGCCGCGGCAGCGTCCCCGGCAGCGCCGATCGCACCGAAGCTGCCGCCCGTGGACGCCGCGACGCCCGGGGTCTTCCCGCTGTCCCTCGACGACGACACGAACGAGACGCCCGTGCAGCGGCCCGCCGCCGATCCCGCGGCGTCCTCGAGCGTGCCGCCGGCGTTCCAGCGTCCGGTCGAACCGAAGCCCGTCACGACCGCGTTCCAGCCGGCGGCCGGGCACTGGTCGGCGCTCGCACACGACTCGAACGACGCCGAGGTCCACGACGAGGAGACCGGCACCCGCCGTGTCGCCACCTCGAACCCGAACGCGATCGTGCTGCCGAACTCGGCGCTCGCGGACCCGACCGGTGCGCTGAACGCCACCGGCGAGGTCATCCTCACCGGCTCGATCGACCTGCCGGCGTCGCTCTCCTCGACCGGGTCGCACCGGCCGATCGACGGCGCGGAGGTCGACCGTCTGCTCGAGCAGCACGACGAGCAGCCCGAGACCGATGCCAGCCCGATCCGTGCGAGCCGCGCGGTGTCGAGCCACACCTCCACACGGCAGGTGGTCCTCGCGGCGGCGAAGCCGAAGGAGTCGAAGACCCCGATGGTCCTCGCGATCTCGGTCGGCGCCGTCGGTGTCGCGGCGGCCGCGGTGATCATCGTCGCGCTCCTCACGACCCACCCCTTCGGCTGAGCCGTCCGGGCGATGCCGAACGCGTCGGAGCCGGCTGGCCGGTGTCCGACGTCTGACCTATGATGACGGGGCCGATCCCCTCGGCACCCCAGCCCGGCACGACGTCGGGCGACGACCGGAAGGACCTGCGTGCCCGCCTCCTCACGCGCACTCGAACTCGTGCAGATCGCCGCGACCGCGGCCGACGCCAAGCAGGCCGAGGACCTCGTCGCACTCGACGTGACCGGGCCGCTCCAGCTGACGGACGTGTTCCTCCTGGCGACCGGCCGGAACGAGCGCAACGTCCTGTCGATCGCCGACGAGGTCGAGGAGCGTCTCATCGAGGCCGGCGCGAAGCCGCTGCGTCGTGAGGGCCGCTCCGAGGGACGCTGGGTGCTCATCGACTTCGGGGACATCGTCGTGCACGTCTTCCACGAGGAAGACCGTCAGTACTACTCCCTCGAGCGCCTCTGGGCGGACTGCCCGACGATCCCGCTCGAACTGCCCGTCGAACAGGGCTGACCCGTACCGAGGCACGACGCGCCCGGGTGGCGGTGACGATTTCGTTCCCGGGCGTTCGCATGGTGTACGCTTCTATGGTGCCTCCGGGGAACCGGGAACACGAAGCAACACCCAACGGGTCTGTGGCGCAGCTGGTAGCGCACCTGCATGGCATGCAGGGGGTCAGGGGTTCGAGTCCCCTCAGATCCACCATCGAAAGCCCCGCCGTTCTCCGGAACCGCGGGGCTTTCGCCGTTGCAGCGCCCGGTACGAGCGAGTCCGGCCGGCCCGATACGCTGGCCCCATGAGTGCTGAGCACGTGGGCGAGGGTGCCCCGCTGTCCGGATCGCAGCTGACGATCACCGCCGACGGGTACACCGCCGACATCGCCACGGTCGGCGCATCGCTCCGCACCCTCCGGCACGAGGGACGCGACCTCGTGGTGCCCTTCGACGCCGACGAGGTCCGTCCGGTGTTCCGCGGAGCCGTCCTCGCGCCGTGGCCGAACCGCGTCGTCGACGGTCGCTACACGTTCGACGGTGCGGAGCAGGAGCTCGCCCTCACCGAGCCGACCCGCCAGCACGCCCTGCACGGCCTGGTCGGCTGGACCGACTTCGCCGTCGAGGCCCACGAGCCCGACCGGGCAGTGCTGACCACCACGGTCCCCGCACAGCAGGGCTACCCGCACCGCGTCGTCGTGACGGTCGAGTACCGCGTCGACGCCGAGGGACTGCACACCGCGGTCGCCGGTCGGAACACCGGCCCTTCCCGGGCGCCGTGGGGGACCGGACCGCACCCGTACCTCGTCGCGGGTGCCGGGTCGGTCGACGACTGGACGCTCACGCTGCCCGCCGCCGAGGTGCTCGAGGTCACGCCCGACCGCCTCGTCCCCACCGCCCTGGTGCCGGTGCACGACGAGTTCGACCTGCGCGAGCCCACCCTGATCGGCCCGCGGTTCATCGACCACGCCTTCACCGGCTTCGTCCGCGACACCGAGGGCACGGCCGTCATCGACGTCGTGGCCGCGGACGGGCACGGCGTCCGTGTCTCCTTCGGAGCGGAGTGCGGCTGGGTGCAGGTGCACACCGCCGACCACGTCGTCCCCGAGTACCACCGGTCGGGCCTCGCGGTCGAGCCGATGACCTGCGCCCCGGACGCCTTCAACACCGGCGCCGACCGCGGGCTCCTCGTCCTCGAACCGGGCGCCGCACACACCGCAGCATGGACGATCGCCGCGATCTGACCCACGACCGCCGCGATCCGACCCACGACCCCGGGGTGCGGATCGAGGTCCGACGCCTCGCGGGCTCGCCAGACCTCGGACGGCTCGCCGACGGCGCCGCCGACGTCGTGTGGCTCGATTCCGGCCTGCCCGACGGCGCACCCGCGGTGGCGGCGGAGCGGGCGGCCTGGTCCGTGCTCGCGGTGACCGACGGGCCGTTCGCCACGCGGTTCCGGCACGAGCAGCGGCAGGCGGTCCTCGACGTCGCCCCGGCCGCCCTGGCGTGGTTCGGGCCGTCCCGGACCTCGGACGAGCCCGCGTTCGCCGTGCTGGACGTCCTGCTGGGGCGGACGCCGCGGCTGCCCGAGCCGGTCGCAGGGTGCGGCTTCGCACTCGGCTGGGTCGGGTTCCTCGGCTACGAGCTCGGCCGTGAGTCCGGCGGGCCCGACCGGACCGCCGCCGACCACCCCGACGCGGACCTCCGGTTCGTCGACCGAGCGGTGGTCACCGGTCCGGACGGCACGTCGTGGGCGCTCGCCCTCGTCGCCGACACGGAACCGGACGCCAGCGCGGCGAACCGTGTCTGGCTCGAGGAGGCGACCGCCCTGCCCACGCGCCCCGACGTCGTCGACGTGCCCCCGGGCCTCCCGGCCGTCCCCGCGCAGGGACGCGTCACGCGCGCCGCTTACGAGGCGGCCGTCGAGACGTGTCGCCGCGAGATCCGCGAGGGCAACGCGTTCCAGGTCTGCCTCACCACCGCGTTCGCGGTGCCCGGTCTGGAGGCACGGGTCGCCCCCGGCACGGATCCCCACCTCGTCGAGTACCTGCGGCTGCGGGCTGCGGACCCCGTGCCGTTCGGGGCGTACCTCCGCCTCGGGACGCTCCGCGTCGCCAGCCGGTCGCCGGAGCGGTTCCTGCGGATCACGGCGGACGGCGTGGTCACCGCGGAGCCGATCAAGGGGACCCGGCGTCGTGTCGCCGACCCCGTGGCCGACGCGGCGGTGCGGGCGGACCTCGTGGCGAGCGCGAAGGACCGCGCGGAGAACGTGATGATCGTCGACCTGCTCCGCAACGACCTGCTCCGGACGGCGGTGCCCGGGTCGGTGCACGTCGACCGGCTGTGCGCGGTCGAGACGTACACGAGCGTGCACCAGCTGGTGTCGACGGTGTCCGCGGTGCTGCCGGTGGGGGCGTCGCGGGCCGCGACGGTGCGAGCGGCGTTCCCGCCGGGGTCGATGACGGGCGCGCCGAAGAGCAGCGCCACGGCGATCGCGGACCGCCTCGAGGGCGCGCCGCGCGGGGTGTACTCGGGTGCGGTCGGGTACTTCTCGGCGAGCGGCGCTGTGGACCTGTCGGTGGTCATCCGCACACTGGTCACGGTGGTCGACGACGGCCGTGTGCTCGCTCGGACCCTCGGGGCCGGCGGTGCGGTGACCTGGTCGTCCGATCCTGCGGACGAAGCGGACGAGGTCGAGACGAAGACCCGGTCGGTGCTCGGCGGGGTGGGAGCGGTCGCGCGCTGGTGAGCGGTGCGCGCTCCGGCTGACGTTCCTGACTGAACCCGGCGTGTCGAACGTCCGTTCGAGTGGACTGTCCACAGGATGTCGGACCCGATTGACATCATCGAACACATGTTCGAATATGAGGGCATGCAGTCGGCAGCGGCACTCGCGTCGCCGGGGGACCCAGGCGGGTCTCCCCGGACGGACCGGGCTGCCCGGCCCGTCCGGCGGGTCGACCACCTCGGGGACGCCCGTGCGGCACTCGAGCGGATCACGAGCCTGCGGTCCCGGGTCGCCGAGATGGAGGCGACGCGGGTCGACACCGTCGTCGGGCTGCCGACGGCGCCGGCGATCGCGCCGCTGCTGCCCGGCGGTGCGATCCGGGTCGGGGGCACGTACGCCGTGCAGGAGTCGGTGCTGCTGGCGATGACGATGCTGCAGGCGGCCTCGGCCGAGGGGGCCTGGTGCGCGGTCGTCGGGGTGCCGTCCTTCGGGGTCGAAGCGGCAGCCGCGGCGGGGATCGACCTCGAACGGCTGGTGCTCGTGCCGGACCCGGGCGACCAGTGGCTGACGGTCACGGCCGCCCTCGTCGACGTCGCGCAGATCGTGCTCACCCGGCCACTCGGTCGCGTGGTGCCCGGGGACGTCTCCCGGCTCGCTGCCCGGCTCCGGCAGCGCGGTGGTGCGCTCGTCTCGCTCGGGTCGTGGCCGGGGGCCGACGTCTCGCTGCAGGTCACCGCCTCCGACTGGAGCGGCATCGGGCACGGGCACGGCTACCTGACCGAGCGTCGGGCCACGGTGACGGCCACCGGCCGCGCCGGTGCGGTGCGTCCGGTCAGCGCCGAACTGCTGCTGCCGGCGGCCGACGGCGCGGTCCGTCCCGTGGAACCGGCAGCGGCGTCGCGTCCGGTGCTGCGTCCGGTTGCGGTGGCGTCGTGAGCCCGCGGGGTCGGGCCGGCTCGTCGCGTGGTGCAGCGCCCCGTGTCGGGCTGCCCCGCACCGGGGTGTCCGGCGCGGGGGCGGCGCTGCACGGGGGGAGTGCCCCGGTGCTGCGCAGCGGGGCGGTCCCCGAGGCCCCGCCGACGCGCACGATCGTCCTCTGGTGCCCTGACTGGCCGGTGGTCGCCGCTGCCCGTGCGGCCGGCGAGCCACCGGAGCAGCCGTTCGCCGTCGTGGCCGGCGGACAGGTGTTCGCCTGCTCCGCGAGCGCCCGGCAGCACGGGGTGGCACGCGGGCTCCGGGTGCGCGAGGCCCAGGCGCGCTGCCCGGGGCTCGTCGTGCAGCCCTACGACGACGCCCTCGACCACCGCGCCTTCGAGCCCGTCATCCGTGCGGTCGAGGCGGCGGTCCCCGGCGTCGAGGTCCTCCGCCCGGGGACCCTCGCGCTCCGGTCACGCGGTCCGGCTCGGTACTACGGCGGTGAGCGGGCCGCGGCCGCCACGCTCGCGGGCATCGCGGCCGACCACGGTGCCCCCGGGGTGCGGGTGGGCGTCGCGGACACCCCGTTCGCCGCCGAGCAGGCTGCCCGAGCCCGTCCGGTGCGACCGGGGGAGCGGACCCGGATCGTCCCGGTCGGCGGGTCTGCGCCGTTCCTCGCCGACCTCCCGCTCGGGGTGCTCGGGGACACCGACCTCGCCATGCTCCTCGGTCGGCTCGGCATCACGACCCTCGGCGGGTTCGCCGCCCTCGGTGACGAACAGGTGCGCGACCGCTTCGGGCAGGCCGGCGCCTTCCTGCACCGGCTCGCGGGTGGACGCGACCCGCGCGAGATCGCCGCGCGTGAGGTCCCGCCGGAGCTCCGGGTCGAGGCGTCGTTCGAGCCGCCGCTCGACCGCGCCGACCAGGTCGCCTTCGCGTTCCGGCGCTCGGCGGACGACTTCGCCGAGCGCCTCCGCGTCGCCGGACTCGTCGCGACGAGCATCCGGGTGGGGATCGTCGACGAACGCGACATCCTGCTCGAACGGGTGTGGGTGCACCCGCGCTGGTTCGACGCGGCCGACGTCGTCGACCGGGTCCGGTGGCAGCTCGCGGGCGGGGCCGACCCCACCGGGCTCGAGGCTCCCGTCGTGCAGGTCGTGCTCGAACCCGTCGCGGTCGACGACACGGCGAACCACGAGCGCGGGCTCTGGGGCTCCGGGCCCGACGAACGGGTGCACCACGGGCTCGCGCGGGTCCAGGGACTCGTCGGGCACGACGGCGTCGTGACCCCGCGGATCGGTGGCGGGCGCACGCTCGCCGAACGGGTGGTGCTCGTGCCGTGGGGAGACGCCCCCGTCGGTGGGGAGCGCGCACTGGCGACCATCCGTGACCGTCCGTGGCCCGGCAAGCTGCCGGGGCCACCACCGGCGACGGTGCTCGACCGTCCACGCCCGGTCGACGTCGAGACCGCGTCCGGCGTCACCGTCGACGTCGACGACCGCGGCGTGCTCACCGGCGAACCCGAGCGCTTCCGGGCCGAGGGCGAGCGGGGCGGCCGGTTCGGTCCGGTGACCGCGTGGGCAGGGCCGTGGCCGCTCGTCGTGCGCTGGTGGGAGTCCGGCGGCCGACGCCTGCACCGGCTCCAGCTCGTCGACGACGGGGGACGGGCCTGGTACCTCGTGCTGGCAGACCACCGGTGGTGGGCCGAGGCCGTGGCGACGTGAGGAGCACCTGATGGGCTACAGCAACCCCCCGATCCCGTGGTCGCAGTTCGAGCGTGCCCTGTCCGACCGTCGCAGTCCGGGCAGCACGCACGCCGGCGACGGTGGTGACAGTCCCGCCTGGTCGCGGAAGCGCGAGAAGTACGTGCCGCCGTCGCTCCGACGCGACGACTCCGGCCCCGTCGTGCCCTACGCCGAGCTGCACGCGCACTCGACGTTCAGCTTCCTCGACGGCGCGAGCTCGCCCGAGGAGCTCTTCGAGGAGGCCGCACGACTGCGCCTGCACGGCCTCGCACTGACCGACCACGACGGCTTCTACGGCGTCGCCCGGATGGCCGAGGCCGCCGAGTCCTACCCGGGGCTCGCGACCGTCTACGGCACCGAGCTGTCGCTCGGGCTCACCGAGCCGCAGAACGGCGTCCCCGACCCCGAGGGAACGCACCTGCTGCTCCTCGCCGACGGGCAGGACGGCTACCACCGGATGGCCGGGGCGGTGACGAACGCCCACCTGGCCGCCGGCGCCGAGAAGGGTCGGCCGCAGTACGACCTCGACGACCTCGCGGAGCGGGCCGGCGGCCACTGGCGGGTGCTCACCGGCTGCCGCAAGGGTGCCGTGCGGCAGGCGCTCGAGCGCGGTGGCGAGTCCGAGGCCGAGGCAGCCCTGCGCCTCCTGCTCGACCGGTTCGGCACCGACCACGTCGTGGTGGAGCTCACCGACCAGGGCGACCCGGTGGACTCCGCCCGGAACGACGTCCTCGCCGCGCTCGCCGCTCGGCACGCCCTGCCCGTCGTGGCGACGGGCAACGTCCACTACGCGACCCCGGCCCGGTTCCCCGTGGCCTCGGCACTCGCGGCGGTACGGGCACGACGGAGCCTCGACGAGATCGACGGCTGGCTGCCGGCGGCCGACACGGCGTACCTGCGCTCGGGGGCCGAGATGGCCAGACGCTTCGCCCGGTGGCCGGGTGCCGTCGAGTACAGCGTGACCCTCGCCGACGAGCTCGGGTTCACGCTGAAGACCGCGCGGCCCGGTCTGCCGAAGCTCGACGTCCCGGAGGGGCACACCACCATGTCCTGGCTCCGCGAGCTCACGTGGGAGGGCGCCCGGCGGTTCTACCCGGGCAGCGACGACGGGGTCGACCCCGCGAAGCGGACCCGCATCGAACGCGAGCTCGCCGTCATCGAGGACAAGGACTTCCCGGGGTACTTCCTCATCGTCCGCGACATGGTGCAGTTCGCCCGGCAGCGGGGGATCCTCTGCCAGGGCCGGGGCTCCGCCGCCAACTCCGCCGTCTGCTACCTGCTCGAGATCACCGCCGTCGACTCGATCCGGTACGGGTTGCCGTTCGAGCGGTTCCTGTCGGCCCTGCGCGACGAGGAGCCCGACATCGACGTCGACTTCGACTCGGACCGTCGTGAAGAGGTCATCCAGTACGTCTACGAGAAGTACGGCCGGTTCAACGCGGCACAGGTCGCGAACGTCATCACCTACCGGCCGAAGGGTGCCGTGCGTGACATGGCGAAGGCGTTCGGGCACAGCCCCGGGCAACAGGACGCCTGGTCGAAGCAGGTCGAACGGTGGGGGTCGGTGACCGAGAGCCAGGACCACGACATCCCCGCGCCCGTGGTGGACATGGCGCAGCAGGTGCTCGGGTTCCCACGGCACCTCGGCATCCACTCGGGCGGCATGGTGCTCACCGACCGACCGGTGGGCGAGGTCGTCCCGATCGAGCACGCCCGGATGGACGGCCGGACCGTGCTGCAGTGGGACAAGGACGACTGCGCCTACATGGGGCTCGTGAAGTTCGACATGCTCGGGCTGGGGATGCTCGCCGCACTCCAGTACGCGTTCGACCTCGCCGCGGAGCACTGCGGGGAGCGGTGGGACATGCACACCATCCCGAAGGAGGAACCGGGCGTCTACGACCAGCTCTGCCGCGCCGACACCATCGGGGTGTTCCAGGTCGAGTCCCGCGCGCAGATGGGGTCGCTGCCGCGGCTGCTGCCCCGCGAGTTCTACGACCTCGTCATCGCGGTCGCGCTCGTGCGTCCCGGGCCGATCCAGGGCGGCGCCGTGCACCCGTACATCCGCCGCCGGACCGGTGCCGAGGAGATCACCTACCCGCACCCGCTGCTCGAACCCGTGCTCGCCCGGACCAAGGGCGTCCCGCTGTTCCAGGAGCAGCTCATGCAGATGGCGGTGGTCGTCGGCGGGTGCACGGGCGACGACGCCGACCTCCTCCGTCGGGCGATGGGGTCGAAGCGCGGACACGAGAAGATCGAACGGCTGCGCGAGAAGCTCTACGAGGGCATGGCGCGCAACGACATCCACGGTGCCGACGCCGACGCGATCTACGCCAAGATCCAGGCGTTCGCGAACTTCGGCTTCGCCGAGAGCCACTCGATCAGCTTCGCGCTCATCGTCTACGCCAGTGCCTGGATGCGGTTGCACTACCCCGGGGTGTTCCTCGCGGCGCTGCTCCGGGCGCAGCCGATGGGGTTCTACTCCCCGCAGACCCTCGTGGCGGATGCCCGACGACATGGCGTGCGGGTGCTCCGGCCGGACATCCTGCGGTCGGAGGTCGACGCCACGATGGAGCCGCTCGCCGGTGCCGGTGCCGGTGCCGGAGCAGGTGTCGGTGCCGGAGCGGGTGTCGGTGCCGGTCCCGACGGGCCGGTGACGACCGGCGACGACGGGTGCCTGGCCGAGGAGCAGCCCGAGGTGCCGCCGTTCGACCGCTCGGTGCCGGACGACACCGCCCGGCACCGCCGCGACGGTGCGTTCGCCGTCCGGCTCGGGCTCGCCGAGGTGACCTCCCTCGGCCGCCGCAGCGCGGAGCGGATCGTCGCCGAGCGTCGGGCGAACGGCCCCTTCACCGACATGTCCGACCTCGCCCGCCGGGTCGGGCTGACGACGGCGCAGCTCGAGGCGCTCGCAGCGGCGGACGCGTTCGCCTCCCTCGGCGAGGACCGCCGCAGCGGGATCTGGTCAGCCGGGCAGGCGGCCGGGGAGCGTCCCGACCAGCTGCCCGGCACGCAGGTGGTCGTGCAGCCACCGCTGTTCGGGCAGATGACGAGCGGGGACGTCCTCATCGCGGACATGTGGTCGACGGGGATGACGACCGACGACCACCCCGTCCGGCACGTCCGAGCGGTGCTCGAGCGCCGGGGCGTGCTGAGCGTCGCGGACACCATGACGGCGGAGAACGGCCGGCGGATCGAGGTCGGTGGGATCGTCACCCACCGGCAGCGTCCGGCGACGGCATCGGGCATCACGTTCATGAACGTCGAGGACGAGACCGGGCTCGTGAACGTGATCTGCAGCGTCGGGGTGTGGGGGCGCTACCGCCGCACCGCTCGCGAGTCGCCCGCGGTGATCGTGCGGGGGATCCTCGAACGGTCGGACGAGGGCGTGGTGAACGTGGTGGCGGACCGGATGGAGCACCTGCCGTTGGCGGTGCGGACCCGGTCGCGGGACTTCCAGTGACCGGAGTGCCGGGTCGCTACCGGGCCTCGGGGATCCGGATGGTGACCTCGAGGCCACCGGACCGGACGTTGCGGAGGGATGCCGTGCCTCCCGCGCGTTCCGCGACCGCCCGGACGATCGCGAGCCCGAGTCCGGAGCCACCGGGCATGGTGATCGCGCCCGTGGCGGGGTCCGGGTTCGGCCGTGACTTGCGGGCTTCGTCCGGTCGCGTGAACCGGTCGAAGGCCACCGGGATGAACGACTCCGGGACGCCGGGGCCGTCGTCCGTGATCTGCAGGACGCCCTCGCCGTCGGCGCTCCGCCAGGAGACGAAGATCCCGCCGCCACGGGGGAGCGCCGCGACCGCGTTGCCCGCGACGTTCGTGACGAGCTGCGCCATCCCGCCGGTGTCGAGCCGGTACCGCGGCTCCACCGTGCCGCCACCGATGCCCGGGCCGGAGCCACCCACGGCGACGGGGGGCTCGAGGTCGAAGTCGACCGTGATGTCCTTCCCCGAGGCGATGAGCCGGACGCGGTCGACGGCGGCCATCACCTCGTCGCCGAGGTCCGACCAGCCCGTCGTGGGCTGCTCGGCGCCGTCCTGCTCCCGGCGCTCCGACTCCTCGATGCGGGAGAGCGCGAGCAGGTCGTTCGCGAGTCGCGACAGGCGGGCGACGCTGTGCTTGGCGCGCTCGATGTGGGCCGCCAAGGCGGTCGCGTCGTCGCCGTCCAGCGATGCCAGGTCGAGTTGGGTCGTCAGGATCGCGAGCGGCGTGCGGAGCTCGTGGCTCGCGTCACTGACCATCTGGCGTTCGCGCTCCGTGGCCTGCCGGGTGCGGGCGAGGAAGGCGTTGAGGGTGGTGGCGAGCGACGCGAGTTCGTCCTGCGCCGGGCCGACCGGCAGTTCGGCGCGCTCCGGGGCGACCGAGAGCCGCTCGGCCTCGCGCCGCATCCGGTTCACCGGACGGAGCGCCGTCGTCGCCAGCACCCACGACGCGACACCGAACGCGATGAGGATCGCCAGGCCGGTGAGGGACAGGGTCGTGGTGAGGTCGTCGACGACGAGGGCCTCGGCCTGCGAGTTGCGTGCCGCGACGACGGTCCACCGGCCGGCGCGGTTGACGGGGTGTTCGACGACGACCCGGTACTGCGAGCTCGCGACGTCGATCACGCGCGTGCCGGCCTGTTCCTCGGCGAGGCTGCCGAGTGCTCGCTCCAGACGGCCCGGCATGGTCGAGAGCACGATGTCGCCCGAGGGGGAGACCACCGCGACGAGTTGGGCGTTCCCGGGCTGCGAGAGGTCCGGGTCGCTGTCGACCTCGAGCGTCGCGACGTACGGATCGGCATCGGCGTCGAGCAGCGTCCGGGTGGCGCTCGCGACCACGCTGACGACCTGGAAGCGCATGACGAGCACGAGCAGGACGATCACCACCGCCGCGATCGCCGTCGACCCGATCGTGATCCGGGCCCGCAGCGAGAGCAGTCGGAGCGGGCGCACGAAGCCCCGGCGTCCGGTCGGCGCGTCCGACCGTCCGTCCGGGGTCGTGGTGCTCACGCTCCGACGAGGTCGAGACGGTAGCCGCGTCCGCGGACCGTCGAGATCGCCACGGTGGCCTCGTGCGCGGTCAACTTCTTGCGGAGGTACGAGATGTACTGCTCCACGACGTTGGGGTCGACGTGCTGCGAGCCGTCCCAGACCTCCTCGAGGATCTTCGGACGGTCGACGACGCTGCCCACCGACCGCGCGAGCAGGCGCAGGAGCGCGAACTCGGTCGGGCTCATCGCCACGCGCTGGCCCTTGATCGCGACGCGACGCGCCTCGGAGTCGATCGCCACGTCACCGACCTCGATCGTGCGGGGCGCGCCGGCGGTCTCGCGGCGGCCGAGCGCGCGGAGCCGGGCGGTGAGCTCGGCGAAGGCGAAGGGCTTCGTGAGGTAGTCGTCCGCGCCGGCGTCGAGACCGAACACGCGGTCGTCGACGGCATCACGCGCGGTGACCAGCAGGATGCGCACGGGGTCCTCCCGCTCGCGGATCCGTCGGGCGAGCTCGAAGCCGGACATGCCCGGCATCATGACGTCGACGACCGCCAGGTCGAACGACTGCTCCCCGAGTGCGATGAGCGCCTCGACACCGTTCTCGACCGCGACCACGCGGTACCCCTCGGCAGCGAGTCCGCGTTCCATGAGGGCGCGCATCTCGTCGTCGTCCTCGACCACCAACAACCGCATAGTGGACCTCCTCGACCCCATCGTGGCATCGAACCTGTACGCGCGGGAGATCCCTGCGCCGATCCGGCTGAATCTCGTCACAGAACAGTCCGGCAGTAGAACGTTCTGTCCCGCGTTCGAGGGACATGAGGACTGCTCTCTTCATTGCTAGAGTGCGATCGGACCGAGCGCGCCCGACGCTGGGTCCGCACGGGGGCACCACCATGACCATGACCGAGACGCCGGACCACCCGGCGATCATCCGGCTCCGGATCGAACTCGACGCAGCGTGGAAGAGCGTCTGCGCGCTCGAGGGCCTCGCGGACGACCGCCGGGGGAGGGTCGTCGCGGAACTCCGGACGGCCGTGCCCGACGTGGCGAGCCGCGCGGCGCTCGAGGCCGGGACGGACGCGGCGGTCGCGGAGATCAGCCGCTTCGCGGAGGCCGAGGTCGTCCGGGTCGACGTGTTCGACGCGGGTGCCGTCGTGCCGTCGAGCGTCCTCTGGGACGACATCGTGCACACCGCCGCCGAGGCCGCCGTCGCCCGACGCTGACCCGGTGCCCGGTGCCCGGTGCCCGGTGCCCGGTGCCGCGAGACTCGCGCTGCGCGACACTCCTCGCGGCCCGGAGCGCGAGAACCGTCGCCGCACGCGAGACTCGGCCCCGCGAAGCGGCGCACGCCCCACCTCACGCGAGACTCGGCCCCGCGAAGCGGCGCACGCCCCGCCTCACGCGAGACTCGGCCCCGCGAAGCGGCGCCGACCCCGCGAAGCGCCCCGCGCCGCAGCGTCAGTCGTCCTCTCCGAGGAGCTCCTCGCGCACGCGCCGGATGTCCTCGAGCAACGCCCCGATCAGGATCCAGTGCTGCGAGTTCGGCCGCAGCACCTCGAGCGGCGCCGTCAACGCCGGCTCCTCCACGACGGGCAGCTCGCTCGCCTCGACCCGCTGGCTGAGCGCCCGGACGTCCGACCCGATCCGCGCGACCTCGGTGGCGATCCGCCCGACGACCGGATCGGCCACGAGGTCCGGCCCGGTGTTGTCCTGGATCGCCCGCGTCATGCCGGTGACCCGGGTGACGAGTACCCGCAGGTGCTCCGCGACCGCGGCGTCCCGGTCGAGGACGTCCCGGTGCCGACTCCGCCGCGGGTTCATCGTGAGGGACTCGCGCGCGGCCCCGATCGACGCCTCGGCGCGGAGGTGCTGGGACCGCAGGGCGCGGGCCTGCAGCAGCGCTTCGTGCCACCGGTCGTGGTCCCACCCCTCGGTGAGCCCGACCGCGATCCGTTCGAACGCTGCCGCGGTGTCGCGCGCGAGCCGGGCGACCGCGAGGTGCGCGGGTTCGAGCAGCACCGGCGGTACGAGCGCGGCGTTCACCACGAGGGCGACGACCGCGCCGACGACGGTCTCGAGGATGCGGTCGGCCGAGTAGTTCGGCGTGACGACACCCGCGGTCAGCACGAGCATGCCGCTGATGCCGACCTGGGTCGCGGACGTCGGGGTCAGACGCAGCGCCCAGGCGATGAGGATCGCGAGCACGACGACGAGCAGCACCACCCAGACGCTGTCCCCGAGCAGCAGGTGCACCCCGGTCGCGAGGACGACGCCGAGCACGACGCCGGCGCTCCGCTCGAGTCCCTTCACGAAGGACTGGTTGATGCTCGGCTGGACGACGAGCAGCGCGGCGATCGCGGCGAAGGTCGGGAACGGCCCCTGGATGAGCAGTCGGCACAGGAGCACCGCCGCGACCACCGCGACCGCGGTCTTCACGACCTGCAGGAAGGGGGTGCGGCTGGAGCTGCGGAGCCTCGCGACCGGGTTCACGTCACACACGGTAGCCACGAGCCGCACGACGGGCCGTGCACGAACGCGACGAAACCGCGCGGACACGGTTGACTGATCCCGTGTGGCCCAACCACGAGCGCGTCATCCCGCAGGCCTTCGCCGGCTCCGGGACCTCCGTCGTGGCCGCGCGCGCCCACTCGGTCGAGCCCTCGGGCAACGGCTACCTCTACGGCTACGAGGTCGACACGGTCGACCGCGGAGGGCAGCGGGCGACGGTGCTGACGTACGTCGACACCGGCGGCACCCACGACCAGAACAGCGCGATCGTCACGGACCCCGCCACCGGGGAGCCGGTCTCGGTGTGGGCCTACCCGAACGACCCCGGCCTGCCGGTCCTGCCGCAGGTGACGTACCGCGACGCCGTCGCCGAACTCCTCACCACGCTCGGCATGCCGGTCACCGACCCGACGCTGACGGTCGCCGCGTACCGACCCGGCAAGCGCGCCGTGGTCCGCGTCGACGCCCCCGAGGGCACGGTGTTCCTCAAGGTCGTCCGTCCGCACCGCGTCGCGCCGATCGTGCGGTCGCACGAACAGTTCGTCGCGGCCGGCCTCCCGGTGCCGCGCGTGCTGTCGAGCCGCGGCGACGGGCTGCTCGTGCTCGAACGCATCCGCGGGGTCCCGGCGGGCAGCCGCATCCTCGACATCGCCGACGACCCGCGCTTCGTGGCGTCGCTCGCCGCGCTCTCCGGGCGGATCGCCACGGTCCCGATGACCCAGCAGGCCCGAGCGGACGCCATGGACCACGCGGACTGGCACCGTCGCACGCTGGTCGCCGCGCTGCCGCAGGACGCCGAGGAGATCGACCGGCTGTACGACGCGATCGGCCGGCGCTCGATCGGGTGGACGAGCGGCACGAAGCAGGTCGTACACGGTGACCTCCACCTCGAGCAGGTCTTCGTCGACGAGGACGAGCCCTGGCGCATCTCCGGCCTCCTCGACATCGACACCGCGGGTTGGGGCTACCCGGTCCGCGACGTGGGCGCCGTGGTCGCACACCTGGTGGTCACCGGGCTCTGGCACCGGTCCCGCGGCGACGCCGACCGCGGTGCGGCGGCGGAACGGCTCGCGGACGCGATCGCCCGCGACTGGGTCACACGGAACCCCGCCGAGGCCGACCGCATCGGTCCCGCGATCGGCGCGCAGCTGCTCGCGCACGCGGGCGGTCAGGCGACGACCGGCTCCGCGACCGGCATCGCCACGGCGGAGCAGCTGCTCGCGGCGACGCGCGCCGCGCTCGCCGAGGCGACCCCCGTCGCCCCGTCCGACGGCGTCGTCCGTCCGCGCTCCGCACCGCGGGTCTGACGCCGGTCCGCCGGTCCCGCACCGTGCCTCCCGGCCGGCTCCGCCGCGCAGATCCCGAGGCGGTCCGGCGGGCGTGCACCGCGCCTCCCGGCCGGGTGACGATCACACGGCCTGGAGGCACGACGCGCGCGGGCAACGCCGACTCGCCTCCGTCGGTGGTCGGGGAGTAAACTGAACGTGCACGCACCGCGTGCCCGCGCGTCCCGTCGCATCCAGACAGGACCGGTCTGCCGCTTGGCGGACGCGGGCGCCGGATCCGTGGCCGCTCCGAGGGGGCGTCACGTGCGTGTGACGGCGCCGGATCCCGGCGCGGGCCGTCACGCGGTCACCCGAGGGGTGGCCGCAGGCACCCGCGTGGAACCGACCGCGGACGCTCCTGGAGCGTGGCGGCGGGGGACCGGCGGACGACGGGCCACGGTGGCCCGGATGTGCCGGGACCACCTGGGCCCGGACGGAGACTTCCGCCGATCGGCGGCTCGCCCGTGACGAACGGGCGGAACAGGAGGAGCGTTGGCTCGATCAGGCACCCGGCGTGCTGCCGGCGGGACGCGGACCGCGTCGCGCCGCACCAGGCCGCTCGACAACGACGGCGTCATCCCCGTCCTCGCCCGCGCCGTCCGCGAGGTCGAGGCGGCGGCCCAGCGCGGACCGCTCAAGGCGTCGAACCGCTCGAAGTTCCAGGCGGTCGCCCTGCTCATGCGCGAGGAACGTGCACGGGTCAAGGCGGACACGGACCTCACCGACGCCCAGCGGGCCGAGCAGCTCAAGCGGCTGGACGGCGTGGCGACGATCCTCGCGAAGACGGCGGCGCGCGACACGAGCGTGATCCAGCTCCTGACCGAGGAGGCCTCCGTCAGCGAGGCCACCCGGACGGTCAAGCGCGACATGATGATCGCCGGTGGCATGGAGCTCCAGCCCGAGGACCTCGTCATCGCGGCGGAGCCGTCGCCGACCGTCGAGACGCCCGTGCGCTCGGTCGTGCCGCAGGCCGTCGTGCAGCGACAGCTCGCGAACCCGTTCCTCGCGCCCGACTTCGCGCTCGCCGACCAGCCCGTCGCGCACCCGCGTCGACTGGCGAACTGGGAGCTGTTCGGCCCGCTGTTCAAGTCGTTCGAGTACGGCGCGGGCGGAGGAGCGGCGTCGATGCCGCTGCCGGAGCCCACGACCCTGCACTCGAAGTCCGGCACGACGCTCATGAAGCACCAGGCCGAGCTCGTCGCTGCCGCGTCGCACGGGCACCGCACGTTCCTGCTCGCCGACGAGCCCGGTCTCGGCAAGACCGCCCAGTCGCTCCTCGCCGCCGAGGCCGCGAACGCGTTCCCGCTGCTCGTGGTCGTCCCGAACGTCGTCAAGACGAACTGGGCACGTGAGGCCGCTCGCTGGGTCCCGAACCGGACCGCGACCGTCATCCACGGCGACGGCGACGACCTCGACGGGTTCGCCGACATCGTCATCGTGAACTACGAGATCCTCGACCGGCACGTCGGCTGGCTCGGGTCCTTCGGGTTCAAGGGCATGGTCGTCGACGAGGCACACTTCATCAAGAACAAGGACTCGCAGCGGTCCCGGTTCGTGCTGCAGCTCGCCGAGAAGATCCGCTCTCGGGTGGCCGCGCCGCTGCTCATGGCACTGACCGGTACCCCGCTCATCAACTCCGTCGAGGACTTCCGCACCATCTGGGAGTTCCTCGGCTGGATCGACGACAAGAAGCCGCGCGCGAAGCTCATGAACGAGCTCGAGGAGATCGGTCTCACGCCGGCCGACCAGGGCTTCTTCACCGAGGCTCGGAAGGCCGTCATCGACCTCGGCATCGTCCGGCGTCGCAAGGTCGACGTCGCCGCGGACATCCCCGCCCGTCGCATCGCCGACATCCCGGTGGAGCTCGACGGCGACGAGGGCCGCTCGATCCGCGACGCCGAGCGCGAGCTCACCGCGAAGCTCGTCCGCCGCTACCACCAGGCGCTCGACGCCCGCACCGGGCAGGACCCGGTCGTCGGCATCGACCACAAGCTCGTCCGCCAGGTCGCGCGGTGGGAGCTCGAGGACCAGGACGCCTCGTCGACCGGCGAGAACGTGTTCTCGATGGTGCGGCGGATCGGCCGCGCCAAGGCACAGCTCGCCGCCGACTACGCCGCGCAGCTCGCGTCGAACGTCGGCAAGGTCGTGTTCTTCGCGAAGCACCTCGACGTGATGGACCAGGCGGAGGAGGTCTTCGCCCGCCGCGGTCTGCGCACCGCCACGATCCGCGGCGACCAGACCCCGACGCAGCGGACCGCCGAGATCGACTCGTTCGTGAACGACCCCGACGTCGCCGTCATCGTGTGCTCGCTCACCGCGGCGGGCGTCGGCCTGAACCTGCAGGTCGCGTCCAACGTGGTGCTGGCCGAGCTGTCGTGGACGAGCGCCGAGCAGACGCAGGCGATCGACCGCGTGCACCGCATCGGGCAGGAGGAGCCGGTCACCGCGTGGCGGATCATCGCCGCACAGACGATCGACACGAAGATCGCGGACCTCATCGACTCGAAGGCGTCGCTGGCCGCACGGGCGCTCGACGGCTCGGACGAGGAGATCGTCGACTCGGGCGACATCCAGCTCGACGCGATGGCGGCGCTGCTCACCGAGGCGCTGGAGCGCGGGGCGCGGTAGCGCTCGGCGCGGCAGAACCACGAAACGGACACAGCACCACGGTTCCCCGTGGTGCTGTGTCCGTTTCGTGGTGTTGCGCGTCAGACGCGCGACTGGACCTCGGCGAGGGAGGGGTTCGTCGCGGTGCTGCCGTCCGGGAACACGAGCGTCGGCACGGTCTGGTTGCCGCCGTTCACCTCGGCGACGAGCTCAGCGGTGCCCGGGGTCTGCTCGATGTCGACCTCGCGGAAGGGCACGCCCGCCTTCGTCATCTGGTTCTTCAGCCGGGCGCAGTAGCCGCACCAGCTCGTCGTGAACATCGTGACGCCGCCGGCATCGGGCACGAACTGGTCACGGGTGATCGTCTCGCTCATGCGCTCAGGGTAACCCGGCTGTCTGGGCGCGGCGTGCCGCTTGTCCTACATAGCTTGACGTGCTTGTTCTACATAGGTAGGTTCGCATTATGGAACCGATCAAGCGCGTGACCGCTCCCACGCTCGACGTCCTCGACGCGTTGCTCGCCGCGGACGGGCCGACCTGGGGACTGCTCGTCATCAAGGCGACCGGGCGCCAGGCGGGCACCGTGTACCCGATCCTCGAGCGACTCGAACAACTCGGGTGGATCCGCTCGAGCTGGGACGACGACGCCGAACGGTCCGGACCACGCCGACGGCTCTACGAGTTCACCGGGGACGGAGCGGTCGCGGCGCGCGAGCTCGTCGACGCCCGTGCCGACGCCGCCCGTGCCGCCGCACGCTCCACGGGTGCCGCCCGTCCGACGAACCGGCCGGTGGCGTCGTGAGCGCGCTCGACCGCGCGCTCGTCGCCGCCGCCGTCGCGATGACGCCGGCCGCACACCGGGAAAATCGCCGAGAGCAGTGGTCCGCCGACGTGCAGGGCGCCGCCGAACTCGACCTCTCGCCGACCGCGCTCGCGTTCGGTGCCTTCACCACGGCGGTGTTCCACCGCCGTGCCGACCGTCGCACCACCTGGGGGACCGCCATGACCGCAGCTCCGCTCGACGTCCGTCCCGAACCGCACCGCATCCGGACCCTGCCCGTCCTCGTGTCCGTTGCGATCGTGTCGTTGCTCGCCTCCGGCGTGTGGTTGCTCCTGCAGACGAACTCCGCGTCGTGGACCGAGCGCGTCGTCGGGACGCTCGCGGGGGAGACGCTCGTGCACGTCGTCCCCGGTGTCGCCGTCGCGCTGGCGATCCTCGTGCTGCCGGTGAGCGTTCCTCGACGGTGGATCGGGGCGAGCACGGTCCTCGCGGCGACCGTGGTGGTGGTCCTCCTCCCGTTCCTCTCGTCGGTCGGGCCGATCCCGTTCGAGTTCTCCCTGCTCCTGACGCTCCTGCCCCTCGTCGGATGGTTCGTCGCGACGAGCACGCCCTGGCCGGCCTGGACGCTCGCCGCCCTCCCGATGGTCCTCACGTACGCGGAGCACACCGGGGCGCTGTGGGCACTGCTCCCTGCCGAGTGGAACCCGATCCTCGTCGGGGTCCCGTACCTCGCGCTCATCCTGGCGGGCTTCGTCGCCAGCCGGTTCTCCACAGATCGGCGGCGACGGTTCGTGGCACCCGAGCGAGCCCTGGTAGACAAGAGCGCGTGAGTGACACGCACCTCGAGATCGAGCGCACCTACGACCTGCCCGAGGGCGGCGACCTGCCCGACCTGATCGGCGTCGGGGGCATCCTGCAGCCCGACCGGCAGGAGCCGTTCGAGCTCGATGCCACCTACTGGGACACCGAGCGGTACGACCTCGTGGCCGCACGGGTGACCGTCCGCCGCCGCACCGGTGGTGTCGACGCCGGCTGGCACATCAAGCGCGCGGCCTCCGACACCGTCCGGCACGAGCAGCACTTCCCGCTCACCGATGACGCCGACACCGTTCCTGACGAGGTCCTCGCCGCACTCTTCACCGAGCGCCGGGGTCGTGGCCTGCGTCCGGTCGTCCGGATCACCACCACCCGCACCGTCACACGGCTCCTCGACGAGGACGGCGACCAGATCGCGGAGCTCGCCGACGACACCGTCCGCGCGCAGCGCCTCGACGACGACGCCCCCGAGACGCCGCGCACCTGGCGCGAGGTCGAGGTCGAGACCGTCGGCGGCGTCGACGAGCAGATCGCGCACGAGCTCTTCGCCGCCCTCGACGGACGCTTCGCGGCCGTGGGGGCCGGCCCCGCCGCCGTCTCGTCCAAGCTGGCACGTGGGCTGGCCGGCGCACCGGCACCGCGCCTCCAGACCGGCGACAAGCCCGAGAAGGGCACCGCCGCCCGCGCGCTCACGAAGCGTCTGCGGAAGCTGCGCGCATCGCTGCTCGAGCAGCAGGCCGACCTGCGCGACCAGTCGACCGCGCCGACCGTGGACCTCCGCGAGACCGCTTCCACCGCGCTCGGGATCGCCGCCGTCCTCGGCTCGTACCGACCGGCGTTCGCGCCGACCGAGGAGTTCGACCGCGCTGCCGAGGCGGCGGACGGCCTGGCCGTCGTGACCGCCCGAGCCGCGCTCGCCGAGTACCTCGTCGAGCGACTGCCCCGGGCATCCACCCCGGCGCAGGACGCCCTCGTCGACGCGATGACCCGCGAGCGGATCCTCGCCGCCACGCGCGAACGGCGCGCGCACGCGATCCGCGACGTCGTGTCGTTCCTGCACACCGAGCCGTTCCTCGAGCTGCTCGATGCGCTCGACGACGCCGTGGAACGGCCCGAACCGACCGCCTGGGCCCTGCGGTCCCCGAAGCACGTCGCACAGGACGTCTCGGCGATCGAGAAGCCGCGCGTGCGGGATCTCGTGCGAGACGCCGTCGCCGACGAGGACGCCGAGGTCGCCGTGATCGAGCGCGAGGCCGCTGCCCTCGCCGCGACCGAACTCGCGTGGACGGCGACGCTCCGCGCACGGATGGCGATGGACGTCCTCGGCGACGACGCGTTCCCGCACGCGCTGTGGAAGCGCATCGGCAACGCGGCCGAGGTCCTCACCGAGCGGGTCCGTTCCCTGCACGCGCTCGAGCAGCTGCGGGTGAACTCGGGGATCGCGGAGCGTGGTGGCGAGGGGACGTTCGGCTACGGCGTGCTCGCGGGAGACCGGGTGCGGCTCGCCGAGCAGTCCTACGACGAGGCGGTGCACACGCTCAACCGGGTGTGAGTGCCGTGCCGGCGACCCAGCCGCGCGGCTGGGTCGCCGGCACCGCGCTCAGCCGGCGCCGCGCTCAGTCGGCACCGCGCTCAGCCGGCGGCGATGGGGTCCGCGTCCGCCGCGGCCGGCGAGACCTCGGCCAGCCCGAGCGTGTCGAGCAGCCACGCGAGCTCGAACGCCCGCTCCTTCCACGACGCGTACCGGCCGCTCACACCGCCGTGCCCCGCAGCCATCTCGGTCTTCAGCAGCACCGGTGCGCCGACCTCACGCAGCCGTGCCGTCCACTTCGCGGGCTCGACGTAGAGCACCCGGGTGTCGTTGATCGACGTCACCGCGAGGATCTTCGGGTACTGCACGTCGTCGCGGACGTTCTCGTACGGCGAGTACTCGCTCATGTACCGGTACACCTCGGGGTCGTGCAGCGGGTCGCCCCACTCGTCCCACTCGATCACCGTGAGCGGCAGGTCCGGGTCGAGGATGCTCGTCAGTGCGTCGACGAACGGGACGGCCGCGAGGATGCCGGCGAACCGCTCGGGTGCGAGGTTCGCGACGGCGCCCATGAGGAGCCCACCGGCGCTGCCGCCCTCGGCGACGAGGCGCTCGGCCGACGTCCGCCCGCTGTCGATCAGGTGCGACGCGACCGCGACGAAGTCGGTGAAGGTGTTCTTCTTCGTGAGGGTCTTGCCGTCCTCGTACCAGTGCCGACCCATCTCGCCGCCGCCCCGGACGTGCGCCACGGCGAACACGACGCCGCGGTCGAGCATGCTCAGTCGCATGACGCTGAAGCCCGGGTCGATGGAGTGCTCGTACGAGCCGTAGCCGTAGAGGTGCAGTGGTGCGGGCTGCCCGGGGTCGACGGCGTCCCGGCGCCACACGAGCGAGATCGGCACGCGGGTGCCGTCCGCCGCGGTGGCCCAGTCGCGCTCCTGCACGTAGTCCGCAGGGTCGTACCCGCCGAGCACCGGCTGGCGCTTGAGGACGGTGACCTCGCCGCTCGCGAGGTCGAGGTCGCTCACCTCCGACGGGGTCACGAACGACGTGAAGCCGATCCGGAGCGTGGGCTGCTCCCACTCGGGGTTGCCGCCGAGTCCGGCGGAGAACAGGGCCTCGTCGAAGGGGACCTCGTGCGCGTCGCCGTAGCCGTCGTCCTCGATCGGGATGATCGCGACGCGGGGGAGCGCCTCGGACCGGTACTCGAGCGCGAGGTGCCCGGCGAAGGCGTCGACCGACTCGATCCGGCGCTCCGGGTGGTGGGCGACGACGACGCGGCGGTCCTGTTCGGAGGTCGGGTCGTCGGCGGGGACGTCGACCAGCTCGAAGTTCTCGGCGCCGTCGTTGTGCAGCACGAGGAACCGGTCGCTGCCGCCGACGATGGCGTGCTCGATCTCGTACTCGACGCCCTCGCGCCGCGGCCAGACGACCTGGAACTCGCCGGTCGGGTCCGCCGCGTCGAGGACGAGCGCCTCGGAGGTGATCTTCGACCCGAGCTCGATGACGATGTACTGCGACGACCGCGTGACGCCGACACCGACCCAGTACCGGTCGTCGGACTCCTCGAACACGACGACGTCCTCGGCGGCGGGCGCGCCGACGCTGTGCCGCCAGATGCGGTCCGGACGCCAGGAGTCGTCGACCGTCGGGTAGAAGACGAAGCGGCCGGAGGGGTCGAACGTGGCACCGGCACCGGTGTTCGGGATCTCGTCGCCGAGGTCCTCGCCCGTCGTCAGGTCGCGCACGTGCAGCGTGTAGCGCTCGTCACCGGCGACGTCGACGCCGTACAGCAGCCGGGTGCCGTCGTCGGAGATGTCGTAGGAGCCGAGCGAGAAGAAGTCGTGTCCCTCGGCGAGGACGTTGCCGTCGAGCACGACCTCCTCGCCAGGGAGCGTGCCGGGACCGCCGTCGGCAGGGGTCTCGATCGACGGCGGCGTCCAGTCGTCCGGACCGGCGATCGGCGCTCGGCACTGCACGCCGTACTGCGATCCCTCGGCCGTGCGGGTGAAGTACCACCAGCCGCCCATCCGCACGGGGACGGAGAGGTCGGTCTCCTGCACGCGGGCCTTGACCTCGCCGAAGATGCGGTCGCGCAGCGGTGCGAGGTGCGCCGTCGCCGCGTCGGTGTACGTGTTCTCGGCCTCGAGGTACGCGAGCGTGTCGGGGGACTCCTTGTCACGCAGCCACTCGTAGTCGTCGACGAAGTCGATGCCGTGGTGCGTCCGGGTGACCGGGCGCTTCGCGGCGGTGGGCGGGGTGGCCTGTTCGTGCTCGCTGCTCACCGCTCCACCCTATGCGCAGGCGCCCTCACACAGTCCGGCCCGAGAGCGCCGGCGCCGTCACGCAGCCCGGCCCGGCCGCGCCATCGCCGTCGCCCGGCCCGGCCCGAGAGCGCCGGCGCCGTCACGCAGCTCGGCCCGCCCGTGCGAGCACCGCGTCGGTGACCCGCGCGGTGAAGGCCTCGAACTCGGCAGCGACACCCTCGACCCGCCACACCCGTCGCCGGCGCCGTTCGGTCAGGGACCGGAGCACGCCGGCACCGCACAGACGCCGGACCACCGCGTCCACCCGGTCGTCGAGCAGACCGTCGAGCGTGTCCTCCGACACGGAGGACTCGCGCGCGAGCACGCCGACCAACGCCGGGGGCAGCCCGAGGGTGTCGAGCCACGCCCGGTGTTCCCGGAGCACCAACGCCGAGAGCGTCGCCTCGTCGCAGACGGTGCCGATCGCGATCGCGAGGTCGCGGACGAGGTCGTCCACGTCGCCGTCCCGGTACGCGGCGAGCCGGCCGAAGTACCGCGCACGCTCGGCCGCGAGCACCACGGCGACCGGAGCCTTCACCCGAATGCCCAGGCCCCGTCGGCGGAGGACCGCTGCGACGAGTGCACGACCGATCCGACCGTTGCCGTCGGTGAACGGGTGGATCGACTCGAACTGGGCGTGGGCGAGGGCGGCCTGCGCGATCGGGTGGAGGTCGTCACGGTGCACGAAGGCCAGCAGGTCCTCCATCAGCTCCGGGACCGCGGCGGCGGGCGGTGGGACGTACGTCGCCAGTCGAGGCGTCGGTCCACCGCCGATCCAGTTCTGGACGTCGCGGTACCGCCCGGCGTACCGGGCGTCCACCGGGTCGTCGGCCATGAGCGCCCGGTGGGCGGCGAGGAGTGCCGCTTCGGTGACCGCACCGTCCGCAGCGCTCGCCGCGAGGCGCTCGAGTGCCGCGCCGGCTCGTGCCACGGTCGTCGCGCTCGGGTTCGCCCGTCCGCCGACGGAGGCGCGCGCCAGGTCGTCGAGGGTCGCGTGCTCGTGCTCGATCCGCGACGAGGCCACGGCTTCCGTCCGGACCATGATCGACGACAGCCCGAAGAGGACGTGCCCGTGCTCGGCGTCGACGGTCCGCAGCGCGTGTGCTGCGTGTGCGAGGAGCTGTTCGGTGCCGGCATCGGGTGACCACTCCGCGGCGGCGATCCGCGGCGGCAGGGAGGCAGTGATCTCGCGCAGCATCCGGTCGGCCCTCGGCCCGCGCGCACTGCTCCGCCACGGCACGACGACCTGCGCGTGCGCGGGCCACCGCTGCAGGGGTGCGGACTCCGGCCGCGAGGGCGCGGACGATCCCGACCGGCGGGAGAGGGGGAGCGGATGGGGCACGGTCCGCACGGTACGACGGCGTGCGAGCCGACCGCCAGGAATCCGGATGTCGCATGCACGGGGTCCCGCTAGCGTGGCAGGCATGACCAACTCCTTCGCCATCACCGGTGCCCACGTCGTCCCCGTCAGCTCCCCGGAGTTCGACGGCGGGGCGGTCGTCGTCGAGGACGGGAAGATCACGGCGATCGGTCCCGACGTCTCCCCGCCGGACGGCATGCCCGTGGTCGACGCCGCCGGTGCGTGGCTCGTCCCCGGCTTCGTCGAGGCACACGGCCACGTCGGCATCCACGAGGAGGCCAACGGCGAGGCGGGCAACGACACGAACGAGATGACCGGCCCGAACATGGCCGGCGTCCGCGCGATCGACGCCGTGGACATCCAGGACGAGGGCTTCCGCGACGCCCTCGCCGGCGGTGTCACGAGCATCGTCGTCAAGCCCGGCTCCGGCAACCCGATCGGCGGCCAGACCGTCGCGATCAAGACGTGGGGCGGCCGGACGATCGACGAGCAGCTCATCTCCGACTCGGTGAGCGTGAAGAGCGCGCTCGGCGAGAACCCGAAGCGCGTGTACGGCGGGAAGGGACAGACCCCGTCCACGCGGCTCGGCGTCGCGAAGATCATCCGTGACGCGTTCGTCGAGGCCCAGAACTACCGTGCCGCCCGCGACGCCGCCGAGGCGAAGGGCGACCCGTTCGCCCGCGACCTCACGAAGGAGACGCTCGTCCGCGTGCTCGACGGCGAGCTCGCCTGGGACCAGCACACCCACCGGCACGACGACATCGCGACCGCGATCCGCCTCGCCGAGGAGTTCGGCTACCGCCTCGTCGTGAACCACGGCACCGAGGCGCACAAGATCGCCGACGTCCTCGCGGAGAAGGCGATCCCGGTCATCTACGGACCGCTCTTCACGAGCCGGTCGAAGGTCGAGCTCCGCGACCGCGGCATCCCGAACCTCGCCACGATCGCCGCTGCCGGGGTCCGGGTCGCCATCACGACGGACGCGCCGGTCGTGCCGATCAACATGCTCGTCGACCAGGCCACGGCCGCCGTGAAGGAAGGCCTGCCGTGGCAGACCGCGCTCGAGGCGCTCACGGTCAACCCGGCCGACATCCTCGGCTTCGGCGACCGCGTGGGCCGGCTCGAGGTCGGCCACGACGCCGACCTCGTCCTGTGGGACGGTGACCCGCTCGCCGCGACCAGCCGCGCGACGCGCGTCTGGATCGAGGGCGCCCAGGTCTTCGCGTGGGCCGACGGACAGGGGGTCACCAGCGAGCGCTGGTGACCAGGTGACGGTCGGGAGGCTCGTGGCGGCGCCGCCACGAGCCTCCCGTCCGTTGTCGGGTCGGGTTGCGCGACCCGCGCGCTCAGGCCTCGCGCGACAGGAGGAACTCGTTGATGCGCTCGGTGAGCGGCAGGTCCATCGCCCGCGTGACCCCGTTCACCGACCGGATCGGCGCCGCCTGCCGGACGCTCGACACGAGCCAGAGGGCGTCGGCGGCCTCGAGGTCGGCGAGCGTCACGAGCTCGTAGGCGGTGTCGATGCCGGCGTCCTCGGCGAACCGGAACACGTCGGCCTGCGTGGTCCCGGCGAGGATGCCGATGTCGGTGCGGGGCGTCACGAGCCGACCGCCGACGGACAGGACCAGGTTCGCCCGGGTGCCCTCGAGCACGTAGCCGTCCGTCGACACGAACAGCGCGTCGTCGGCCCCACGGCGGTCGGCCTCCCGCAGCGCCGCCATGTTCACCGCGTAGGACAGCGTCTTCGCGCCCTGCAGGAGCCACGGCGACGTGCGCTCGACGTCGTGCCGGTAGCCGCGGTCGAGCGTCACGACCGAGATGCCCTCGGTGCGGGCCGGCGTCTGATCACCCGACGGCGCCGCGTACGCCCAGCCGGTCGGACGGACGGAGCCCTCGACGCCCCGGGTGAGCACGGTCTTCACGAAGCCCTCGCGGACGGGGTCGAGCTCGGCGCACACGGCCTCGATCGTGCGGCGCCAGGCGTCGGCGTCCGGGACGGGCAGGTCGAGCATGCGGGCGGAGCGTTCGAAGCGCGCCAGGTGCGGTTCGAGCGCCTGCGGCCGGCCGTCCACCACGGTGATGGTCTCGAACACGCCGTCGCCGCGGATGATCCCGAGGTCCTGCACCTGCACGTGCTCCTCGAGCGGGGCGGCGAACCAGAACGTGTCGGCGTCCGGGTCGTGCGGCGCGGCGTCGCGGGAGGGCTGGTTGAGGATCGCGAGGACGGTTTCGGTCATGTCCCCATCCAACCGCAGCGCGGCTGGCCCCCGCACCGGGCCGCGCCCGGCGCCGCGAGCGCCGGTCAGCTCGCGTCGGGGAGCGCCCCCATGAGCTTCCAGACCGCCTCGGTCAGCTCCGGGTGCTGCAGCGCGATGCGGCGCAGGCGGTGGTACTCCTCGCCCATGGCGGTGCCCTGCCCGGACGCCGGGTGCATCGACCACTGCGCGCTCCGCTTGCCGATCGCGGCGTCGAGCTCGAGGGAGTCGGCGCGGAGGATGAGCACGACCTGCTCGTCGACGGTCGGCAGCGTCGGCATGAAGTCCCACGGGTCCTCGCCCTGACGGCTCCGGTGCTCGACGAGCATCGAGATCTCCTCGGCGGCCTCGGCACGCAACACTTCGAGGCTGCGCCCCGACCTGCGGGACTCAGCCATGATGCCCCCGCAGCACGCCTGCCATGCAACGAGCGTACGCCACACTGGGGGCGTGACCGAACGCGCCGACCGCACGATCCAGCACCCGGCCGTGGTCGTCGTGTACCTGCTCCGTGACGGCGCCGACGGTCCCGAGGTGCTCCTCGGCGAGAAGCGGCGCGGGCTCGGCACCGGTCGCCTGGTCGGCCCCGGCGGGAAGCGGGAGCCCGGCGAGGCGGCGGTCGACACGGCCGTCCGCGAGGTGGCCGAGGAGGTCGGCCTGCGGCTCGACCCCGACGACCTGGAGGCACGGGGCACGTTGGACTACCGGTTCCCGTTCCGGCCGTCCTGGTCCCAGGTCTCGGACGTGTTCGTCTGCCGCCGCTGGCAGGGGGACCCGACGGGCAGCGACGAGCTCGAGCCCCGGTGGATCCCGGTCGACGCCGTTCCCTACCGGGCGATGTGGGACGACGCACAGTACTGGCTGCCCGGGGTGCTCGCGGGCGGCCGGGTCCGGGCACGCTTCACGTTCGCGGAGGACAACGCGACCGTGGCCGGGTTCACCGGAGCGTGATCAGCGGACCTGCTGTGTGCGGGTGCTGCCCGTGCGGGCCTCTTCCGCGGCGGCCATGACGTCGGCGTCGCCGCTTCGGCCACCGAGCGGGCGCACGAAGAAGTCCACGATGCCGAACCCGATCGCGCCGATCATCGCGAACATCGCCCAGCCGACGAACAGCCCGGCGGTGTTCCGGCCGTCGGCGGGGGCCAGGAACACGCTCAGCGCGTAGAACACGACCGCGAGGGCGAGGAACACGACGACGACGGTGACGAGGACGCGGTGCCAGGCGATGCGCGGGTTCATGCGCCCAGGATACGCCCGGTGGTACGGGCCTCAGCGCTCCGCGTGCCGGCCGTGGGGGCGGTCGTCGGAACCGCCGCCGGTCCGCGCGGACGAGCGAGCCGGCACGTCGGTGCGGGCCGGTGCCCTGGAGCCGTCCGTCCGTGGGACGGGACGCGTGCGCGGCGCGCTGGTCGGGCCTCCCGGCCGTCCCGCGGGAGCCGGTCGCTCACCCGAGCGCACCACCGGGACGCGACCGGTCGGCGTGCTCTCGGTCTCGAGGCCGTCGCGACCGCCCATGAAGACGTCGCCGCCGGCCCGTTCGTCCTCCCACTCGTCGTCGCGCAGCACGCTGAGCGTGCCGGTCTCCGTCGAGGTGAGCCCGTGTCGCTCCAGCTCGTGGTCGCGCTGCTTGCCGAGGAACTCACGGTTCGCGGTCTGGGCGTCCTGGAACATCGTCGTCCGGCCGGTGACGATCGCGCGGATGCGTCGGTGCTCCCACCACATCTTGCCGAAGTACATCAGCACCAGGCCCGCCCCGGCGTAGCACGCCATCGTGATCAGTCCCCGCGTCAGACCGGGGCCGACGCCGTAGATCTGGTGCTTGATCATGTCGACCATGCTCGAACCGACGACGACGTTGTTGAGCCACGCGAACGGCTCCGGCATGAACCACTTCGGGTAGGCGCCGCCCGACGACGGCATCGAGAGGAAGACGAAGCAGATCATGGCCGGCGCGGCGATGAACCGACCGGCGAAGTAGCTCAGGCCGTTGACCGCGAGGCCGATCGCCACGATCCAGCCCCACGCGATGAGGACGAGCGGGACGAAGTGGCCGTGGACGGCGCCGACGACGGGGCCCGCGAGGGTGTTCGTGATGAGCGAGATGACGAGACCGCCGACGACGATCACGGCCATGCGCGTGCGGTGCCGGAGCGGGCCGCCCATGATCCCGATGAACATCGCGACCATGTAGCCGCCGATGCACCACGCGAGCATCACGTACATCGACACCGTGCCGTACTCGTCGTACGCGGGGAGCGGGGCGAGCTCGGTGATCTTCGGGGCCGCGGCGCCGCCGGCCTCGATCACCGCCGACAGCGTGGCGGGCACGAGTGAGGCGACCTGGAACTGGTGCGCGCTCGCCTTGAAGAACTCGTTCGCCGAGGGGTCGTACGCCACGGCCATGCTGCCGGCGAGGACGTCGCGCTTCGCGGCGGCGAGGGAGTCGTAGACGTGGAAGACGTACTCACCCGGCAGCGCCTTGCCCACCGCGGCGACGAGCGTCGGGTCGCTGCCGACGAGGGCGACGGGCACGTCGTGCGGGTGCGGGGCGTGGAACGCGAACACGTAGCAGAGGCAGAACCCGACGATGAAGAACAGCGGCATCCAGAGCTGGAGACCGATGAGCTGGAGCGACGGGTGCAGCGTGCCGTACCACCGCCGGTAGCGGCTGATGCGCTGCGGCTCGGGGACGGGCGCCTGTCGGACGCGACGGTGACCAGCGACGGAGGACCCCCGGCGGGGACGGGTGCCGCGGGTCGACGGGCGGGTGGTCCGCTTCGGTGGGAGGTCGTTCCGCGGGGTGCTCACTCGGCCACGTGCTCCTGTTCTCGATCGGAGCGCCAGGATACGCCGCGACGTCCGACAGCGACCGGTGCGCAGTGTGCGCGGTCGCGCGACCGCGCGGCGTGCGCGGTCGCGCGGCGTGCGCGGTCGCGCGGCGTGCGCGGTCGCGCGGCGCGGTCAGCTCCGGCTGCGGGACGCCTGGGCCGAGTCCATCGCGAGTTCCTCGGCGTCGAGCGTCACGAGCACCCGGCGCATGACCTCCTCGTCGAGGTTGCCCTTCTCGCGCTCCTCGAGCACGATCTCGCGGCGCCGGTCGAGCAGGTCGCGCCGGATGTCCTGCATCTGCGAGCCCCGGAGTCGCGAGGGCAGCTGCTGGTCCTCGGTCTCCTCCTCGACCGCGTCCTGCCGGAACGTCTCGGCCGCCCGCTCGAGCCGGGCCTTGAGCCGTGCGACGAACACGTCCGTGGCCTCGACCCCGAAGCGCTCGCCCCACTCCGGGCGTCGCTGCTCGATGAGGTCGATCGCCGCCCGGGTCGTGCGCTCGTTGAGCCGCATCTCGCTCCGGACGTCCTGGATCCCCTCCTCCGGGTCCTGCACCTTCAGGGCGCGGATCACGAACGGCAGCGTCAGCCCCTGCAGCAACAGGGTGCCGACGGTGACGATGAACGCGATCACGAAGATGGTGTCCTGCGCCGGGATCTCCGTCGGGCTCGCGACGACCGAGACCGCGGCGGCGAGGGTGACCACGCCGCGCATCCCGGTCCACGAGATGACGGTGAGCTCGCGCCAGTTGAGCTTCGGTTCGGCGGAGCCGCGCATCCACCGCAGCGACGGGTGTCCGCGGGAGAGCTTGACGCGCAGCGGGCGGAGCCACCGCCCGTTGAAGCGGTTGCGGACGTACGACTCGAAGACGAAGAGGGGCCGCACCAGGATCACGACGAGCAGCACCACGACCGCGGCGGTCAACGTCTGACCCAGGCTCCGCTCGCTCTCGATCAGCTTCTGCACGACGTCGTTGAGTTGCAGGCCGATGAGCGCGAACACGAAGCCCTCGAGGATGACGTCGATGCTCGTCCACAGCGGGCGCTCCTGGAGCCTGGTCGCGTAGCCCTCCTTCGGCGAGTTGTAGCCGATGTAGAGGCCCGCCGTGACGACCGCGATCACGCCGGAACCGGACAGGTGCTCGGCCCCGATGTAGGCGACGAAGGGGAGCAGGATGCTCATGATCGTCTCGACCACGGGGTCGTTGATGCGCATCCGGATCCAGTGCACCAGGACGCCGAGCACGCCGCCGACCACGAGCCCGACGCCGATCGCGAGCCCGAAAATGCCGAGGTCCTGCCAGATCGTCAGCGACGTCCCCGCGATGATGAGCGTGAACACCCGGACCAGGGTCAGCGAGGCCGCGTCGTTGATGAGGCTCTCACCGGACAGCACCGTCATGACGCGGCGCGGGAGCCCGAGCTTCCGACCGATCGCGGCCGCGGACACGGCGTCCGGCGGAGCGACGATCGCGCCGAGGAGGATCGCGGCCGGCAGCGTCATGTCCGGGATGAGGAAGTACGCGACGACGCCGACCACGAGCGCGGTGACGATCACGAGGAAGATGCCGAGACGTCGGATCTGCTTGATCGACGTCTGGAAGCTCTGCCACGACACGTCGAGTGCCGCCGAGTAGAGCAGCGGGGGGAGCACGACGGTGAGGATGACCTCGCTGTCGATCTCGATGTGCGGGAGCCCGGGGATGAACGACGCGGCGAGGGCGACCGCGGTGACGAGCAGGGGAGCGGGCAGGCCCTTCGCCCGGGCGAACCCCGTCACCGCCAGTGAGCCGATCAGCAGGATGAGCAGTTCGACGGGGTCCATGAGGAACATTCTCTCATCGGAATGGTTCCGTTCCTGAACGGATCGACAGCCCGGGTGGACACGAGGTGAACGGCAGGGTTTGTGCTCGGGCCGGTCGCCTGGGACACTTTCCCGCGGTGGACATCACACTCATAGTCGTCCTGGTCATCGCGTTGGCCCTCTTCTTCGACTTCACAAACGGTTTTCACGACACCGCCAACGCGATGGCGACCCCGATCGCGACCGGCGCCATGAAGCCCAAGGTCGCGGTCACCGTCGCAGCGGTGCTCAACCTCGTCGGTGCGTTCCTCAGCACCGCGGTGGCGACGTCGATCTCGCACGGGCTCATCAACGAGGGACCCGGCGGTGTGGCGATCACGCCCGAGATGATCTTCGCGGGGCTCATCGGCGCGGTCGTGTGGAACATGATCACCTGGCTGCGCGGGCTGCCGTCCTCGTCGTCGCACGCGCTGTTCGGCGGGCTCATCGGTGCCGCGATCGTCGGCGCCGGCTTCGGCTCCGTGAACTACGCCGCGCTGTTGACCGTCGTGATCATCCCGGCGTTCCTGTCGCCCGTCATCGCGGCGCTCGTGTCGTTCCTCTCGACGCGCATCGCCTACCGGATCACCCGCCGACCGGTGTTCCCGAACGAGCGCGGCGGGTTCCGCTTCGGGCAGATCTTCACGAGCTCGATGGTGTCGCTCGCGCACGGCACGAACGACGCGCAGAAGACGATGGGCGTCATCACGCTGACGCTCATCGCCTCGGGCGCGCAGTCGGCGAACCAGGGCGTCCAGTTCTGGGTCGTCGTGGCCTGTGCCCTCGCGATCGCCCTCGGCACGTACACCGGCGGATGGCGGATCATCCGCACGCTCGGCTCCGGCATCACCGAGATCCGGGCGACGCAGGGCTTCGCCGCCGAGGCCTCGACCGCCGCCACGATCCTCGCGTCGAGCCACCTCGGCTTCGCGCTGTCCACCACGCAGGTGTCGTCCGGGTCGATCATCGGCGCGGGCCTCGGTCGTCGCGGGTCGAAGATCCAGTGGTCGACCGCGGGCAAGATCGTCATCGCCTGGTTCATCACGCTGCCCGCCGCGGCTGCGGTCGGCGCGGTCGCGTCGGGCATCGCCCGCATCGGCGTCCTCGGCCTCGTGATCGACGCCGTGGTGGGTTCCGCGGTGATCCTCGGCCTGTACCTCTGGTCGCTCCGGAAGCCGCACGACCAGGCCGCCGCGATCGAGGTCGACGTGGCTGCGAACGCGGTCCTCACCCGCAAGGAGCGCCGGGACATGCAGCGCAAGAAGCGTGCCGAGGTCGTCTCGGCCCGCCGTGCCGAGCTGAGCCGTGAGCGCACCCTGCGCCGCATGGCCGCGCGCAAGGGAGGTCGTCGCTGATGGGGATCGACTGGCTCGCATTCGTCACCGTCGCCGTCGTCGCGGTCGTCTCCGCGTGCTTCGTCGTGACGGTGTACTCGGTCGGGCTCCGGTTCTGGAGCGCCGCAGACACCCGCGCCGGCAAGTACACGGTGAAGGACGACGGCACGGTCGGGCCGGCCACCGCCGGGTTCCCGCTCCCGGGGCACACCCCGCCCGGGGTGCGGCTGTACCGCTCGCTCGCGATCGCCTGCTTCGCGGTCAGCGCCGCCGCCGTGCTCTACGGCATCTACCTCATCGTCCCGCAGTTCCACTGACGCGCGCCGCGTGACGCGACGCGTCCGCTGGCGTGCCGCGGGTCGCTGACGCGACGAGGTGACGGCCTGGAGGCTCGTGGCGGCGCCGCCACGAGCCTCCAGGCCGTCTTCCGGTCGCGTCGGGCGCGAGCCGACACGCGCCCGCCTCGGCACCAGGACCGGCCGGACGGTTCGGACTAGCCTGGGCCGGGTGAGCAACGACGCACCACGACCCACCCGCACCGAGTCCGACTCCCTGGGCAGCCGAGAGGTCCCGGCCGACGCCTACTGGGGGATCAACACCCTCCGGGCGCTCGAGAACTTCCCGATCACCTCCGTCCCGATCGCGGTGTACCCGGACCTCATCGAGGCCCTCGCGACCGTCAAGCAGGCAGCGGCCCGCGCGAACAAGGCGATCGGGGTGCTCGACGGCGAGCGCGCCGACGCCATCGACGCGGCCGCGCAGGAGGTCCGCGACGGACGGCTCCGCGACCAGTTCGTGGTCGACATCGTCCAGGGCGGCGCCGGCACGTCGACGAACATGAACACGAACGAGGTGCTCGCGAACCGGGCACTCGAACTCCTCGGGCGGGAGAAGGGCGACTACGCCTACCTGCACCCGATCGACCACGTGAACCGCAGCCAGTCGACGAACGACACGTACCCGACGAGCATCAAGCTGGCGATGATCCTCGGTGTGCGCCGGCTCAACACGCAGCTCGAGGCACTGTCCGACGCCTTCGCCGAGCGCGGGCGGGCCTTCGCGGACGTCCTGAAGATCGGACGGACGCAGCTCCAGGACGCTGTGCCGATGACGCTCGGACAGGAGTTCACCGGGTTCTCGCACACCATCCAGGAGGACGTGCTCCTGCTGTCGAAGGTCATGCCGCTGCTGGCGGAGACGAACCTCGGCGCGACGGCGATCGGCACGGGCATCACCGCCGATCCGCTGTACCGCGACGAGGTCCGGCGGCAGTTGCAGATCGCGACCGGCCTCGACGTCGTGACCGCGCCGGACCTCATCGAGGCCACGAGCGACGCCGGGGCGTTCATGACGCTCTCCGGCACGGTGAAGCGCAGCGCCGCGAAGCTCTCGAAGATCTGCAACGACCTCCGACTCCTCGCGTCGGGGCCGCAGGCCGGCCTGGGCGAGATCACGCTGCCGGCACGCCAGGCGGGGTCGTCGATCATGCCCGGCAAGGTCAACCCGGTGATCCCCGAGGTCGTGAACCAGATCGCGTTCGCCGTCGTCGGGGCGGACACCACCGTGACGATGGCGGCCGAGGGCGGACAGCTGCAGCTCAACGCGTTCGAGCCGATCATCGCGCACTCGATCATGCAGTCGCTGCAGTGGATGGCGAACGGCTGCGAGACCCTCCGCGTGCACTGCGTCACGGGCATCGAGGCGAACGAGGCGAAGCTCGCGGCGCAGGTGGACACGAACGTCGGCGTCGTGACCGCGCTGACGCCGTACATCGGGTACGCGGCGGCGGCGTCGATCGCGCACACGGCACTGACCACCTCGACGCCGATCGCGACGCTCGTCACCGCTGCCGGTCTCATGGAGGAGGACCAGGTGCAGCGGGTCCTGTCGCCTGCGCGCCTGTCGGGGATCGAGCTGGCGACGGGGGCGATCCCGGTGGTCACCGAGGAGATGCTGGACCAGGCGGCGCGGGAGCGCTGACGCGGCGCTCAGGACCGATCGAACCGCGATTCCGACGTCGAACCAGGGGCTGCGGCCGGTTCGACGTCGGGATCGTGGTTCGATCCGCGCCCGACCGGGCCCGCCGCGTCCGCGTCCGTTACGGCATCGGGGGTTCGCTCACCTGCACCTTGCCGGCGAGGTCGCGGAGGTGTTCGGCCTGCGCGGCGTCCTCGTCGTCGCGGGGGAGCTTGGCCGCCTCGACCCGGACGTGGTGTGCGGTCGCGATGTCGGCGTCCCGCCACCGGGCCAGCGTGAAGTTCCGCGTGACGTCGCGGAGGGGGAGCCGGATCGACTCGTCGGCCTCGATGCCGGCGAACAGCTGGCGCATCCGGATGACCTCGGAGTCGAGCTCACCGCCGACGACGAGCACGAAGTTCGAGATGTACAGGTACACGAGCAGCAGGATCGCGCCGCCGAGCCAGCCGTACGCGCGGTTGCCGGCACCGATCGTCTCGACGTAGACCGCGAACCCGAACGTCGCGATCGCCCAGGTCACGATCGCGAAGGCGGCACCGGCCGACACCCACCGGAGCTGGGGCGTCCGGACGTTCGGCGTCGCGTAGTAGAGCACCGCGACCATGACGACGAGGACCGCGGCGAGCACGGGCCACTTCGCCACGTTCCACAGGTCGTCCACCCAGACCGGCCAGCCCATCTGGTCGACGATGGCCGCGGCGATCGTCGGGGTGCCGAGCAGGATGAGGATCGCGATCGCGCCGCCGACCATGACGAGCAGGGTGACGAGGAGCATCATGCTGCGGAACTTCCAGATCCGGCGGCCCTCCTCGACCTCGTAGGCGGTGTTCATCGCGCGGCCGAACGCGGTCGCGTACCCGGACAGCGACCACAGCGTCAGGACCACGCCGGTCGCGAAGCCGAGCCACGGGTTGTCGAGCGAGAGCAGCTGCCGGAGCGGCTCCTCGAGGTGCTGCGCGGTCTCCGGGCGCACGATGAACCCGAGGATCTGGACGATGTCCGCGAGGCCGTCTCCCGACCGGTCGACGATCGCGAGCGCCGACACGACCGCGAGTGCGGTCGGGAACACCGTGAGGGTCGCGAAGAACGTCAGCGACGCCGCCGCGTCGACGACGCGGTGCCGGATGACCGAGTGGTAGGTGCGCCGGACGACGGCGCGGACCCCGGTCCGCTGGATGGCGCGCGCATCACGGTCCGGCATGCGTACGAAACTACCTGGATTCGGACGGGAGGCGCGGTGCGGGCCCGCCACGGGCCTCCCGGCCGGTGGGCGGTCGCCCTGGCGACCCGCCCGCTGCCGAGACTCGGCGTGAGCGACGTTGCTCGCGCGCCCGGCCGCGAGGAGTGTCGCTCAGCGCGAGTCTCGCGGCCCGCTAGTTCGCGTGCGGGTGCAGCGCGTCGTACCGACGGAAGGACGGGACGAACCGGAGCAGCAGCGCGACGAGGCCGATGATCACCACGCCACCGATGATCGGCGGGTACGCGATGCCCGCCGCGACGACGAGCCCGGCGTACAGGTCACCGAGCCGCGGGCCACCCGTGACCACCACGATGAAGATGCCCTGCAATCGCCCGCGCATCCCGTCCGGCGACGCCGCCTGCAGGATCGTGTTCCGGAACACCGAGCTGACGTTGTCCGCACCGCCGGCGGCCGCGAGGCACAGCGCCGCGAGCCCGAGGGCCGGCAGGATCCCGACGCTGAAGGCATCGCCCGAGCGACCACCGAGCAGGTGCGCCACCGCGACGACGACGCCGAACGCGGCGATCGCCCCGCCGTACGCGGTGATCGCCCACCCGACCGCCTCGCCCTGCCGGCGGACGTGCCCCAGCGGACCGGAGAACACACTCGACAGCAGCGCGCCGATCGCGTACGCGGCGGTGAGTGTCCCGACCGTGATCGACCCGCCGCCGATGACGAGCGCCCCGATCGCGGGGAAGAGCACCCGCGGCTGGCCGAACGTCATCGCGATGATGTCGAGCACGAAGGTCATGGTGATGTTGCGGGAGCGCTTCAGGAACCGCGCACCCTCGATCAGCGAGCTCAGCCCGGGCCGGAGGGCGTCGTGTTCGGCCGCCATCCTCGGCAGCGTGAACACCCCGAGGAACGCGAACGTGAAGAGGACGACGTCGATCGTGTACGTCGGGGCGAAGCCGACGCTCGCGATGAGGACACCCGCGATCGCCGGACCCACCGTGACCTGGAACCCGGACGCGATGCCGCCGAGGGCGCTCGCCGCGGGCAGGAGGTCGGTGCCGACGAGCCGCGGCACGATCGCGGAGCGCGAGGCGTTGCTCACCGTCGCAGCGACGGCGTTCACCGTGGCGAGGACGTAGAGCAGCGCCACGCTGTGCAGGCCGAGCCAGGCGTGCGTGGCGATGAGGGCCACAGCGGCCCAGGCGACGATCGCCGACACGAGGGCCACGAGCCGCCGGTCGAACGCGTCGGCGAGCATGCCGCCGTAGAGCCCCGCGACGATCATCGGGACGAGGGCGATCACGCCGACGAGTGCCACGGCGAACGTCGAGCGGGTGATGTCGTACACCTCGAGGCCGACCGCGACGGTCGTCATCTGCGTGCCGATGCCGGCGATCGCCGTGCCGGCCCACAGCCGCGCGAACGCGGGGGAGCGGCGGAGCGGGGTGAGGTCGGCGAGCAGGCGGCGGCGCGGAGCGGTGTCGGATCGTGTCACGGTGGAACCATTCTGCTGCCTCCATCGGCCTGCACGGCCAGGACCGCGCTCTCTGGTTGACTGGCCGGCATGACTGACCTCAACAGCAAGCCCGAGTTCGACGCCCCCGAGGGCCCCGCCCCCACCGAGCTCGTGGTCACCGACATCGTCGAGGGATCCGGCGACGAGGCCACCGCTGGCTCGACCGTCAAGGTCCACTACGCCGGCGTCGAGTACGAGTCGGGCGAGGAGTTCGACAGCTCGTGGAACCGCGGCGAGCCGATCGACTTCCCGCTCGCGGCGCTCGTGCGCGGCTGGCAGGAGGGCATCCCCGGCATGAAGGTCGGCGGCCGCCGCAAGCTCGTGGTCCCGCCGGAGCTCGCCTACGGCCCGGCCGGCGGCGGACACTTCCTCTCCGGCAAGACCCTCATCTTCGTCATCGACCTGCTCGGGGTCCGCTGATGCAGGTCGGCGCCCCGACGATCGAGCTGAACGACGGCCACCGGTTCCCCGAGCTCGGCCTCGGCACCTACGGCCTGAACGGCGACGAGGGCACCGCGCAGGTGCAGGCGGCGATCGCGAGCGGCTACCGGCTGCTCGACACCGCGCTGAACTACGGCAACGAGGACGCCGTGGGCCGTGCGGTCCGCGAGTCCGGTGTCGACCGTGAGGACCTCGTCGTCACCACGAAGCTGCCGGGGCGCCACCACGGGTACGACGAGGCCCACCGGTCGATCGACGAGTCCCTCGCGAACCTCGGCCTCGACCACGTGGACCTGTACCTCATCCACTGGCCGAACCCGTCCGTCGACAAGTTCGTCGACACCTGGAAGGCCTTCGTGGACCTCCGTGACGCCGGCAAGGTCCGCTCGATCGGTGTCTCGAACTTCACGCCGGAGCACCTCGAGCGCATCGTGGACGCCACCGGGGTCGCCCCGGCCGTGAACCAGGTCGAGCTGCACCCGTACTTCCCCCAGGCGGCGCTGCGGATGGTCCACCAGGAGCTCGGCATCGTGACCGAGAGCTGGAGCCCCCTCGCGAAGCAGTCCGAGCTCATGAGCGAGCAGCCGGTCGTCGCGGCGGCCGAGGCCCACGGGGTCACGCCGGGGCAGGTCGTGCTCCGCTGGCACGTGCAGCTCGGTGCCGTGCCGGTGCCGAAGTCGGGCGACGCCTCGCGGCAGCGCGAGAACCTCGACGTCTTCGGCTTCGAGCTGACCGACGACGAGGTGCAGGCGATCTCCGCGCTCGAGCGCGGGCGCCTCTGGGACGGCGACCCGGACACGCACGAGGAGATGTAGCGTCCGCGTCCGTCCCGCGGGACTGCGGTCTGCCGCCGGAACCAGGTTCCGGACACAGCACCGTGGAGAAGCGCGGTGCTGTGTCCGGACCGCGGTGCGGAACGGGCGGAACCAGGTTCCGGACTGGAGGCGCGTGGCGGGTCCGCCACGTGCCTCCAGTCCGTCCCGGGGTCGCGCCGTTCTCGGTGTCGGTCCTGCGGGACTACACTGGACACCCCTGTTTCCCGAAGGGTGGCGTGTGTCCGAACCGACCGAGATCGACCGCGAGCGTGGCTACGTCGACGGGCTGTTCGCCCGCCTCGACGAACTGACCGCCGAGGCCGAGCAGCGTCTCGCCGAGACCCGCCGTCAGGCGGTCGGCGGGAACCACCAGAGCCGCAGCGAGCGCGACGCGTACGCCCGGCTCTACGAGGACACCATCGCGACGCTCGAACGCGTCGGCGACCGCCTCGTGTTCGGTCGGCTCGAGGTCTCCGAGCCGGACAGCGACGAGGACGCGTTCCGGTACATCGGCCGGGTCGGCCTCCGCGACGACGACCACCGGCCGCTCCTGCTCGACTGGCGGGTCCCCGGTGCGAGCGCGTTCTACCAGGCGACCGCCGCGCACCCCATGGGCATGCGGGCGCGCCGGCACCTCACGCTCGACGGCCGGACCGTCGTCGGGGTCGAGGACGAGGTGTTCGACGCCTCCCTCTACGACGACGAGCGCACGCACCTGCAGGGCGAGGGGGCGCTCCTCGCCGCCGTGACCGCCGAGCGCACCGGGCGGATGACGGACATCGTCGCCACGATCCAGGCCGAGCAGGACCGCATCATCCGGTCCCCGCTCGAGGGCGTGCTCATCGTGCAGGGCGGCCCCGGCACGGGCAAGACCGCCGTGGCGCTGCACCGGGCCGCGTACCTGCTGTACTCCTACCGTGAGCGCCTCCGCGGGTCGGGTGTGCTGATGGTCGGGCCGTCGTCCGCGTTCCTGACGTACATCGAGCAGGTGCTGCCGTCCCTCGGCGAGACCGGTGTCGTGATGGCGTCGCTCGGGTCGCTGTACCCGGGGGTGCACGCCTCCACGCACGACCACCGGGACGTCGCCGCCGTGAAGGGCTCGGCGGAGATGGCGTCCCTGCTCCGCCGTGCCGTCCGGTCGCGGCAGGTCGTGCCGGCCGAGCCCGTGACCCTCGACGTCGAGGGCGAGCGGCTCGTCGTCCCGCCGCAGCTCGTGGCCGACGCCATGAAGCGCGCGCAGGACCGCGGCAAGCCGCACAACGTCGCCCGGGTGACGTTCAACAAGATCGCCCTCGACGCGATGACCCGACTCCTCGCCGACCAGCTCCGCGAGCGCGGCACCACGGTGGACGAGGCCGACGAGAAGGTCCTCCGCGAGGACATCCGGTCCTCCTACGACGCCCGGGTCCTCCTCAACACCGCGTGGCTGCCGCTCCCTGCCGAGAAGTTCGTGGAGGACCTCTACGCGCGGCCGAACTGGCTCGCGTCCCTCACCCCGAACTGGACCCCGGAGCGTCGGGCGCTGCTGCTCCGCCCGCGGGGTTCGGCGATGACGGTCGAGGACGTCCCCCTGCTCGACGAAGCCGCCGAACTCCTCGGTCCGTTCGACCCCACCGGCGGCGCGGCGAAGCGTGCGGCGAAGGCCAGCCGCAACCGCGACATCGAGAACGCGCGGCAGGCCATCGAGAACATGGGCGTCGAGGGCATCGTCACCGCGGAGCAGGTCGCCGGGTCCTTCGCCGAGGGCGGCGACCCGCGCACCACGGCCGAGCGCGCCGCCGAGGACCGCGAGTGGACCTACGGGCACATCGTGGTCGACGAGGCGCAGGAGCTCTCGCCCATGCAGTGGCGGGTGCTCGCCCGCCGGAACCCGCTGCGGTCCTTCACGATCGTCGGGGACATGGCGCAGGGCTCCTCGCCGGGAGCCGCTCGCACCTGGGACGACGTCGTCGGCGCCCTCGCCCGCCGTCGCCGTGGCCGGGCGCCGCAGGTGCCGATCGAGCACCGCGTCGAGGAGCTCACGGTCAACTACCGCACGCCACGGTCGATCGTGCGTGCAGCCGGGGAGTACGCGGCGTCCGCGGGGCTCGTGGTCACCCGGACCGAGGCCGTGCGCGACGGCGACCCCGTGCAGCGGGTGTCGGTGCCGCGGGCCGACGTGCTCGACACGGTCGCATCGCTGGTGGACGACGAGCGCGCGGCGATCGGCAGCGGGACCATCGGCGTGATCGTGCCCGAAGCCGACGTCGACGCTGTCCGGCACCGCCTCGCCCGGACCGAGGCGGACGTCCGGTCGCTCGGGTCGCCGCGGCCGGGGTCGGTCACGGTGCTCACCGGGGCGGACGCGAAGGGCCTCGAGTTCGACGGGGTGCTCCTCGTCGACCCGGAGCGCGTCGGCGCGGATGCGGCTCGGGCGGCGGCGGCGGTGTACGTCGCGATGACGCGGCCGACGCGGCGGCTGACGGTCGTCGACGTGGCCTGACGGGCCGCGCTGCGGGCGTGCCGCACCCGCCCGCGTGCGCGTGGCGCGCGTGTGCGTGGCGCGCGTGTGCGCCGCACAACCAGAGTGCGTTCCGCACCGTGGTTTCGCGCGGTTCGGGATGGCTGTGGTTGTGTGCTGGCGCGCGCGGCCCGGGAGGCCGGTGGCGGGCTGGTGCCGTGCCTCCCGTTCGGCGCAGCACGACCCGCGCGCGCCGCGTGTGCACCGCACAACCAACGTCGTTGCGCACCGTGGATGCGCGCGGTTCGGGTTGTCGTTGGTTGTGCACTGGTGCGCGCGGCCCGGGAGGCCGGTGGCGGGCTGGTGCCGTGCCTCCCGTTCGGCGCAGCACGACCCGCGCGCGCCGCGTGTGCACCGCACAACCAACGTCGTTGCGCACCGTGGATGCGCGCGGTTCGGGTTGTCTCCGGTTGTGCGCTGGTGCGCGCGGCCGCGCACCGCGCCGGTCAGGCGGTGTCGCCCTCGTCGCGGACGCGTGCCACGAGGGACGCCCACGGCTCCTCGAGTCGGCTCCCCGGGATCGTGACGGTGCGCTGCTCGATCGTGATCGTCCACGTGAAGTCGTCGCGGACGCCCGGAGCCGGAGCGGGCACCTCGCGGGGGAGCGTGTCGACGAGGTCCGTCCACGCCGCAGGGTCGTCGCAGGCCTCGGTGTCGACGCGCCAGCCCCGGGTGGTGCCGGCGAAGCCCCCGGTCCGGCGGACGGCGATGTGCATGCCCCGACCGTACGCCGGGCACGGAGTACCGGTCAGCTCAGGACGCCGACGTCGCGCCACGCCTGCTGCACGGCGCCGTGCTCGCGCGACCCCGACCCGAACCGGGCTGCCGCCGCGTCGACCGTGACCGCCGCGAAGCCCGCGAAGTCGATCGACTCCGTCGTGGCGTCCGACGTGAGGGCGTCCCACCAGACGGCCCCGGCGCCCTCCCACGCGTTGCCCCCGATGGCCGTCGCCGCGAGGTAGAAGGCGTGGTTCGGGATGCCGGAGTTCGTGTGGACGCCACCGTTGTCGTCGGTCGTCTCGAGGTAGTCCGCCATCGTCGCCGGTTGGGGGTCCTTGCCGAGCACCGGGTCGTCGTAGGCCGTGCCCGGCGCCCGCATCGAGCGGAGTGCGACGCCGTGCACGCGCGGGGTGAAGAGACCCTCGCCGATGAGCCAGGAGGCCTGTTCCGCGGTCTGGCCGCGGGAGTACTGCAGCACGAGGGAGCCGAACACGTCGCTGATCGACTCGTTCAGCGCACCGGACTGCCCTTCGTACGTGAGGTCGGCCGTGTACTGCGTGACGCCGTGCGCGAGCTCGTGGCCGATCACGTCGACGGCGATGGTGAAGCGCTCGAAGACCTCGCCGTCCCCGTCACCGAACACCATGCGACTGCCGTCCCAGTAGGCGTTGTCGTAGTCCTGCCCGTAGTGCACCGTGGCGTCCAGCGGCAGCCCGGCGCCGTCGATCGAGACCCGGTCGAACACCTCGAGCCAGAAGGCGTGCGTGTCGCCGAGGCCGGTGTACGCCTCGTCCACGGCGGGGTCTCCCGAGTCGGGGTCTCCCTCGTTCCGCACGACCGTGCCGGGCAGGGTCGTCGTGCCGTGCGCGTCCGAGATCGTCCGTTGCGGCGACCGGTCGACCGTGTCGCTCACGCCCCGGGGCGCGTCGCGGTGCTCGTGCTTCGGCTGCTGCACGACCTCGAGCGAGGCCAGTGCGGACCGCGCGGCGGAGGAGGCTCGTGGGAAGTCCGGTGCGTCGGCGACGGCCCGGAGCAGGTAGGGCGGGACGACGGAGCGGAGGCGCGCGGTCGGGGTCATGTCCCGATGGAACCACCGGGCACCGACACCCCGCCGTGAGGATCCTCGCTCAGTCGCGCTTCCGGTTCGCCACGAGGTCGAGCGCGTACGACTCCCACCACTGCCCGGCCGCGGGTCCGCCGTTGCACGTCCCGTCGCTGAGCCCCGGTGTCTTCACCCAGAGCAGCGCGTCGAGCCGGGTGCTGCCCCGCGTGACGTGCGGTGTCTGTCCGAGACCGGCCCCGGACGGGTTGCACCAGGTGCCCCGCCAGCCCTGCCCGTTGCGGGAGACGTCGATGACGAAGTGCGGGTCGTCGCCGATGCGGTCCGCGAGTTCGTCCGCGTAGGCGCGTTCGGTGTCGACGCGGTAGAAGTTCGAGACGTTCGTGAAGAAGCCCTGCGTCCGGTCGACGCCGGCCTGCCGGAGCCAGGACGCCTGCTGGGCGACCGGGACGCGCTGCTCGTTGCCGCCGTCGAGGTACACGGTGAGCCCGTGCCCGCCCAGCGCCCCGACGGCCTGCCGGAGCAGCGGCAGGCGGGAGTCCTCGAGACGCTTGCACACCGCGATCTGGGCGATCGAGTCCGGCTCGACGAGCACGACCGCGTGCGACCCCGCCATCGCCCGTGCGGCTGCGCGGACCCAGGGCACGTACCCGGACGCCGTGCTGCCGCCCTTCGAGTAGTGGCCGCAGTCGCGGTCGGGGACGTTGTACAGGACGAACACCGGGGTGCGGTCCTGCTGGCGCGCGCTCCGGACGACGTCGCGGATCGTGGCACGCGTGTCGGCGACCGAGTCGTCCGTCAGCCAGGTGGCGATCGGCTGGTCGGCGATGACCGCGATCCGCTGCGCGGTGGTCTCCTGACCGGCCGCCCGCGCCGCTGCCTCGCGTCGGCCGGGTTGGTTCTCGGCGGACGGCTGGACTGCGAGGCCCCCGGGGAACGCCTGTGCGGCGGTGCGTCGCTCGACGACCTGGCGCCCGTCGGGGGACCCGTCGCGGGGGAGCGTCACCACGACGGCGACCACGACGGCGACGACCACGGCCGCGGTGACACCGATCCACGTCCACTGGCGCCCCGCCGACGACCGACGCGGCGCACCCCGGCGGTTCCCCTGGTCCGTCATGGACCCATGCTCCCAGGAGAACGGGCGCAGCGGGGAACGGCTCCGGGCGTTCTGCCAGCGGCGGGCCAGGGGTTTCCCGACCACGGTGCGTCAGACTCTGCGGATGCTCCGGAAACTCCTCCTCCTCGCCGTCACCGCGGCGTACGCCTGGGTGATCTGGCGGATGACCCTGACGCCGGAGGTCTTCACCGCGGCGCAGGGGTCCCTCGTGGAGCACGCGATCCGGTGGGCCCAGCGGATCACCGGTAGCGGCTGGCTCACGTACGACCGGACGGAGTTCCTCGCCAACATCGCGATGTTCGTCCCGGTCGGCATGCTCGCCGCGCTCTGGCTGCCGCGCCGCTGGTGGCTGCTCGGCGCGGTCGTCGCCGTCGGGCTCTCGGTCGGCATCGAGCAGTACCAGGGCGCGTTCCTGCCGAACCGCGTGTCCGACCCCCGCGACGTCCTGTCGAACGGGCTCGGTGGGCTCCTCGGAGCGACGCTCGTCGGGCTGTTCCGCAGCCTGCTGCCCGCTCCTCGGCGTCGTCGCCTGCGTCCCCGCACTGCCTGAACACCTGGTAGGCTTCTCCGGTTGCCGTCGAACGGCCGCGGACAAAGAGCGCTCGTGCACAAGGCACGGGCACCGCGCAACGGACAGGAAGGGGATCATCCATGGCACTTGACGCGAAGGTCAAGCAGGAGATCATCGAAGAGTACGCGACCCACCCGGGCGACACCGGATCCCCCGAGGTCCAGGTCGCCGTTCTGACGCGTCGCATCAACGACCTGAACGAGCACCTCAAGGAGCACAAGCACGACCACCACTCGCGTCGTGGTCTGCTGCTCATGGTCGGTCAGCGTCGCCGCCTCCTCGGTTACCTCGCTGACGTGGACATCAACCGCTACCGTGCGCTCATCGAGCGCCTCGGCCTGCGCCGCTGAGTCCCACGCAGACACTGCTCGGCTGAACGCCCGGTCTTCCTCGGAAGGCCGGGCGTTCTCCGTACCCGGCCGGGAGGCCCGTGGAGACCGGGCGGGAATGGTTGCGTCCGTCGATCGGTTCGGTACGATGTTCATGCAAACGCATCGAAAGTCGGGAACCACCATGACCACCATCGCCGTCGTCTCCGCCGGACTGTCCGACCCCAGCTCGACCCGCCTGCTCGCCGATCGCCTCGGTCGGGCTGCGGCCGAGGCCCTCCTCGCGGACGGCACCGCCGCCGCGGTCGAGCACGTCGAGCTCCGCCCGATCGCGCACGAGATCGTCGACGCGATGTTGACCGGTTTCGCCGCACCGGCCCTCGCGGGGGCGATCGCCACGGTCGTCGAGGCGGACGCGGTCGTGTTCGTCACGCCGGTCTTCACCGCCGGTGTCAGCGGACTCGCCAAGTCGTTCCTCGACGTGATCGACAAGGACGCGCTCGCCGACACGCCCGTGCTCCTCGGCGCGACCGGCGGCACCGCGCGGCACTCGCTCGCGATCGACCACGCGCTCCGTCCGGTGTTCGCCTACCTCCGTGCCGCCGTCGTCCCGACCGGGGTGTTCGCCGCGACCGACGACTGGGGCACCGCAGGAGACGCCGCTGCGCTCGAGGGGCGCATCAGCCGCGCCGGAGCCGATCTCGCGTGGGCTGTCCGGTCCTCCCGCCGGGTCCCGCAGCAGGCGGACGCCCTGCCCACGACGCCGGACTTCGCCGCGATGCTCGGCGGCCTCGGGCACTGACGCGGCGGGGAAGGGGCGTCCGGCTCTTACCCGACCCTCACCGGTTGCGCGGGACGGGTCCAGCCCGTTCCCGGGTCGTCCACCGACCGGCACGCGAGCCTCGTCCCGAGACGAGGAGGAACGATGGGCAGCAACGGCAGGAAGCGGACGACGAGCTCGCTCGTGAGCATCGGCGGACTCGTGGTCGCGATGGTCACCGGCGCCGGGCTCTGGGTCGGGCACGAGCAGGGCACCGCGAGCAACGACTCAGGCACCAGCGACAGCAGCAGCACGAGCGGCAGCAGCGACAGCGACAGCAGCAGCACGAGCACGGGCGGCTCGGGCGTCACGCAGGGCAGCCAGAACTCGTCCTCCGACGCGACGACGACGGGCTCCTGATGCGCGCCGCCGCCGAGTGGGAGCTCTGGACCACCACCGCCCGGGTCGTCCTCGACCGCCGCGACCGCCGTCACCTCGCCGCCGCCGAGGCCTGCGTCCGCGAGGTCACCGACGCCGTCGACCGCGCCTGCAGCCGCTTCCGCGACGACTCCGAACTCGTCGCCCGCACCGCTGACCTCGAGCACGGCGCCGAGGTGTCGCCGCTCCTGGCGTCCCTCGTGCACCAGGCGCTCGACGCTGCACGACTGACGAACGGTGACGTCGACCCGACGCTCGGCAACCGCATGGTCGCCCTCGGCTACGACGCGGCGTTCCACCAGGACGGCAGTCGGTCCGTCGACGACCGGCCAGTCGACGGGCCTGTCGACGACCGGCCCGTCGACGGCCGGCCCCTCGACCAGGACCCCGCGGTCCTCGCGTCGGCGCTCGACACGCGACCCGCCTGGCAACGGGTCCTGCTGAGCGGCAGGTTCCTCCGCGTCCCCGTGGGCGTCCGCCTCGACCTCGGCGCGACCGCGAAGGCCGCCGCGGCCGACACGGCAGCGGCCAGCATCACTGCGCGCCTCGGCATCGGAGCGCTCGTCTCCCTCGGCGGCGACGTCGCCACGGCCGGCCCGGAGCCGGCGGGCGGCTGGCAGGTGCGCGTGCAGGACCTCGACGCCGACCCGGTCGACCACGTGCGGATCGCGTCGGGCTGGTCCGTCGCGGCCTCGAGCACGCAGAAGCGTCGGTGGGAGCAGGACGGGCGCGCGCGACACCACGTCCTCGATCCCCGGTGGGGGCTCCCCGCCGAGCCGGTCTGGCGGTCGGTGACGGTGGTCGCACCCTCGTGCGTCACCGCGAACACCCTGTCGACCGCGGCGATCGTCCGCGGACGCGGTGCGCCGGCGATGCTCCGCGCGAGCGGACGCGCAGCCCGGCTCGTCGCGGCCGACGGCGAGGTGATCCGCCTCGGCGGCTGGCCCGCCGAGGACACGCGGACCGCCGCGTAGCGGCTGCTCGCGCGATCGGGGTGTGTGCGTCGGGCACCGCCCGCAACGCACCCACCCACCGGACGGGAGGCCCGTGGCGGCCCCGCCCCGCGCCTCCCGGCCGGTCCGCGTCGCGTCAGTACCAGTGCGGGTTGACGCTCATCTCGTGGTTCCACGCGCCGCAGGGCGACCCGTAGGCGTCGTGGATGTACGCGAGGCCCCAGTTGATCTGCGTGGCGGCGTTCGTCCGCCAGTCGGCACCGGCGACCGCCATCTTGTCGGCGGGGAGCGCCTGCGGGATGCCGTACGCACCACTTGACACGTTCAGGGCGTTGGCCCGCCAGCCGGACTCCTGCGTCCACAGCGAGACGAGACAACCCATCTGGTCGGACCCCCAGCCGTAGGCGCCGATCGCGCTCCGGGCGTACGCCTGTGCCCCGGCCGGGTCGACGACCACGCCGCCGGTGCTCGGGTAGTTCGTGCCCGAGCCGCCGCTCGTGCTCCCGCTGCTGCTGCTGCTGCTGCCGCCGCTCGGCGTCGCTGCCTGCTGTTCGCGCTGCCGCTCGGCCGCCTCCTCCCGACGACGCTGCTGCTCGGCCTTCTGCGCCGCGACCTGGAGGCCCAGCTGGTACCCGCGCTCCTCCGAGGCGGTGGTGTCCTGCAGCGACGCGAGCTGCGCGTAGAGCTCGTCGCTGTGCTGCTGGGTGTCGTCCACCGCTTCGTCAGCGGCCTCCTGCGCCGACTTCGCGTCGGCGGCCTTCGCCTCGGCGGCGGCCGCGAGGTCGGCCCGCTCGTCCTCGGCACGCTTCGCCTGCTCGTGCAGCGACGACGCGGTCCCGGCGGCGACCGACGCGTCATCCATCACGCCCGCCCACGTCGACGAGAGCTGGTCGAGGGCACCGAGCTGGTAGAGCAGCTGCCCCGGGTCCTTCGTGGTCGCGATCCGCGTGGACATCTGGTCGGTCGCGCCGTCGCGGTAGAGGTTCGCCGCGAGCTGCCCGGCGCGCTGCTGCGCCCGCTCGGCGGTCGCCGAGGCGCTGTCCGCCTGGGCCTGGAGGCTCGTGGCGGTCTGGGTGGCCGTCGCCAGGTCCGCATCGGCCCGGTCGGCCGCCTCGGAGGCGGTGATCGCGGCGGCGGACTTCGCGGCGGCGTCGGCCTGCACCTGCTGCAGCGCGGTCTGCACGCGGTCGACCTCGGCCTTCTTGGCCTGCTCGTTGCCCTTCGCGCGCTGGACGTCCTGCCACGTCGGGTAGGTCGTCGCACTCGCCGGGGCCGCGGTCACGAGGGGGGCGACGAGCACGCCCGCGACCACGGCGGCCACGACGAACCCTCGCCCGGAGAGGGGGAGGCGCATGCTCCGTACGCTAGCGGCCGCGTGCGGGTTCGTCGTGCGCCTCGCCCGCGGATCGCCTGAGGACTGGTAAAGTCCTGTTCGTCCGGGGACCGTTCCCCGAGCACGCGACCGAGGACTGTTCCCCGGTCGTCACACAAACACTGCGCAGACCGGGCACGGAGCTGGTCATCGGTGGTGGCTCGCGGGCCGAGAAGGTGTCCCGAGTGCTTCTACTGCTGGCCAGACATGCGTCCCGACACCTCGGCGCGCACGCACCGTCGTGTGCCGTCGCCGGGTCTGCCGAGAACACGTCAAGGAGGCACCCTTTTGGAGGGTCCCGAGATCAAGTTCGCCGAAGCCGTCATCGACAACGGCAAGTTCGGCAAGCGCGTCGTCCGGTTCGAGACCGGCCGCCTCGCACAGCAGGCGCAGGGCGCGGTCGCCGCGTACCTCGACGAGGAGACCATGCTCCTCTCGGCCACCAGCGCCGGCAAGCACCCGCGGGAGGGCTTCGACTTCTTCCCGCTGACCGTCGACGTCGAGGAGCGCTCGTACGCCGCGGGCAAGATCCCCGGCTCGTTCTTCCGTCGTGAGGGTCGCCCCTCGACCGAGGCGATCCTCGTCTGCCGCCTCATCGACCGGCCGCTGCGCCCGTCGTTCGTCGACGGCCTCCGCAACGAGGTCCAGATCGTCATCACCGTCCTGAGCATCGCGCCGGACGAGTTCTACGACGCGCTCGCGATCAACGCGGCGTCCGCGTCGACGCAGATCTCCGGTCTGCCGTTCTCCGGCCCGATCGCCGGTGTGCGCCTCGCGCTCATCGGTGACCAGTGGGTCGCGTTCCCGAAGGCGTCGCAGCTCGCCGAGGCCGTCTTCGACCTCACCGTCGCGGGCCGTGTCGTCACGGACGAGGCCGGCAACGAGGACGTCGCGATCATGATGGTCGAGGCCGAGGCCACCGAGCACAGCTGGGACCTCATCCAGGGCGGCGCGACCAAGCCCGACGAGGCGATCGTCGCGCAGGGCCTCGAGGCGGCGAAGCCGTTCCTCAAGGTCCTCGTCGAGGCGCAGGCGAAGATGGCCGCGCAGTCGGCCAAGGAGATCCAGGACTACCCGGTCTTCCCGCCCTACGCCCCCGAGGTCTACGACGCGGTCGAGGCGCTCGCCCTCGACGAGCTCAAGGACGTCTACCAGATCGCCGGCAAGCTCGAGCGTCAGGACAAGGACGACGCCCTCAAGGCCCGCGTCAAGGAGGCCATCGCGGCCAAGGTCGAGGCCGGGGAGCTCCCCGAGAGCGCCAACGGCCAGGTCAGCGGCGCCTACAAGTCGGTCACGAAGAAGGTCGTCCGCGGCCGCATCCTGACCGAGCAGGTCCGCATGGACGGTCGCGGCCTCGCCGACATCCGTCCGCTCGACGCCGAGGTCGCCGTGATCCCGCGCGTCCACGGCTCGGCGATCTTCCAGCGTGGCGAGACGCAGATCCTCGGCGTCACCACGCTGAACATGCTCAAGATGGAGCAGCAGATCGACTCGCTGTCGCCCGTCACGAAGAAGCGCTACCTGCACCACTACAACTTCCCGCCCTACTCGACCGGTGAGACCGGCCGTGTGGGTTCGCCGAAGCGTCGCGAGATCGGGCACGGCTTCCTCGCCGAGCGCGCGCTCGTGCCGGTGCTGCCGTCGCGCGAGGAGTTCCCCTACGCCATCCGTCAGGTGTCCGAGGCCCTCGGCTCGAACGGTTCGACGTCGATGGGTTCCGTCTGCGCCTCGACCCTGTCGCTCCTCAACGCCGGTGTGCCGCTCAAGGCCCCGGTCGCGGGCATCGCGATGGGCCTCGTCTCCGACACCGTCGACGGCCAGACCCGCTACGCGGCGCTGACCGACATCCTCGGTGCCGAGGACGCCCTCGGTGACATGGACTTCAAGGTCGCCGGCACGTCGGACTTCGTCACGGCGATCCAGCTCGACACGAAGCTCGACGGCATCCCCTCGTCGGTCCTCGACGCCGCGCTCAAGCAGGCCAAGGAAGCGCGCTCCGCGATCCTCGGTGTGCTGAACGAGGCCATCGACGCCCCCGACGAGATGGCCGACACCGCGCCGCGCGTCATCTCGGTGCAGATCCCCGTCGACAAGATCGGCGAGCTGATCGGCCCGAAGGGCAAGACGATCAACGGGATCCAAGACGAGACCGGCGCCGACATCTCGATCGAGGACGACGGCACCGTGTACATCGGCGCCGTCGACGGTCCGTCGGCCGAGGCCGCCCGCGCCCAGGTCAACGCGATCGCGAACCCGACGAACCCGGAGATCGGGGACCAGTTCCTCGGCACGGTCGTCAAGATCGCGACGTTCGGTGCCTTCGTGTCGCTGCTCCCGGGCCGCGACGGTCTGCTCCACGTCTCCGAGGTCCGCAAGCTCGCCGGTGGCAAGCGTGTGGAGAACGTCGAGGACGTGCTCGGCGTCGGCCAGAAGATCCTGGTCGAGGTCACCAAGGTGGACGACCGCGGCAAGCTGTCGCTCGCGCCGGTCATCGCCGACGACGTGGACACCGAGGGCGGCAAGGGTCACGAGACCCACGCCGAGGCTCCGGCCGAGGGCTGATCCCTCCGCGTCCTGACGCACGAACGGCCGTCGCTCCTGATCGGAGCGGCGGCCGTTCGCCGTTGGTGGTCCGGTGCGCCGGTGCGACGCGCGGGGTCAGGCGGCAGGGGTCTCCTGCGTGCCGACGAGCTGGGCGCGACCGAGCAGGTGCTCGCGGAGCAGGAACCCGACGACGGCGGGCGTGGCGTCGGCGGGAGCCTCGAGGACGGGCACGTCGAGCGCGCTCAGCGTGAAGAAGTAGCGGTGGGCGCCGTGTCCGGCGGGCGGGGCCGCCCCGAGGAACGTGTCGGTGCCGTACTCGTTGCGGCGGCGGAGGGCCTCGGCGGGCAGCAGGGCGTCGTCGGTGCCTGCACCGCGCTCGAGCGAGTTCGTGCCCGCGGGGATGTCGGTCACCGCCCAGTGCCAGAAGCCCGATCCCGTCGGGGCATCAGGGTCGTACACGGTCAGGACGTAGCTCCGGGTGCCCTCGGGCTCGCCGGACCACGCCAGCGCGGGGGAGCGGTCCTCGCCACCGGCGTCCGAGCCACGGGCCCAGTCGGGCAGCGCGCCGCCCTCGGTGAAGTCGGGGCTCGTGAGCTCGAAGGAGGGGACCTCGGGCAGCTTCCAGTTCGGGTCGTTCGTCATGCGGCCAGCCAACACCCGAGTCCTGACGGCGGCCGGGAGGAACGGCGCGAGCCCGCACCGCGCCTCCCGCCCGCTGACCGGTCGCGTTCAGAGCACCCCGCGCGTCACGCGGGTCCGGTTGCGCTGCCGGGGTTGCCGCTCGCGACGATCGGACCGTTCACGCCCTCCGGGAAGAACCCGCCCTTGTCGATCTGCACCGGTGTCAGGAAGACGACGTTCAGCACGCGCTCCGCCGTTCGTCCGTAGGCGATCGAGTTCGCGTCCGTCGGCACGAGGTTGACGGCTCCGGACGAGCTCACGATGCCCTGGTCGTCGTCGGTCGGGCCGTCGAGGGAGTCGCGCGCGTCGGAGATCTTGCCCGCCGGCACCTGCAGCCCCTTCTCGTACAGCTTCGAGCGGATGATCCCGGCGTGGTACGCCTCGACGGCGAGGATGCCCGCGGCAGCGCTCAGGTAGGTCTTGTTCGTGATGAGCGGCGCGGCGCCCTTGTACGCGGTGACGCCCACGTCCTCGAACACGTAGGCACCGAGCAGGAAGGCCTCCTCGCTCGCGAACGGGTCGAACGTGCCGGTCGGCCCGACCAATCCTGCGGCACGGGCAGCAGCGGTGAAGGCGTTCGTGAAGTCGATCTTCGGACGGGAGACCTTGGCGTCGCCGAGGGCTGCCCGGAGGAACGCGACGTGCGCTCGTTCGTCGTTCGCGATCTCGGTGGCGATGCCGCGGATCGCTGCACTCTTGAACGGGACCTTGCTGCCCCCGACGACGGGACCCTGGGGGTCGATCCCGGTGATCATGCTGTCGGTGAGCCCGTCGCCGAACACGGCGCGCAGGTAGAACTCCGCCTCGAGGTACTCGAGGTTGAGCGCGAAGTTGAGGATCGCGGCGTCCGAGACGGCACCGTCCTCCTGGGGGGACGCGGACGCACGGTCCGTGGTGAGTACCGACGAGCTGAGCGCGGCGATGCCGGCGGAGGCGCCGACGACCCCGGCGGCGGTGAAGAACCGTCGTCGGTCGAGCGCGTTCTCGGCGCTCCGGTCGACGGCGTTGCGGATGAAGGCATTGTCGAACATCGATGTCCTCGAGACGTGCTGGCAGCACGGGGCCCGGTCGACGCTGCAGGGAAACGGGTCGGCCCGGTCACGACCGGCGGGATGGTCGATCGTGGCGTCACGATACCCCCGGACGGGGGGTGCGACCAGGGGGGTGCGGAAAGCGGTCGGCGCGGCGGACCGGCACCGTGCCTCCAGGCCGGATGTGCGACAGCGACAGATGGCCGCCTCGTGCCGCGAAGTGTGCTGCGGAAGCGACATCGTGCTGCGGAGCAGCGCCGCCGAACTGTCGCTCTCGTGGAAGCGACAGCGACGGAAGCGGAGCCGGCGACAGCGCCCGCGCGCCCGCTGCGTCAGCGCGTCAGGCCGCGAGCACCCGCTCGACCACGCGACCCAGCGCAGCGGTGGCGGCGATGGCGTCGCCCGCGTACGCACCGGCCATCGCGCCGTCACGTGCGAGCATCAGCTCGTCCGCACCGTCGCCCGCGAGCGGGTGCCCGGCAGACTGCAGGAGCGAGGCGAGCCGGTCCGTGTACCAGTCACGGTGCACGGCGACGACCTCGCGCACGGGGTCGCGGGGGTCGTGGTACTCGGCGGCGGCGTTGAGGAATGCGCAGCCGCGGAAGTCGACGCCGTCCACCTGTGCGGACACGGCGGCGACCCAGGCGCGGATCGCGTCGGCGGGCGAGGCGGCTCCGTCGACGATGGCCTCGAACTTCGCCACCACGGCGTCGTGCTGCGCGCGGATGTAGGCGAGGATCAGGTTGTCCTTGGACCCGTAGTGCTTGTAGAACGTCGCCTTCGTGACGCTGGCCTCGGAGATGAGGCGGTCGACGCCGACGTTCCGGATGCCCTCCTCGTAGAAGAGCCGCGTGGCGGTCTCGAGGATGCGGACCTTCGCGCCGCCGGTGCGGGGAGCCGGGGGGACGCTCGACCCACCCGGCGACGCGAGGTCATCGCTCGGACCCAGGAGACGCTGGACGGCCGGTTGGGGGGAATCGACCGTCACAGCGTGGCTCCTTGGGCTCATCGGCTCCGTGACCGATCGGGGGGAGACGGTCACGCAGGACTGATGTCCCGAGCCACCGGGTCGGAATCTAGGGGGGCTTCCGACCCGGTGGAGAAACAGTACCACAAGGAGGACAGACAGACGAGTCGGTCTGTCCTCAGTTTGTGTACCCCAGTTCGAGGCACGTCGAGAACCGCAGTGAAACTGGGGGGAAGCGCCTCGACGATCAGTAGGCTCGTCTCCGATGAGTCACCCTGTGCCGTTGCCACTGGAGGCCCCGGACACGTCGTTCCTGACGTCCGGAGGCGCCTTCGTCCGCCGTTCCGTCCTGCCCTCCGGCGTGCGCGTCCTCACCGAGGCCGTACCGGGTGCCGCCTCGACGAGCATCGGCTTCTGGGTCGGCGTCGGCTCACGTGACGAGCGCGAGGGGCAGTTCGGCTCCACGCACTTCCTCGAGCACCTCCTCTTCAAGGGCACCGAGGGCCGCAGCGCGCTCGACATCGCGATCGCGTTCGACTCGGTCGGCGGCGAGCACAACGCCGCGACGGCCAAGGAGTACACGTGCTACTACGCACGGGTCCGGGACGCCGACGTCCCGATGGCCGTGCAGGTCATCGGCGACATGGTCACCGGGTCCGTCCTCGACCCCGAGGCCTTCGACATCGAGCGCGGTGTCATCCTCGAGGAACTCGCCATGGCCGCCGACGACCCCGCCGACGTCGCGGGCGAGGCCTTCTTCGCCGCGGCCTTCGACGGGCACCCCCTCGGACGGCCGATCGGTGGCACCCCGGACAGCATCCGGGCCGTGCAGCGCGACGAGGTCCTCGCCCACTACCGCGAGCACTACGCGCCGAACGGCATCGTCGTCACCGCCGCCGGGGCCGTCGACCACGACCGCTTCCGCGACCTCGTGGCCTCGGTGTTCCAGCACGCCGAACGCTCGGCACCGCTCGCCCGACGCACCCCGCAGCCCGTCGCCGACCCCGCCGTGCCGAAGCTCTCCGTCGTGCACCGTCCGACCGAGCAGGTCAGCATGCTCCGCGGCTCGCAGGGCCTCGACCTCCGCGACGAACGGCGCCCCACCCTCAGTGTGCTCAACGCGGTGCTCGGTGGGGGCATGAGCTCCCGGCTCTTCCAGGAGGTCCGTGAGCGCCGCGGCCTCGCCTACGCGGTGTCCTCCTTCGCGCCGGCCTACCTCGACAACGGAGCGTTCGGCGTCTACGCGGGCTGCGCGCCGGACAACGTGCCCGGTGTCGTCGAGATCGTCGACCAGGAGTTCGCCCGGATGGTGTCGGACGGCATCTCGGACGACGAGCTCCGCCGTGCGAAGGGGCAGATCGAGGGGGCCCTGACCCTGTCGCTCGAGGACTCCGACGCGCGCATGACCCGACTCGGCCGTTCCGAGCTCGGCACGGGGGAGTACACCGACCTCGCCACGGCGCTCGAGCGCGTCGACCGCGTGACCCGTGCCGACGTCCAGGATCTCGCAGCGGACCTGCTGACCCGACCGATGATCACCTCGGTCGTCGGTGCCGTGCGCCAGGAGGACCTCGAGACGGCGATCAGCACCGGGGGTTGAGCATCGACATGTCGCACTACCTGTACCTGGTCCGGCACGGTGAACACCAGGACGCCGAGCACGGACTCCGCGACGGCAAGCTGTCCGAGCGGGGCAAACGCCAGGCGACCCTCGTCGCCGACCGCCTCGGGGGCGTCCCGTTCGACGGCGTGTACCACTCGCCCCTGGAGGCCCCGAGCGAGACCGCGGCCTTCATCGCGCAGCGACTGCCCTCGATCCAGCCCGAGCCCTCGACCCTCCTCTTCGACTGCATCCCCTCCGGCCCCACCCCGGACATGCCGCACGCCTACCAGGGCTGGTACGGCGGCATCACCGAGGAGGAGATCATCGCCGGCCAGGCGCAGATGGGCGACGCCGTCGCCGAGTGGTTCACCCCGGCGCGCGAGGACCGGCACGACCTCCTCATCACGCACAACGCCGTGATCGGCTGGTTCGTCCGGGAGGCCTTCCAGGCGCCGGAGTGGCGGTGGATGGGCACCAACGTGGCGCACACCGCCCTCACGATCATCCGCATCCGCTCGGCGAAGCCGGCCGAGGTCGTCACGCTGAACGACCTGGCGCACCTGCCGGTCGAGTTCCGGACGGGCCTGCCGGTCGACCAGCCCGTCTGAGCAGGCCGGTCTGAGCGGGCCCGTCGGGCCGCGTCCGTCGGGTGCGGCACCAGCCGGGAGGCACGGGTCGGTTCAGGCGATCGGCTTGCGGTACCAGGCGGTCGCGTTCGGGTTCTCGTTGAACGGCTCGGTGCGCTCGTACCCGCGGCTCCGGTACATCGCGCCCGCCGCGGCGAGCGAGTCGTTCGTGTCGAGCACGACGCTCGTGGCGCCGAGGCGCGCGGCCTGCTGCTCGAGGGCGTCCATGACCGCCGTCGCGACCCCGTGGCCACGCCCGGCGGGGCTCACGAACACGTGCTTCACCTCGAAGCGGAGGTCGACGCCCGTGCCGCCGCCGGGGGCCGCGCCGTCCGCGATCCGCCGCAGCCCTCCGCACCCGATCGGCACGCCGTCGTCGTACGCGACCACGAACACGCCGTTCGGCGGCACGAACTCGGCGGCCGGCGTCCGCTTCCGCGAGTACGTCCCCTGGGCCGTCGGGAACGTGCGCTCGCGCTCGTCGAGGTACGCGTCGAGCAACGCGTCCACCTCGGGCAGGTCGGCTGGCACGGTCCTGACGTCGAGCGGCATGCCCCGATCCTAGGATGGAGGGCATGGTCACTCCCGTCGCCGTCGTCGGCGCCACCGGTCGGCTCGGGGCCCTCGTGGCCTCGGTGGTCGAGGAACTGCCGGACTTCGAGCTCGTCGCACGACTCTCGTCGAAGGACGGCGCGCACGAGGCCCCGCCGTCGGTGTTCGCGGGTGCGGGACTCGTCGTCGACGTCACTGTCCCGGCGCTCAGCCCGGCGATCGTCGAGAACGCGCTGACCTCGGGCGCGAACGTGCTCGTCGGGACCTCCGGCTGGTCGCAGGACCGGCTCGCGACGCTCCGCGCCGGACTCGAGGCCCGACCGGAACAGGGCGTCCTCGTCGTCCCGAACTTCTCGATCGGCTCCGTGCTCGGCACCCACCTCGCGACGATCGCCGCGCCCTGGTTCCCCGCCGTCGAGATCGTCGAGACCCACCACGCCGGCAAGGTGGACTCGCCGTCCGGCACCGCCGTCCGCACCGCGGAGCTCATCGCCGACGCCCGCCGCGAGGTCGGCCCGGTCGACGCACCGCACGTCGACCAGCGTGCCCGCGGACAGCAGGTAGCGAGCATCCCGATCCACTCCCTGCGGCTGCCGGGCACCAAGGCCGTGCAGGACGTCCTGCTGAGCGGCCCCGGTGAGACCCTGACGATCCGGCACGACACGAACGACGACGTCGCGTACGTCGCGGGCATCCGGGCGGCGCTGTCCGCGGTCGGGGCGGTACGGGGGCTGACCGTGGGACTCGGCAGCGTCCTCGGCATCGGCTGAGGCGAACGTCGTGCTGAAGTCCGCCCGTTCGCCGTTCTGGGGCGCCGCGCTCATGGCGGTGCTCCTCGTGGTCTACATCGTGCTCGTCGGGCAGCGTGCCGTCGCGTTCATCGCCACCGGCGTCCCCGTCGGCATCGGCATCGGGGTCGCACTGTTCGTCGTCGCGGCGATCGGTGCCCTCCTGCTCGTCCTCGAACTCCGCTTCGGCTTCCGCATCACCCGACTCGGCGCACGGCTCGAGGCTGAGGGCGGTGCGCCGGACGACGTCGTCGACGTCCGGCCCTCCGGTCGGCCGACCCGCGAGGCCGCGGACGAGCTCTTCCCGCGCTACAAGGCGGCCGTCGAGCAGGACCCGTCGGACTGGCGCGGCTGGTACCGGCTGGGCGTCGTCTACGACGCCGCCGGTGACCGCAAGCGGGCGCGGGCCGCGATGCGCGAAGCGCTCACCAGGGCACGTTGACGACGGCCGGGAGGCCCGTGGCGGGGCCGCCACGGGCCTCCCGGCCGTCCGCTGGGCGCGATCAGAACGCGGCATCGACCGCGTCCTCGGCGCGCGTGTACCGGAACGCGTAGCCGGACTCGAGGAGCTTCGTGGGGACCATCTGCTGGCTCGACAGCAGCATCTCGTCGGCGGCCTCGCGGAGGACGAGGCGCAGCGCGAACTCGGGCATCCGGAACAGGTACGGGCGGTGCAGGTCCTCGGCGACGCGGTGCGTGATGCGGTCGGCGACGGCCGGCTCCGGACCCGCGAGGTTCACCGGGCCGGACACCCCGGCGGCCTCGGGGGCCGTGGCGAGGTGCACGATCGCGCCGACCTCGTCGTCGAGCGCGATCCACGGCCAGAACTGGCCACCCGTGCCGAGCCGACCGCCGAGGCCCGCCTTCGTGAGCGGCACGAGCGGGGCCAGCGCGCCACCGCCCTGCCCGACGACGATGCCGGTCCGCAGCGTCACGACGCGCACGCCGTCCGGAGCCGCATCCGCTGCGGCCTCCCACGCCGTGCAGACCTCGGCGAGGAAGCCGGAGCCGGGGGCCGCGTCGTCCTCGAGCACGTCGGAGGGTCGGTCGCCGTACACGCCGGACGCCGAGCCGGACAGGAACAGCGCCGGTGGGTTCGTGGCGTGCCGCATCGCCTCGACGAGCGTCTCGGTGGCGGACACCCGCGACCCGAGGATCTCCTGCTTGTAGGCGGCCGTCCACGGCAGTTTGCCGATGTTCGCCCCGGCGAGGTTGACGACGACGTCCGCCCCGTCGAGGACGGCGGGGTCGAGCGGCCGGGAGCCCGGCGCCCAGCGGAACTCGGCGGGGGAGTGCGGCTCGCGCCGGACGAGCGTGGTGACGTGGTGCCCGGCCTCACGCAGCGCGCGGACGAGCGGCGTGCCGATGAAGCCGGATGCGCCGGCGACGAGGATCGAGAGCGGCTTGGGGGTGGTGTCGGGCATGCCCACAACGCTACTCAGCAACCCGGACATGTCCCCGGCTCGTCGTAGGCTCGTGGTCGTGACCGACGCGACCGTGCTGCCCGACCCGACCGTCCCCACTCCGTACGAGGACCTGTTGCGTCGCGTGCTCGAGGAAGGCTCGCCGAAGGGCGACCGCACCGGCACCGGCACGCGGAGCCTCTTCGGCGCGCAGCTCCGCTACGACCTGTCGAAGGGCTTCCCGCTCGTCTCCACCAAGCGGGTCCACTTCAAGTCGGTCGCGTACGAGCTGCTCTGGTTCCTCCGCGGCGACGGCAACGCGCGCTGGCTGCAGGAGCACGGCGTCCGGATCTGGAACGAGTGGGCGGGCGAGGACGGTGACCTCGGTCCGGTCTACGGCGTGCAGTGGCGGTCCTGGCCGACCCCGTCGGGCGAGCACGTCGACCAGATCGCCCAGGTCATCGAGCAGATCCGGACGAACCCGGACTCCCGGCGGCTCATCGTGTCGGCCTGGAACGTCGCCGACGTGCCGGACATGGCCCTCGCGCCGTGCCACGCGTTCTTCCAGTTCTACGTCGTGGACGGCAAGCTCTCGTGCCAGCTCTACCAGCGGAGCGCGGACATGTTCCTCGGCGTGCCCTTCAACATCGCCTCGTACGCGCTCCTCACGCACATGATCGCGGCGCAGACCGGGCTCGAGGTCGGGGACTTCGTGTGGACCGGCGGCGACTGCCACGTCTACGACAACCACGTCGAGCAGGTCCGCGAGCAGCTCACCCGGACGCCGTACCCCATGCCGACGCTGCGCCTGGCGCCGCGGGACTCGATCGACGACTACGTGTACGAGGACCTCGAGGTCGTCGGCTACCACCACCACCCCGCCATCACGGCGGCGGTCGCGGTCTGATGCCGACCGCTGCTGCAACCGACGGCTGGACCGAGCCGGTGCGCGGCGTCGGCATGGTCTGGGCACGCTCGACGAACGGCGTCATCGGTGCCGACGGCGGGATGCCCTGGCACGTCCCGGAGGACCTCGCGCACTTCCGGCAGGTCACGGGCGACGCCACCGTGGTGATGGGTCGACGGACGTGGGAGTCCCTGCCACCGCGGTTCCGGCCGCTGCCCGGGCGGCGGAACGTGGTGCTCACGCGTGACGACTCGTGGGCAGCGACCGACGGGGCAGCCGGGGCCGAGGTCGTGCACGACCTCGCGACCGCGCTCGACACCGACGAACCCGTGTGGGTGATCGGCGGCGGGCAGGTGTACGCGGCGGGGCTCGCCTTCGCCGACCGGGTGTCCGAGACGGTCATCGACGTCGAGGTGCCGGGGGACACGGTCGCGCCGGAACTCGGCGAGGGCTGGACGCTCGTCGACGAGGGCCCGTGGCAGGAGTCCCGCGTCGACGGCACGCGCTTCCGCTTCCTCGAGTGGCGTCGCGCGGAGCGCACGCGCTCGTAGCGCGCCGCCGCGCCGCGCCGCGCGATGCGCGATGCGCCGCGCCGCGCGATGCGCCGCACAACCAAAGTCGGTCCGCACCACGGATCCACGTGGCGCACATCAACTTCGGTTGTGCGAACGCGAGCCGCACCGTGTACCGGGGCCGCACCACGTGCCGGGGCCGCACCGCGCCTCCAGGCCGGTCCACCGTCCGGGCGGACTGCGGGCCCGACGCCCGACCCCGGTACGCTGGTCCCCGTGTCCACGCGTGAGAATCCCTTCGGCCAGGTCCTCGTCGCCCTCGTGACCCCGTTCACCGCCGACGGCGAGGTCGACTGGCCCGGCGTCGAGCAGCACATCGACGACTGCATCACCGCCGGCGCCGACGGCATCGTCGTCACGGGCACCACCGGCGAGACGTCGACGCTCACCGACCCCGAGAAGCTCCGGCTCGTCGAGGTCGGCAAGTCCGTCGCCGCCGGCCGCGCCAAGATCATCACGGGCGGTGGCTCGAACGAGACCGCGCACGCCATCCACCTCTACAAGCAGAGTGAGAAGGCCGGCGCCGACGGCGTCATGATCGTCACGCCGTACTACAACAAGCCGACCCAGGCGGGCGTGCTCACCCACTTCCGGATGATCGCGGACGCGACCGACCTGCCGGTGATCCTCTACGACATCCCCGGCCGCACGGGCATCCCGATCACGTACGAGACCATCGTGCGGGCGTCGCACCACCCGAACATCCTCGCCGTGAAGGACGCCAAGGGCGACTTCGCCGAGGTCTCCCGGGTGCTCAACAACACCGACCTCATGTACTTCTCCGGCGATGACACGAACGTGCTCCCGCACCTGTCGATCGGCGCCACGGGGCTCATCGGCGTGACCGCGAACATCACGAGCACGCCGTACCGCACCATCGTCGACGCCGTGAACCGCGGCGACCTCGCGACCGCGACCGCCGAGCACAAGCGCGTCGAACCCCTCGTCCGTGCGATCATGACCCACGTCCCCGGCACCGTCGCGGCGAAGTACGTGCTGCACGGGCTCGGCCGGATCGGCAGCCCGCGCGTCCGGCTCCCGCTCGTCGGCCCCGAGGACACCGAGGCCTACGCCATCGAGACCTCCCTCGAAGCGGTCCGGGACATCCCGGGTGCCGACTTCTCGAACTTCCGCCCCGACCGCAACGCAGCGGCCGGCGGCGCACTGCCGAAGGTGCCAGGCACCACACGTTAGGAAAGACCGCGGCGCAGCGGTAGCGCGTCGCACGACAGTCAGGACCGAATGCCCACCCAGATCTCCACACCGCAGCCGCTCGAAGCCGGCACCCTCCGCGTCGTCCCCATCGGTGGACTCGGCGAGATCGGTCGCAACATGACCGTGTACGAGTACGAGGGCAAGCTCCTCGTGGTCGACGCGGGCGTGCTGTTCCCGGAGGAGCACCAGCCCGGTGTCGACCTCATCCTCCCGGACTTCGCACCCATCCGGGACCGCCTCGACGACGTCCTCGGTGTCGTGCTCACGCACGGCCACGAGGACCACATCGGCGCCGTCCCGTACCTGCTGAAGCTCCGCGGCGACATCCCGCTGATCGGCTCCACGCTGACCCTCGCGCTCGTCGAGGCGAAGCTCAAGGAACACCGGATCAAGCCCTACACGCTCGTCGTGCAGGAGGACCAGACCGAGCAGCTCGGCCCGTTCCACCTCGAGTTCGTGGCCGTGAACCACTCCATCCCGGACGCCCTCGCCGTCGCGATCACGACCCCCGCCGGTCGTGTGCTGCACACGGGCGACTTCAAGATGGACCAGCTCCCGCTCGACGACCGCATCACGGACCTCCGCGCCTTCGCCCGCCTCGGCGAGCAGGGCGTCGACCTGTTCCTGCCGGACTCCACGAACGCCGACGTCCCCGGGTTCACCGCCCCCGAGCGCGACATCGGCCCGATCCTCGAGAACATCATCACGCGGGCCCGCAAGAAGGTCGTCGTCGCGAGCTTCTCGTCGCACGTGCACCGCGTGCAGCAGGTCCTCGACGCCGCGGCGGCCGCGAACCGCAAGGTCGCGTTCATGGGTCGCTCGATGATCCGCAACATGACCATCGCGGCCGAGCTCGGCTACCTCCGGGTCCCGGACGACGTCCTCATCGACACGAAGAAGGCGAAGAACGTCCCGGACGACCAGATCGTCTACATGTCGACCGGGTCGCAGGGCGAGCCGATGGCCGTGCTCGCGCGCATGGCGAACCTCGAGCACCAGATCGAGATCGGCGAGGGCGACACCGTCATCCTGGCGTCGAGCCTCATCCCGGGCAACGAGAACGCCGTCTACCGCGTGATCGACGGGCTCACCAAGCTCGGCGCGAAGGTCGTGCACAAGGGCAACGCGAAGGTGCACGTCTCCGGACACGCCAGCGCCGGCGAGCTGCTCTACTGCTACAACATCCTCCGGCCGAAGAACGTGCTCCCCGTCCACGGCGAGCACCGCCACCTGTACGCCAGCGCCGACCTCGCTATCCAGACCGGTGTCCCGCCGCGGAACGTCATCCTCGGGCAGGACGGCATCGTCGTCGACCTCAAGGACGGCGAGGTCACGGTGGCCGGGCAGCTCGACATCGGCTACGTCTACGTCGACGGCTCGACCGTCGGCGAGATCACCGACGCCGACCTCAAGGACCGTCGGGTCCTCGCGGAAGAGGGCTTCATCTCCATCTTCTGCGCGGTCGACTTCACCACGGGGCAGTGCGTGGTCGGTCCGGAGATCCAGTCGCGCGGGTTCGCCGAGGACGACTCCGTCTTCGACGACGTCCGTCCGCAGATCGCGAAGGCACTGTCCGAGGCTGCGGCCAACGGCACACGTGACGCGCACGCGTTCAGCCAGGTGGTGCGCCGCACGGTGGGTCGCTGGGTCAACTCCAAGCACCGCCGTCGTCCGATGATCGTCCCGGTGGTCATCGAGGCGTAGATCGCTGTCGCGCTGTCGCGCGTTCGGCCGGGAGGCCCGTCACACGTCCGTCACGGACGCTGCGGCGGGCCTCCGCTCGTTTGTCCTGGGCGGGGATTAGGGTTCGACCCATGGCCGGAGGCACCAAGTCGACCACGCGCTCACGCGCGTCCTCGTCGTCGCGCACGAGCGCGACGCGTGGGACGTCGCGCACCCAGGCCACGACGAAGAAGCTCCCGCCCGCCACGCAGCCGCCGGTGTTCCGCGAGCAGAACCCGCTCGTGACCGCCTGGCTCGCGATGGCGCACGGCGTCGGCGCGCTCTTCCGCGTGCTCGGCAAGGAGTCCCTCGAGAAGGACCAGCGGCGCGACGGCTTCCCGTTCCTGCTCGTCCTGCTCGCGATCGCCGGCGCGGTCGTCGAGTGGCTCAACCCGACGAGCGCGGTCGCGGTGAACCTCGACGCCTACACGTTCGGCGGGTTGTTCGGCCGGCTCGCGTTCGCGCTGCCGGTCATCATGGTCGTGTTCGCCGGGTGGCTGTTCCGGCACCCCGCCTCGGTCCACGACAACACCCGCATCGGGATCGGCCTCGGCATCCTGCTCGTGTCGATCTCGTCGCTGTGCCACGTCTTCGGCGGGACGCCGAGTGCGTCCGACGGCATGCCCGCCCTCGCGGCCGCCGGTGGTGTGCTCGGCTGGGTCGTCATCGGGTGGCTCGTCACGATCGCCACCGCGTGGGTCGCCGTGCCCGTGGCCGTGGTGCTCCTGGTGTTGTCGCTGTTCATCATCACGAAGACGCCGCCGAACAAGACCGGGCGACGGCTGCACGAGCTCTACGCGTACCTCTTCGGCGCCCCGGCACCGGTCGACGAGGCCGTCGAGGTCGCCCCCGAGCCGACCCCGCGGAAGCCGCGCGGCAAGGGGAAGAAGGACTCGCAGGACTTCCAGCTGTTCGACGACCTCGGCTTCGGCGAGGAAGGCGCCCCCGCGGACGAGGCCGCCGAGACCGTCCCGTGGTGGCGGCGCAACAAGTCCGGGCGCGAGGAAGACCCGGCCTTCGACAGCCCCGTGCTGCCCGCTGCGGCGACCCAGGCGGCCCCGACCGCGCCGTCGGTCTCGCCGAACGCCGGGGCGGCCGCAGGGCTCATCGACCACACGCCGTCCGAGCCCGGGTCCGTGAACCTCAACGACTCGGTCGAGCAGGACCTCGAACAGGCCGAGCAGGCGCTCCGCGACTTCGGTGCCGAGGTGCCCGCCGCACCCGCCCCCGTGGCCGAGCCGACGGTGGGCGAGGCGACCCGTCCGGATGCCGGGGTGTCCCCGGTGGTCTCCCCGAGCCTCCCGGCCGAGGACCCGGCGGACGACCAGGCCGACGCTGCCGACGGCCTGTCGGCGACCGCCGACGACGAGGACCCGGACAAGCCGTACCGACTCCCCGCCGCCACGACGCTGAGCGCGGGGACCCCGTCGGTCGCGCGCAGCCAGGCGAACGACGACATCGTCGCGGCGATCACGGGCGTCCTCACGGAGTTCAAGGTCGACGCGAAGGTCACCGGGTTCTCCCGTGGGCCGACGGTGACGCGATACGAGATCGAGCTCGGCCCCGGTGTGAAGGTCGAGCGCGTCACGGCGCTGTCGAAGAACCTGTCGTACGCGGTCGCGTCGAACGAGGTCCGGATCCTCTCGCCGATCCCGGGCAAGAGCGCGATCGGCGTCGAGATCCCGAACACCGACCGCGAGACCGTGTCGCTCGGCGACGTCCTCCGGTCGAACGCTGCGCGCAAGTCGAAGCACCCGATGACGATCGGCGTCGGCAAGGACGTCGAGGGCGGCTTCGTCGTCGCGAACCTCGCGAAGATGCCGCACCTGCTCGTCGCGGGCTCGACCGGCTCCGGCAAGTCGGTGTTCATCAACTCGATGATCACCTCGCTCCTGATGCGCGCGAAGCCGTCCGAGGTCCGCATGGTCCTCGTCGACCCGAAGCGTGTCGAGCTCTCGATCTACGCCGGTGTCCCGCACCTCATCACGCCCATCATCACGAACCCGAAGAAGGCCGCCGAAGCGCTGCAGTGGGTCGTGAAGGAGATGGACATGCGGTACGACGACCTCGCGTCGTTCGGGTTCCGCCACGTCGACGACTTCAACAAGGCGATCGAGGACAACGAGATCATCCTGCCGGCGGGCAGCGAGCGGAAGCTCAAGAAGTACCCGTACCTGCTCGTGGTCGTGGACGAGCTCGCCGACCTCATGCTCGTGGCCCCCCGGGACGTCGAGGAGTCGATCGTCCGCATCACCCAGCTCGCCCGCGCGGCCGGCATCCACCTGGTCCTCGCGACGCAGCGCCCGTCGGTCGACGTCATCACCGGTCTCATCAAGGCGAACGTGCCGTCCCGCGTGGCGTTCGCCGTGACGAGCGTCACCGACTCCCGGGTCATCCTCGACCAGCCCGGAGCCGACAAGCTCATCGGTCAGGGCGACGCGCTCTTCCTGCCGATGGGATCGTCGAAGGCCCTCCGCGTGCAGGGCGCCTGGGTGCAGGAGAGCGAGGTCGCCGAGGTCGTGCAGCACGTCACCCGGCAGGCCCGGCCCGAGTACCGCCAGGACGTCCAGGCCGTCGTGGAGCGCAAGGAGATCGACGCGGACATCGGCGACGACCTCGAACTGCTGCTCGCGGCTGTCGAGCAGGTCGTCTCGACGCAGTTCGGCTCGACCTCGATGCTCCAGCGCAAGCTCCGCGTCGGGTTCGCGAAGGCCGGGCGCCTCATGGACCTCATGGAGTCCCGCGACATCGTCGGCCCGTCCGAGGGGTCGAAGGCCCGCGACGTGCTCGTCACGCCGGACCAGCTCCCCGGCGTGCTCGCGAAGCTCCGCGGCGAGGAGCCGCCGACGGCCGCCGCTCCTTCTGCGCCGCCCGCGGGCCCGGCGTCGCCCGGTGGCGCGTCCGCGGGAGCCGCTGCCGCGGCTGGCGTCGCCGTCGGCTCGGCGGCCGACCCCGACGACGACCGCTACGGCGGCGACCCGGTGGCGGACATGACGCGCGGGTACCCTGAAGAGGACGACGGACCGGACGAGGACGCGTGGGGACTGACCGGCAGGGAGTGAGTGCGATGACGAGCACCGATCGGACGCACAGCGCGGCGCAGTTCCCGTGGCGCGGACGGCTCCTCCGGAAGGGCGACGGCCCCGCGTCGACGGCGAACGTGGCGAACATCATCACGGTCGTGCGCATCCTCATGGCGCCGCTGTTCTTCGTCCTGCTGCTCGCGGACGGCGGGCAGGACACCTCCGTCCGGATCTGGGCCGCGGTGCTCTTCGTCGTCGCGATCGTCACCGACAGCGCGGACGGCATCATCGCCCGACGGCAGAACCTCGTCACCGACTTCGGGAAGCTCGTCGACCCGATCGCCGACAAGGTGCTCATCGGCGGGGCGCTCGTCGCGCTCTCGATCCTCGGCGAGCTGCCCTGGTACGTGACGGTCCTCATCATGGTGCGCGAGATCGGCATCACGGTGTTCCGGTTCGCCGTGCTGTCCGACCGGGTGATCCCGGCGAGCCGCGGCGGGAAGATCAAGACGGTGCTGCAGGCCGTCGCGATCACGCTCGCCCTGTTCCCGTGGTGGCAGCTCGTCGGCGACTGGGCGCACTGGGTGAACGGCATCCTGATGACCGCGGCGTTCCTGGCGACGGTGCTCAGCGGGATCGACTACCTCTGGCAGGCGTGGAAGCACAACCGGACCACGGCGTGACGTCCGCGCCCGCGGGCACGCCCGACGCCGCCGTCGCCGCGCACGATGTGGTCGCCACGCTCACGGCCCACGGCGAGACCGTCGCGGTCGCGGAGTCGCTGACCGGCGGGCTCGTCGTCGCGACCCTCGTCGGGGTGCCCGGTGCCAGTGCGGTCGTCCGGGGCGGCGTCGTGGCGTACGCGACGCCGGTCAAGGCGTCGGTCCTCGGCGTCGACGCCGAGCTGCTCGCCGAACACGGCGCCGTCGACCCCGAGGTCGCGCGGCAGATGGCGACCGGTGTCCGCGACGCGCTGTCGGTCGACGGCGAACCCGCGACGTGGGGGATCAGCACGACGGGTGTCGCCGGCCCGGACCCGCAGGACGGCAAGCCCGTGGGGACGGTGTACGTCGGGATCGCGTCGGCCGCCGGGGCGACCGCCTGGGAACTCCACCTCGACGGCGATCGCGATGCAATCCGGCACGCGACGGTCTCCGAACTCCTGGCACGGATGTCGTCCACGGCACGCGGGTCCCGCCCCACCGCGGGGGAATAGGCCCCGTTTCCACTGGGTTACATCTGACGCAATCTCCAGCAGGACCGCAGCCCCAGTGGCTAGCATGCTGCAACCGGCAACGCTACTGTTGCCGGACCCGATCTTGATCACCCCGATCGAGCGGGCCGGAGACGACAGGAAGGAGGAGTTCTCATGGTTCTCGTTCGTCAGGAAATCGGCGACGTCCTTCGGGACTTCCGCTTGCAGAAGGGCCGGACCCTCCGTCAGGTCGCGTCCAAGGCCAGCGTCGCTCTCGGGTACCTCAGCGAGGTGGAGCGCGGACAGAAGGAAGCCAGCTCCGAGATCCTCGCTTCGGTCGCCGACGCGCTCGACACGCCCATCTCCACGATCATGCGTGAAGTGGGCGACCGTCTCGCCGTCGTCGAGGGGCTCACGCCCGTCCCCGACACGCTGCCCGACGAGCTCGTCGCCGAGTTCGACAACGACCTCGCGGTGCGCTGACCCGCACTGCTCCTCGAACACCCCCGCCGGTCCGCCGGTGGGGGTGTTCTCGTTAGGGTGGTCCAGTGCGTGTGAGTGAGTTCTGGCGAGCCGTCGACCAGGTGTTCGGCGAGGCCTACGGCGCGGTCGTCACCCGGGACGTCGTCCTCGAGGCGATCGGTGGTCGTTCGGCCGCCGAGGCGCTCCGCGCGGGAGTGGACGCCCGCACGGTGTGGGACGCGCTCTGCGACTCCCAGGACGTACCGCTCGACCGGCGGCACGGCAAGGGGCTCGCCGAGCCGAAGGACTGACGTCCGACCCGAAACTCTGTTCGGCGTGTTGCTCGAACACGTGTTCTATCGGTGGTAGCTTCCTGCACAACGGACTCGTCCAGGTGTCCTCTCCACGGAGAGCGTGATCGTCGGCAGTGATGTCGGTGGCCCGCCGTAGGTTGATCGACATCGGGACAGGCCCGACGCCTTGTCGCAGAAGCACCGGCCTTGCAGCACCGGCCGGGGTGGCGCGACAGCCTACAGGCAGCCCACATCGAGCACGAAGGAAGCGCATCATGCCCTCACCCCAGGACCGCGAGAAGGCCCTCGAGACCGCTCTCGCCCAGATCGACCGTCAGTTCGGCAAGGGCACGGTCATGCGCCTCGGCTCGGACGAGCGCGCCCCCGTCGCCGTCATCCCCACCGGTTCGGTCGCGCTGGACGTCGCGCTCGGGATCGGCGGACTCCCGCGCGGCCGCATCATCGAGATCTACGGTCCGGAGTCGTCCGGTAAGACGACCCTCACCCTGCACGCGATCGCGAACGCGCAGCGCAACGGTGGCATCGCGGCGTTCATCGACGCCGAGCACGCGCTTGACCCCGAGTACGCGAAGAAGCTCGGTGTCGACATCGACGCCCTCCTCGTCTCCCAGCCCGACACGGGTGAGCAGGCACTCGAGATCGCGGACATGCTCGTCCGCTCGGGGTCCATCGACCTCGTCGTCGTCGACTCCGTGGCCGCGCTCGTGCCCCGCGCCGAGATCGAGGGCGAGATGGGCGACTCCCACGTGGGTCTCCAGGCCCGACTCATGTCGCAGGCGCTCCGCAAGCTCACGGGCGGTCTGAACCAGACGCAGACGACGATGATCTTCATCAACCAGCTGCGCGAGAAGATCGGCGTGTTCTTCGGCAGTCCCGAGACGACCGCCGGCGGCAAGGCGCTCAAGTTCTACGCCTCGGTGCGCCTCGACATCCGGCGCATCGAGACGCTCAAGAGCGGCACGGACGCGGTGGGCAACCGCACCCGCGTGAAGGTCGTCAAGAACAAGATGGCGCCGCCCTTCAAGCAGGCCGAGTTCGACATCCTCTACGGCGTGGGCATCTCGCGTGAGGGCTCGCTGCTCGACTTCGGTGTCGACCACGGCATCGTGAAGAAGTCCGGCGCCTGGTACACGTACGACGGTGACCAGCTCGGACAGGGCAAGGAGAACTCGCGCTCGTTCCTCATCCAGAACCCGGAGATCGCGGCCGAGATCGAGGGCAAGATTCTCGCGAAGCTCGGTGTCGGTGGGGCGACCGCTGCGGTCGAGGCTCCGGTCGACTCGATCGCGCCGAAGCTCGCCGAGCGCAAGGGCGCGTGACCTCCCCGGACGGCCGCTCGCCCCGGGGTGACGACGACCTCGCACCGGTCACCGACCTCTTCGGTGCGAGGTCGCGTCGGGGCGCGGCGGGCAGCCAGACGCCCGACCCGGCTCCAGAAGGGGGAGCGGACGCCGGTGGCCCGCGGACGGCGGACGAGGCCGATGCGCCGGTACCGCTGCCGACGTCGCTGCGTGGTGCGTACGCGCAAGCAGAGTGGGTGCCCCCGGTCATCGGAGACGCCACCGGGCGGAGCGCCCGCGCAGAGCATGCCGGGTACGACCACGATGCCGAGGCCGACGCCCCGACCGCGTCGGTGTTCGCCATCCTCGGGGGCGAGGAGCTCGCGCCCGAGGACGCACCTCGGCCCCTGGACGAACAGCGCGCCGACGCCGAGCGGTTCAGCATGCGGGCCCTCGGGCGTCGCGCGGTCAGCACGTCGGAGATGCGGAAGACGCTGACCCAGCACGACCTCGACCCGGACGTCGTCGAGGGCGAGATCGAGCGACTCACGCGCGTGGGGCTGCTCGACGACGTGGCGCTCGCGACCGACCTCGTCGACCGGCTGCACGAGCGCAAGGGCCTCGGTCGGCAGGGCGTCGTGGCGGAGCTCCGCCGCCGGGGCATCGACCAGGTCGCGATCGACGCGGCCCTCGACGCAGCGGCCGACGACCAGGACGACGAGTTCGTGCGGGCGCTCGACCTCGCCGCGAAGCGCGCGGGGCAGCTCCGGGGACTCGACCGTGCGACCGCCGAGCGTCGGCTCACCGGGTTCTTGATGCGCAAGGGCTACGGCTCGGGTGTCGTGCGGATCGCGGTCGAGCGCGCGCTCGACGGCTCCGCCGGGCGACCGCGGCCGGGTGGCGGCACGGTCCGGTTCGAGTAGCACCGCAGCCGTGACACCTGCCGGTGGCGGCGGCGGGACGAACCACCGCCGGACCGCCGCCGGACCGCGACCGCACCGCCGCTGACCCCGGCGGAGACCGCGCCGGACGGGCCGCTTCGACGTCCTCGAGGCGGGCCCGTGGCGACCTACACTGGGACGATCATGGCCACCGTCGAAGCGCGCCCCCGCACCTACGAAGTCCGCACCTACGGGTGCCAGATGAACGTGCACGACTCGGAGCGGCTGAGCGGGTCGCTCCGTGCCGCCGGGTACGTGGCCGCGGACGGCGAGCAGGCCGACGTGGTCGTCATCAACACCTGCGCCGTGCGCGAGAACGCCGACAACCGCCTCTACGGGAACCTCGGACACTTCGCGGGCGTGAAGCGCGAGCATCCGGGCATGCAGATCGCGGTCGGCGGCTGCCTGGCGCAGAAGGACAAGAACGTGATCCTCGAGAAGGCGCCGTGGGTGGACGTCGTCTTCGGGACGCACAACATGGGGTCGCTGCCGACGCTGCTCGAGCGGGCACGGCACAACGACGAAGCGCAGATCGAGATCCTCGAGTCGCTCGACGTCTTCCCCTCGACGCTGCCGACGAAGCGCGACTCGACGTACAGCGGCTGGGTGTCGATCTCAGTCGGGTGCAACAACACCTGCACGTTCTGCATCGTCCCGTCGCTCCGCGGCAAGGAGAAGGACCGCCGCCCGGGTGACGTCCTCGCCGAGATCCAGGCACTGGTCGACGACGGCGCGATCGAGGTCACCCTCCTCGGGCAGAACGTCAACTCGTACGGTGTGGAGTTCGGCGACCGCCAGGCGTTCGGCAAGCTCCTCCGAGCAGCCGGCGCCATCGAGGGCCTCGAGCGCATCCGCTTCACGAGCCCGCACCCGGCAGCCTTCACCGACGATGTGATCGACGCGATGGCCGAGACGCCGAACGTCATGCCGCAGCTGCACATGCCGCTGCAGTCCGGGTCCGACCGCGTCCTCAAGGCGATGCGCCGCAGCTACCGGAGCGAGCGGTTCCTCGGCATCCTCGACCGCGTCCGGGCGAAGATCCCGCACGCGGCGATCTCGACGGACATCATCGTCGGCTTCCCGGGCGAGACCGACGAGGACTTCGAGGACACCCTCCGCGTCGTCGAGGCCTCGCGCTTCGCCTCCGCGTTCACCTTCCAGTACTCGATCCGCCCCGGGACCCCGGCCGCGACGATGCCCGACCAGCTCCCGAAGGAGGTCGTGCAGGAACGCTACGAGCGCCTCATCGCCCTGCAGGAGCGCATCACCGCTGAGGAGAACGCCGCCCAGGTCGGCCGGAGCGTCGAGGTCCTCGTCGCCACCGGTGAGGGCAAGAAGGACGACGAGACACACCGGTTGTCCGGGCGCGCGGAGGACTCCCGCCTCGTGCACTTCTCCGTGCCGACCGGTTCGGACGTGCCGCGGCCCGGTGACGTCGTCACGGTCGAGGTGACGCGCGCCGCGCCGCACTTCCTGATCGCCGACAACGACGGACCGCTCCGCATCCGGCGGACCCGGGCCGGCGACGCGTGGGACCGCGCGCAGGCCGAGAGCTGCGGGGTGCCGACGCCGTCCACGCCCGGTGACGGGCCGCGTCCGGTGTCGCTCGGCCTCCCGTCGCTCCGTGTCGGCCGCTGACGCCGACGACGGCACGGCACAGGCCAACGGCGCGGAGCACGGCGCGGCACGGGCCGACGATGCCGGCTCCGGCGAGGCACGGGCCGAAGATGCCGACCACGGCACGGGACCGGCCGCCGATGCCGAGCACGACGCCGTGCGGGGCGACGGCGTCGCGGACGACCTGATCGCGGTCGTCGGCGCGACGGGCACGGGGAAGTCCGACCTCGCCGTCGCGATCGCCGACCTGGTCCGAGCCAGCGGCCGCCCGGCCGAGGTCGTGAACGCCGACGCGATGCAGCTCTACCGCGGCATGGACATCGGGACGGCGAAGCTGACGCCCGAGGAACGGCACGGCATCCCGCACCGGCAGCTCGACGTCCTCGACGTGACGGACGAGGCGAGTGTCGCCGCGTACCAGCGGGACGCCCGGCGTGACGTCGAACGGATCCAGGGCGAGGGCGGCGTCGCGGTCCTCGCCGGCGGGAGCGGACTGTACGTGTCCGCCGTGTTGTTCGACCTCGACTTCCCTGGCACCGACCCGGAACTCCGCGCACGGCTCGAACGGGAGCACGACGAGCTCGGACCGGGCATCCTGCTCGAGCGGCTGCGCAGCCTCGACCCGCACGCAGCGGCGACCATCGACGCCCGCAACCCGCGGCGCCTGATCCGGGCACTCGAGATCGCGAGCCGGTCCGAGGTCGTCACCCCGAGCCTCCCGGCCGCGCCCCGCGCCTGGCGACCCGCTCGCATCCTGCACCTGCGACGTGACCGCGCCCACCTCGTCGACGCGCTGCAGGCGCGGGCGCAGCGGATGTTCGACGCCGGACTCCTCGACGAGGTCGAGCGCCTGCGCGGTGCAGGTCTGGAGCGGGGGCGGACCGCCTCGCGGGCGATCGGGTACTCGCAGGCGCTCGACGTGCTCCGCGGGGACGCGACCGTCGCCGAGGCGGTGGCGGCGACGAGCCTCGCGACCCGGAAGTACGCGCGGCGGCAGGTCGCCTGGTTCAAGCGGTACACCGCCGCCGAGGACCTCGACGTCACCGGAGCGGACCGGACCGACCTGTCGGCGCTGGCCCGTAGGATCGTGGCGTGACCGAGCTGCACTTCACGAAGGGCCAGGGGACCGGCAACGACTTCGTCCTGTTCGCCGATCCCGACGCCGTCGTCGACCTCACCCCCGAGCGCATCCGCGCCATCGCGGACCGCCGTTTCGGTGTCGGCGGGGACGGCGTGATCCGTGCCGTGCGCTCCGAGGCCCTGCCCGAGGGACGCGCGCTCGTCGCGGTCGAACCGGACGCCGTGTGGTTCATGGACTACCACAACGCCGACGGCACCGTCGCCGAGATGTGCGGCAACGGCATCCGCGTCTTCGCGCGGTACCTGACCGAGTCCGGGCTGGTGGACCTCGCCCCGGGGGAGACGCTCACCGTCGGCAGCCGCAAGGGGCTGGTCGACATCCAGCGGACGACGAACGGGTTCCAGGCCGACCTCGGCCGCTGGGGGCTCGGGATCGAGGGCGGCGGCGCCGGTGACGTGCTCGTCCGGGCGAAGAACCTCGACGGCGCCCGGCCGGGCCTCGGCATCGACGTGGGGAACCCGCACGTCGTGGTCGCCGTCGCGACGGACGACGAGCTCGCCGACCTCGACCTCACCTACGTGCCGGTCCTCGACCCCGCGCCGGAGTCCGGTGCGAACGTCGAGTTCGTCCTGCCGGGGGAGCCCCTCATCAACGACGGCGTCGGCGAGATCACGATGCGGGTGCACGAGCGTGGCAGCGGCGAGACGCTCTCGTGCGGGACCGGGGCGGTCGCGGCTGCCCTGGCGACGCGGCACTGGGTCGGCTCGGGGGCGCCGGACACCTGGCGGGTCCGGGTTCCTGGCGGTGTCGTCACGGTGCGCATGTTCGCGGCGGAGGACGGCGAGCACGTCGCGTTGTCCGGACCCGCCGAGCTGGTGTTCTCGGGCGACCTCACGGTCTGAGGCAGGGCGGCCTGTTGGTGTGACGCTGTGCGGCGACCGTGGGCGCCGCCGAACCGTGGGTCCCGACGAACCGCGGGCGCCGACGAGCCGTTGGCGCCGACGAGGCGCTGTCGAACCAGGTTTCCGACGTCGAACCAGGCGCCGGGATCGGTTCGATGTCGGTTCTGTGGTTCGTCATGCTGCTGGCACGGCGTCGTGCCACGCGCGACGCGACGCGACGCGACGCGTCGTGCGGATCGTGACGTGCGCGCGCACGGGACCGACGGTGCGGCCCCGCCGCAGCCGGGAGGCCCGTGGGACGTGCGCGACTTCGATCCGGTGGGTCGCGCCTCCAGTCCGGATCGCGCGCTACGCGCCCCGGTGCACGCGGATGACCCGGAACCCCTTGTCCGTCGATGCCCGCGACACGGTGAAGTCGGACCCGAGCGCATCGCGCAACCACCGTTGGAGCGAGTCGCCGCCGAGGTCCTTCGAGACGACCAGCCAGGCCTCTCCACCGACCTCGAGCCGGGGGAGCCACGTCAGCAGGATGTCGTGCAGTTCGTCCTTGCCGACACGGATCGGCGGGTTCGACCACATCGTCCGGAAGCGGAGGTCGGCGGGGACCTCGTCCGGGAGCGCCACCGTGACGTTCGTCGCCCCGGCGGTCGCCGCGTTCGCCCGCGCGAGCCCGAGGACGCGCTCGTTGACGTCCACGCCCCAGACCTGTGCGTCGGGCGACTCCAGCGCCATCGTGATCGCGATCGGACCCCAGCCGCACCCGACGTCGAGGAGTGCGCCGTCGGTGGCCGGCGGCGGCACTGAGCCGAGCAGGACCTTCGTGCCGCGGTCGACCCCGTCCGGGCTGAACACGCCGGCAGCGGTCGAGAGGGTGAGGCCGCGACCGGCGAGCGTGACGTGCACCTGGCGCTCGCGGACCTCCGACGAGGGGTTGGCGGAGAAGTAGTGGTCGTTCGCCATGGATGAACCGTAGCGTCTCACCCGTGTGTCCCGGGCGTGGCGGCGGTACCCTGTGGACAGGATGACGGATACCCCTCAGCAGAACCACCAGTCCCACGACGACAGCGCCGGCGGTGTCGTCGAGCGCGTGCTGCGCAACGCCGACCAGCGCGCCACCTCATCGATCTTCGCCCCGGCCCAGGCGATCCAGACCCGCTCCGTGGACGACCACGGCTGGACGGGCGACGGCGACCAGTACGACCGCGAGGACCGTGCGGCCCTGCGCCGTGTCACGGGCCTCTCCACCGAACTCGAGGACGTCACCGAGGTCGAGTACCGGCAGCTCCGGCTCGAGCAGGTCGTCCTCATCGGTGTGTACCCGCAGGGTGACGCCCAGGACGCGGAGAACTCCCTCCGCGAGCTCGCCGCCCTCGCCGAGACCGCCGGCGCCGTCGTGCTCGACGGGCTCCTGCAGCGCCGGCCGACGCCGGACCCCGCGACCTACCTCGGCAAGGGCAAGGCCGAGGAGCTGGCGATGGTGGTCAAGGCCACCGGAGCCGACACCGTGATCGCGGACACCGAGCTCGCGCCCTCCCAGCGTCGTGCGCTCGAGGACGTCGTGAAGGTGAAGGTGATCGACCGCACGGCCGTGATCCTCGACATCTTCAGCCAGCACGCCAAGACCCGCGAGGGCAAGGCCCAGGTCGAACTCGCGCAGCTGCAGTACCTCCTCCCGCGTCTCCGCGGTTGGGGTGAGTCGATGTCCCGGCAGGCCGGCGGTCAGGTCTCCGGCGGTGCGGGCATGGGTTCCCGTGGCCCTGGTGAGACGAAGATCGAGCTCGACCGTCGCCGCATCCACACGCGGATGTCGAAGCTCCGTCGACAGATCGCCGGGTTCCGCCCCGCGCGGGAGGCCAAGCGCGCCGACCGACACCGCAACGACGTCCCGAGCGTCGCGATCGCCGGCTACACCAACGCCGGCAAGTCGTCGCTCCTCAACCGTCTGACGAGCGCGGGCGTGCTGGTGCAGAACCAGCTGTTCGCCACCCTCGACGCGACCGTCCGACGCACGAACTCCGCCAAGGGCCGTGAGTTCACCTTCGTCGACACGGTCGGGTTCGTGCGGAACCTCCCGCACCAGCTGGTCGAGGCGTTCCGGTCCACCCTCGAGGAAGTGGGCGAGGCCGACGTCATCGTGCACGTGGTCGACGGCTCGCACCCCGACCCCGCCGCACAGCTCGCGACGGTCCGCGAGGTCATTGGCGACGTGGGCGCCCGGGAGATCCCCGAGATCGTCGCGTTCAACAAGGCGGACCTGGTCGACGAGTCGCAGCGGCTCGTGCTCCGCGGTCTCGTGCCGGATGCCGTGTTCGTGTCCGCCCGCACCGGTGAGGGCATCCCGGAGCTTCTCGCCGCGATCGAGGACCGACTGCCCGAGCCCGACGTGTCGCTCACCGTGGTGATCCCGTACGACCGAGGGGACCTGGTGTCGTCGCTGCACGACGCGGGTGCGGTGGAGTCGGTCGACTACGTGGAGGACGGCACCCGACTGCAGGTGCGGGTGTTCCAGCGGCAGGTCGCGGAGCTCGACCCGTTCGTCGTCACGCCCGTCGCGTCCTGACGCGCAGGCGCGCCCCGGCCTGGAGGCACGGCGCGCGTCCGGCGGGTCCGCTCACCACTGCTTCGAACCACGAAACCGACATCGAACCAGCCTCGAGGACTGGTTCGATGTCGGTTTCGTGGTTTCGGAACCGCCGCGGCTCACGGGCAGCGCGCGGCGGCGTCGACGCAGCGCGTCAGATCGAGCGGAGGACCGCGACGACCTTGCCGAGCACGGTGGCGGCGTCGCCGAGGATCGGCTCGAACGCGGAGTTGCGGGGGAGCAGCCACGTGTGACCGTCGCGCTGCCGGAACACCTTGACGGTGGCTTCCTCGTCGAGCATGGCCGCGACGACGTCACCGTTCTCGGCGGTCTGCTGTGAGCGGACGACCACCCAGTCCCCGTCGCAGATGGCGGCGTCGATCATCGACTCACCGACCACCTTGAGCATGAAGAGGTCTCCCGTGCCGACGAGCTGGCGGGGCAGCGGGATGATCTCGTCGACGTGCTGTTCGGCCGTGATCGGGACACCCGCGGCGATGCGGCCGACGAGCGGCACGAGCGTGGTCGCGTCGACGTCGGGCCCGTCGGCGTCGGCGCTGGGCTCGTCGACCAGGACCTCGAGCGCGCGGGGGCGGTTCGGGTCGCGACGGATCCAGCCCCCGAGCTCGAGCTGTCCGAGCTGGTGGGAGACGCTCGAGAGCGAGGAGAGGCCGGCCGCGTCGCCGATCTCCCGCATGCTCGGCGGGTAGCCCCGGCTGGCGATCGACGCGCGGATGGCGTCGAGGATCGCCTGCTGCTTCGGCGTCAGCGGCTTCTGTCCGCGCAGTTCGTCCGCCACGTCGTCTCACCCTTCGTCGGTGCGGGACACGGCCCGGCGGGAATGTCGGTGGTCCCCGCTTGACTTGTCCCAGTCGGTCGAAACAGTATCCGACCGCCGATGCCCGGACAAACATTCGTTCGAGCGTGTCGCGAGAAATCCCTGCAGAAATCCTCCCTGGGGACTTGTGCAGCCACCGGTTCGAAACTATGTTCGGTACACGACTTCGGATCACCGAACGGGAAGGCAAGAACGACATGAGCACCATCGCCATCGCTGAGCCCCAGCGTCACGCAGCTCCCGCCGTGCGTACGCGCCTGCGCCTGACGCGCCGCGGGCGGATCGTCTTCACGACCCTCGCTGCGCTCCCGATCCTGCTGATCGTCGCGCTCGCCGTCCTCAACGGCGGACGCGCCTCCGCCGGCGACGCCTCGGGGTCCGGGTCCGCGCACTTCGAGACCGTCACGATCCAGCCTGGTGAGACGCTGTGGCAGCTGGCGGAGGAGACCGCTCCCAACGCCGACCCGCGCGACTTCGTGCAGGACGTGGTGACGCTCAACGCGCTCGACGGTGCGGGACTCCAGGCGGGCGAAAAGATCGCGATCCCCGCGAAGTACGTCGCCGCGAAGTAGACAGACGGAAAGTAGGCCGACGCGAAGTAGGCCCAGCGCACGGTCGCGCGACGGAGGTCCCTGCGCACGAACGCGGAGAGGAGATCCCGCGCGCCGCACGGCAACCGTCTGGACGGCCGGTCTCCGAGCAGTCCGGGCGGCCTACGATGGATCGGTGGCATTCACGCTCGAAGACCTCCCGATCCGAGACGACCTGCGCGGTCAGAGCCCCTACGGCGCTCCGCAGAAGCACGTGCGCGTCCAGCTGAACGTCAACGAGAACACGCATCCCGTCCCGGCCGAGGTCGCCGACGACATCGTCGCGTCGATCCGGCAGGCGCTCGCCACCGTGAACCGCTACCCGGACCGCGAGTTCACCGAGCTCCGTCGGTCGCTGACCGGTTACCTCAACGGGGGACTCGAAGGGGCCGCGCGACTGACGCCTGAGCAGCTCTGGGCAGCGAACGGGTCGAACGAGGTGCTGCAGCAGCTCCTCCAGGCCTTCGGTGGCCCGGGTCGGAGCGTGCTGGGCTTCCCGCCCACGTACTCGATGCACTCGATCCTGGCGTCCGGCACCGGCACGCGGTGGATCCCCGCCGAGCGCGACGCCGAGTTCGGCATCTCGCCCGAGACGGTGACCGCCGCGATCGCCGAGCACCAGCCCGACATCGTGTTCCTCTGCGGACCGAACAACCCGACGGGCACGCCCCTGCCGATCGAGACGATCGCGGCAGCGTACGACGCGACCGACGGGATCGTCATGGTCGACGAGGCGTACGCCGAGTTCATGCCCGACGACGCCCCGAGCGCCCTCACGCTCCTGCCGGGTCGCGAGCGGCTCGTCGTCTCGCGCACCATGAGCAAGGCCTTCGCGTTCGCGGGCGCACGAGTGGGGTACCTCGCCGCGCACCCGGCGGTGATCGACGCGCTCCGGCTCGTCCGCCTTCCGTACCACCTGTCCGCCCTGACCCAGGCAGCCGCGGTGGCAGCCCTCCGGCACGCCCCGGCGATGCTCGCGATGGTGGACGACATCAAGCAGCAGCGCGACCGGATGATCGCCGAGCTCCAGGACATGGGGTACCGCACCTACGAGTCGTGGTCGAACTTCGTGCTGTTCGGCGGTGTCGCGGACCCGCACGCCGCGTTCGAGGCGCTGCTCGACGAGGACGTCATCGTGCGCGACCTCGGGATCCCGAACCACCTCCGCGTGAGCGCGGGGACGGAAGAGGAGACGACTGCGTTCCTCGACGCCATGCGCCGCGTGGCCGCGGTCCAGCCCCCGGTTAGGGTTGACGCATGACCGCCCGCACCGCCTCGATCAGCCGGAGCACGAGCGAGTCGAGCATCGAGCTGGAGCTCGACCTCGACGGCACCGGCTCCTCCGACATCTCGACGAGCGTGCCGTTCTTCGACCACATGCTCACGGCGTTCAGCAAGCACTCGCTGATCGACCTCCGCGTGCGCTCGACCGGTGACACCGACATCGACGCGCACCACACCGTCGAGGACACCGGCATCGTGCTCGGGCAGGCGCTCCGTCAGGCCCTCGGCGACCGGTCCGGCATCGGCCGCTACGGCGACGCACTGGTCCCGCTCGACGAAGCCCTCGCGCAGGCCGTCGTCGACGTGTCGGGTCGCCCGTTCCTCGTGCACACCGGCGAGCCCGAGGGCTTCGCGTTCCACCGGATCGGCGGGCACTTCACCGGCTCGCTGGTCCGCCACGTCTTCGAGGCGATCACGCTCAACGCCGGCATCACGGTGCACGTGCGGGTCCTCGGCGGGCGAGACCCGCACCACATCGCCGAGGCCGAGTTCAAGGCGTTCGCCCGTGCGATGCGGAAGGCCGTCGAGCTCGACCCCCGCGTCGACGGCATCCCGAGCACGAAGGGCACCCTGTGACCGCGAAGCCGAACGTCGTCGTCCTCGACTACGGCTCGGGCAACGTCCACTCGGCGGCCAAGGCCCTCGAACGCGCGGGCGCCGAGGTCACGCTCAGCGCGGACAAGCGCACCGCGCTCGAGGCCGACGGCCTGCTCGTGCCGGGCGTCGGCGCGTTCGGCGCGGTCGTCGACCAGCTCGAGTCCGTCCGCGGCGGCGAGATCGTCGACCACCGCCTGGCCGGTGGCCGTCCCGTGCTCGGCATCTGCGTCGGTATGCAGGTGCTGTTCTCGCGCGGTGTCGAGCGTGGCGTCGACGTCGAGGGTCTCGCGCAGTGGCCCGGCACCGTCGAGGAGATCCAGGCCGAGGTCCTGCCGCACATGGGGTGGAACACGGTCGAGGCGCCGGAGGACTCGGTGCTGTTCGACGGACTGCGGGACGAGCGGTTCTACTTCGTGCACTCCTACGGCGTGACCGACTTCCCGCTCGAGGCGTACGGCCCCTTCCGGCAGCCGAAGCTCACCTGGGCGGAGCACGGGCAGCGGTTCGTCGCCGCGGTGGAGAACGGCCCCCTCACCGCGACCCAGTTTCACCCGGAGAAGTCCGGCGAGGCCGGCATCCAGCTGCTCCGCAACTGGGTCCAGGCCCTCTGACGCGCCCGAGACCCGACGACCCCGCGACCCCGACAGGACCATGACCGACCGCACCGCATCCCAGCCCCTCGTCCTCCTGCCCGCCGTGGACGTCGTCGACGGCCAGGCCGTGCGCCTGACCCAGGGCGAGGCGGGGAGCGAGACCTCCTACGGCGACCCGGTCACCGCTGCCCGGACGTGGCGCGACCAGGGTGCCGAGTGGATCCACCTCGTCGACCTCGACGCCGCGTTCGGTCGCGGTGACAACCGCGAGGTCATCGCCCGCGCGGTCCGCGAGGTCGAGGGCGTCGCGGTCGAGCTCTCCGGCGGCATCCGCGACGACGCCTCGCTCGAGGCGGCGCTCGCGACCGGTGCCGCCCGGGTGAACCTCGGGACGGCAGCGCTCGAGGACCCGGAGTGGGCGGACCGCGTCATCGGCCAGTACGGCGAGCAGATCGCGGTCGGCCTCGACGTCCGCGGCACGACCCTCGCGAGCCGCGGCTGGACCGAGGACGCGGGCGACCTGTGGGAGGTCCTGGACCGCCTCGAGGCTGCGGGCTGCGCGCGGTACGTCGTGACCGACGTCACGAAGGACGGCACCCTGCAGGGCCCGAACGTCGACCTGCTCCGTCAGGTGTGCGAGCGCACCGACAAGCCCGTGGTGGCGTCCGGCGGCATCTCGACCCTCGACGACCTGGTCGCCCTGCGGGCCCTCGTGCCGCACGGCCTCGAGGGCGCGATCATCGGCAAGGCGCTCTACTCCGGGGCGTTCACGCTCCCCGCCGCGCTCGAGATCGCCTCGGCGTAGCCACCGTGTCGGGCATCTCGAACGGCCGCGGTACCGGTCCGGACCCCGAGGACGGCCGCGGTACCGGTCCGGACCCCGAGGACGGCCGCGGTACCGGTCCGGACGACGCCCACACCCCCGGCGGCGCCGCTGACTCGGCCGGCAACCCCTGGTCCGGCCGGACGTTCGACCACCACGACACGGCGTTCGAGGACGACGACGGCCTCGCCGACCCGAGGCTCGTCGCGGCGATCCGTGCGGTCGCCGACGGGGCCTCGCAGTCGGGGGTCGTCGACGCACTGCGGACCGCGCGGCTCCTCATCCCGCTCGTCGCCGAGGCGGGGGACGTCGGCCACACCGACACCGGCAAGCTCGTCGACAAGACGCAGGAGCTCTCCATCGTCACGGTCGCCGGGCCTGACGGCCGTGCGGTGATGCCCGCGTTCACCTCCGTCGACGCCATGCGCTCCTGGGACCCGGAGGCCCGTCCGGTGCCGGTCGAGTCCCGCCGCGTGGCGATGGCGGCCGCGAGCGAGGACACGCAGCTCGTCGTGCTCGACCCCACCGCTCCCACCGAGTTCGTGCTGCGCCGCCCCGCGGTGTGGGCGCTCGGGCAGGACCTCCCGTGGACGCCCTGCTTCGAGGACCCCGCGGTCGCGCAGGCCTTCGCCGACTCGGTCGCGGGGGAGCGTGCCGTCGCGCGGGTCGAGCTCGCCCCCGGGGATCCGCTCGGCCGCTTCCAGGGCGCCGAGCTCACGGTCGGCCTCGCACTGCACCCCGGTCTCGACCAGGCCGCGGTGCAGGAGCTCGTCGGTCGGTTGCAGGCGCGCTGGTCGACCGACCCGCTGATCGCGGACCGCGTGGACAGCATGCGGGTGGCGATCCGCCCAGCGTGATCCGGGCCTCCAGGTCGGGTCGCCACGTGCTCGGGGTGCGGTCCACGGCCGGCCGGGAGGCACGGCGCGCGCCCGCAGGGCGGGTCGCGTCGGGGCGCGGCAGGTCAACCGCACCACCGGCGGTGCACCCGGGGAGGCGTCGGGTCGCCGGTAGCATGGGGCGCGTGAGCACGAACCCGTTGACGAACCCCGGAACCGGCGAGACCACCTTCGGTCCGACGGGGCGACCCGTCCGGCAGTTCGCGATCCCGGAGGAGCTCGACCAGCACGGGCCGGCACGCATCATCGCGCTGTGCAACCAGAAGGGCGGCGTCGGCAAGACCACGACGTCGATCAACCTCGGGGCGGCGCTCGCCGAGTACGGGCGGAAGGTGCTCGCCGTCGACTTCGACCCGCAGGGCGCGCTGTCCGCCGGGCTCGGGGTCCGCACGCACGACATCCCGACGGTCTACGACCTGCTCATGGGCGCCGTGAAGGACCCGCGCGAGGTCATCCAGCCGACGAACACGCCGTACCTCGACGTGATCCCGGCGAACATCGACCTGTCCGCGGCCGAGGTCCACCTCGTGAACGAGGTCGCGCGGGAGCAGATCCTCGCGAGCGTCCTCCGGAAGGTCGCGAACGACTACGACGTAATCCTCGTGGACTGCCAGCCCTCGCTCGGCCTGCTGACCGTGAACGCGCTGACGGCGGCGCACGGGGTGCTCATCCCGCTCGAGTGCGAGTTCTTCGCGCTGCGCGGTGTCGCGCTCCTCATCGAGACGATCGACAAGGTGCGAGATCGGCTGAACCCGGCGCTGCGGCTCGACGGCATCCTCGCGACGATGTACGACTCGCGGACCCTGCACTCGCGCGAGGTCATGGAGCGCGTCGTCGAGACGTTCGACGACCGGGTGCTCGACACGGTCATCGGGCGCACGGTGAAGTTCCCGGACGCCACGGTCTCGGCGCGGCCGATCACGCAGACCGCGCCCGACCACGCCGCCGCGCACGCGTACCGGCAGCTCGCACGGGAGCTCGTCGAGCGTGGCGCCGTCGCCTGAGCCGGAGGACCCTGACCGCACCGCCGTCGCGCCGGCGGGCACGCAGACGGCCCCGGGCTTCCGCGTCCGCCTGTCGAACTTCGACGGCCCGTTCGACCTGCTCCTGTCGCTCATCACGAAGCACGAGCTCGACATCACCGAGGTGTCGCTCGGCGCCGTGACGGGGGAGTTCATCGCCTACGTCCGCCAGGCCGAGTCCGCCGACGAACTCGACGAGGCGAGCGAGTTCCTCGTCGTCGCGGCCACCCTGCTCGACCTGAAGATCGCGGGGCTCCTGCCCCAGGGGGAGCTCGTCGACGCCGAGGACGTGGCGCTCCTGGAGGCCCGCGACCTCCTGTTCGCCCGACTGCTCCAGTACCGGGCGTTCAAGCAGGCGGCGGACTGGTTCGGGTCGCGCTGGACCGAGGAGTCGCGTCGGCACGTCCGGAGCGTCCGACTCGAGGAGCGGTTCCGCGCCCGCACCCCCGAGCTCGTCTGGACGCTCTCGCTGCAGGACTTCGCCGCGCTCGCGACCCTGGCGTTCGCCCCGCGGGAGATCCCGACCGTCGGACTCGACCACCTGCACGCGCCGCTCGTCAGCATCCGGGAGCAGGCCGCGATCGTGGTTTCGATCCTCCGCACCCGGGCCGACGAGGACGTCTCGTTCCGGGAGCTGGTCGCCGGCGTGCACGAGACGGGTATCGTGGTGGCTCGTTTCCTCGCGATCCTCGAGCTGTACCGCAACGCGTCCATCACGTTCGAGCAGGTCGAGCCGCTCGGGGAACTGCTGCTCCGCTGGACCGCCGAGGACTGGTCCGACGAGAGCCTCGCCAACCTGGGAGCCGACTATGACGGATGACGCGCACGGCCACGCGCACGGTCACGCCCGCGACTCGTCGAGCGCCGAACCCGGTGGCGCGGACGAGCTGGCAGACGCCCGCGCCATCGAGCAGGAGATCCACGAGGCGCACGACCGTGCCGCCCGGCCGGAGCTCCCCGTCGACCGGCAGCTCGAGGCGATCCTCATGATCGCGGACGAGCCGCAGTCGCTCGTCGCGCTCGGTGCCGCCGTGGGCGCGCCCGTGCCCGCGGTCCGCCAGGCGATCGAGCGGCTCGTCGCCGACTTCGACGGTGTGGACGGGACGGTCCGGCGGGGCTTCGAGCTCCGCGAGGTCGGCGGCGGCTGGCGCTTCTACGTCCGCCAGGAGCTGGACGACGTCGTCGAGCAGTTCGTCGAGCAGGAGCGCCCCTCGCGGCTGTCGCAGGCGGCGCTCGAGACCCTCGCGGTGGTCGCCTACAAGCAGCCGATCACGCGCTCGCAGATCGCCTCGATCCGGGCGGTGAACGTCGACGGGGTCGTCCGGACGCTCGTCGCGCGCGGCCTCATCGAGGAGTCGTTCACCGACGCCGAGACCGGTGCCATCAACTACGTCACGTCCGACCTGCTCCTGCAGCAGCTCGGCATCAACTCGCTCGACGAGCTGCCGCTCATCTCGCCACTCCTGGACGACGGTGCGGACGGCTTCGGGCAGAACGAAGGGATCCCCGATGGCCGCGCATGAGGAAGAACGACGAGGCGGCCCGCGGGGCGGGTCCGGTCGGCCTGGAGGCCCGTCACGCGACCGCAGCGCCGGCTCCGGCCGGGCGAGTGGCCGGTTCGGCGGCGGGGGCCGCGACGAGCGTGGCGACCGCGGTGGGTACCGTGGGCGTGACGAGCGCGGTGACCGCGGAGACCGCGGTGACCGCGGTGACCGCGGTGGCCGTGGTGGGTACGAGCGCCGGGACGACCGTGGCGCGGCTGATGGGTACCGCGGGCGTGATGAGCGTCCGTCGTCCGGTGGTGGGTACCGCGGGCGTGATGAGCGTCCGTCGTCCGGTGGTGGGTACCGCGGGCGTGACGAGCGGTCCGGCGGCGATCGCGGGCGGTTCGTGAGCCGCGACGACGACCGCCGGCAGGGCGAGCGCGGGGGCTTCGTCCGCCGTGACGACGACCGCGGTGGGTACCGCGGCCGTGACGACCGGCAGGGCGGCGGGTACCGGGGCCGTGACGACCGGCAGGGCGGTGGGTACCGGGGCCGTGACGACCGGCGTGACGCCGACCGCGGGGGCCACCGCGGCCGCGACGACCGTGGCACGTCGGGCGGTGGGTACCGCGGCCGTGACGACCGCAAGAGCGCTCCCCGCCGTGACGACGACCGCCGCCGCGACCCGGCCCGCGAGGACCGTCGGTCCCCGGACGGCAGGCCCAGCACCGTCTGGCACAACGGCCGCCGCTACGTCGGCGGCACCACGACCGCGCGGAACGGCGACCGTCCGCGGGGCGCCGGGCAGCGCCCCGACACGCGACGGACAGTCGGCCCCCGCGGCACCGACCGTCGCACGACCCCGGAGCCCGAGGGTGCCCGCGACCAGCACGGCCAGCCCCTCGAGGGCACGCCCGAGCGCCCGATCATCCCGGACTGGGACGCGGCGGACGGAACGGCGACCGCCGGGGCCGCGCCGAGCCTCCAGGCCGACGGTGAGCGCCTGCAGAAGGTGATCGCCGCTGCGGGCGTGGCATCTCGCCGCGTCGCGGAGAACCTCATCGTGGAGGGACGGGTGACGGTGAACGGCGAGGTCGTGGAGGCCCTCGGTCGTCGGGTCGACCCGGAGTCCGACGCGATCGCGGTGGACGGGGTGCCGGTGCAGATCGACACCTCCCGGCGGTACGTGGTCCTGAACAAGCCGGTCGGCATCGTGTCGAGCCTGCAGGACGAGCGGGGGCGCCGCGACCTGTCCGAGTTCGTCGACCGGTACGAGGAACGTCTGTTCAACGTCGGCCGGCTCGACGCCGAGACCTCGGGGCTCATCGTCCTGACGAACGACGGCGACCTCGCGCACGTGCTCGCACACCCGTCGTTCGGGGTGACGAAGACCTACATCGCGAAGGTGCACGGGAACGTCAACCCGGCGACCGTGCAGCGACTGCTCGACGGCGTCGAGCTCGAGGACGGGCCGATCGCCGCCGACAAGGTGCGGCTGCTCGAGTCCTCCCGTGGGGAGTCGCTCGTCGAGGTCACGCTGCACTCCGGCCGCAACCGCATCGTCCGTCGGATGTTCGACGAGGTCGGGCACCCGGTGCTCGAACTCGTCCGACGCTCGTTCGGGCCGCTGCACCTCGGGAGCCTGCCGATCGGCAAGACGCGGGAACTCAGCACCGTGGAGCTCGGCAAGCTCCTCGCCATCGCGCGCGACGCATCGGGTTCTCCACAGGGCGACGCGGACGAGGAGTCCACGGACTGAGGCGTCGGTAGGCTTGCCGGGTGACCGACGCCCCCGCCCCGCTCGCCGAACCGGACATTGACCGGCGGCTCCGCGGACCCGTGCGCGTGGTCGGTGCCGGTCTCCTCGGCGCGTCGATCGGCCTGGCGCTGCGCGAGAAGGGTGTGGACGTCGTCCTCGACGACGTGTCGCCCGCCGCGCTGGCGCTCGCCGTCGACTACGGCGCCGGGCGCCGACCCGCGGACGGCGACGCTCCCGAGCTCGTCGTGGTCGCGGTCCCGCCGGACGTCGTCGCGACCGTCGTCGAGCGCGAGCTCACGGCCCACCCGGGCGCGGTCGTCACCGACGTCGCCAGCGTGAAGTCCGGGCCGCTCGCGGCACTCCGGGCGGCGGGCGCCGACGTCTCCCGGTACATCGGGTCGCACCCGATGGCCGGGCGGGAGCGCAGCGGTCCCACGGCGGCCCGCGCCGACCTCTTCGTGGGGCAGCCCTGGGTGATCGCCGGGCACGACGACATCACGTACCAGCAGGCCGCGGTGGTCGAGGACCTCGCGCTCGACCTCGGGGCGACCGTGGTGCCGATGGACCCGGAGTCGCACGACCTCGCCGTCGCGTACGTCTCGCACACGCCGCAGCTCGTGTCAACGCTGATGGCCGCCCGGCTCCGCGACGCCCCGGACGGCTCGCTCGGCCTCGCCGGTGGCGGGGTGCGGGACGTCACCCGGATCGCGGCGAGTGACCCCGGGCTGTGGGTGCAGATCATCGGCGCGAACGCCGAGCGCATCCGGCCGGTGCTCGCCGACCTCCGCGACGACCTCGACCGCGTGCTCGCCGCGCTCGACGACCCGCACGGATCGGGGTCGCCCCGCGCCCTCGCCGAGGCGATCGCGGCCGGCAACCGCGGGGTCGAGCGACTCCCGGGCAAGCACGGCACCACCAAGCGCTTCGCCCAGGTGGTCGTCCTCGTCGACGACACCCCTGGGCAGATCGCCGCGCTCCTCACGTTCATCGGGGAGATCGGCATCAACCTCGAGGACATGCGCCTCGAGCACTCACCGGGCGCGCAGATCGGCATCGTCGAGGTGTCGGTCGTGCCCGAGCAGGAACAGCGACTCGTCGAGGAACTCGAGGGCCGCGGATGGAGGATCGCAGCAGCATGGGCCTGAACGACGACACGAACCGAGCGGTGCAGGACTCCGGCGTGACCGGCGGTCCGGACGGACCCGACTCGGGGCTCCCCACGCCCGGCGACCAGCCCGGTCCGCTGGGCGGCGGCGACATCGCGGGCGGCCTCGACGGCCAGGGCGGGGGCGAGCCGGGTTCCACGAGCGCGCCGGTCCCCTCCGGCCTGCCCGACGGTGCCTTCGTCGCCAAGTTCGTGGTGGCGGTCGACGGCCCCGCGGGCAGCGGCAAGTCGAGCGTGTCCCGGGCCGCCGCCCGTGCGCTCGGCTTCGGCTACCAGGACACCGGCGCGGCCTACCGCGCGCTGGCCTGGCACGCTCTGCAGCAGCAGGTCGACCTCGACGACGCCGCGGCCGTGCTCGCCAGCTGGGACACCTTCGACTACGAGATCGGCACCGACCCCGACGACTACTTCGTCCGGGTGAACGGGACCGACGTCACCGACGCGATCCGCACCCCCGAGGTCACCGGCGCGGTCGCGCACATCGCGAAGCTCCCCGAGGTCCGGCAGCGGCTCGTGCAGCTCTTCCGGCAGGTCATGCGCCGCACGGACGCGCAGGGCATCATCACCGAGGGGCGGGACATCACGACGGTCGTCGCACCCGACGCCGAGGTCCGCATCCTGCTCACGGCGGACGAGTCGGTTAGGATGGCCAGGCGCTCGGCCGAGGTCACGACCCAGTCGGCCGCCGAGACCTCCGCAGCACTCGCCCGTCGGGACGCCGCGGACGCGAAGGTCGTCGACTTCATGAACGCCGCGGACGGCGTCACGACGCTCGACTCCACCGACCTCGACTTCGACCAGACCGTGCAGGCGGTCGTCGAGCTGGCCCGAAGCACGGCCACGAACTGATCACCCGCGGCCACCGGGCCGCACGCGAGGAACCCACACCATGGCCCAGCTGGACAACGACAACCCGGCGAACGACGAGTTCCCCGAGTACGACGCCGCCCTCGGCGAGCGGCTCGCCCACCTCGACGAGACCGAGGCGGAGCAGCGGACGACCGCGCTCCGCGCCGGGCTCGAGGACTACGAGCTCGACGACGAGGACGTTGCGCTCCTCGACGCCGCCGAGATCGGCGAGGACGGCACCTACCTCCTGCCGGCGCTGCCGGTGCTCGCGATCGTCGGGCGGCCGAACGTCGGCAAGTCGGCGCTCGTCAACCGCATCCTCGGTCGCCGCGAGGCCGTCGTGCAGGACGTCCCGGGCGTCACCCGCGACCGCGTGAGCTACAAGGCCGAGTGGAACGACAAGCGGTTCACCCTCGTCGACACCGGCGGGTGGGAGCCCGACGCGAAGGGCATCAACGCCTCCGTCGCCGCGCAGGCCGAGGTCGCGATCGACCTCGCCGACGCCGTGCTCTTCGTCGTCGACGTCACCGTCGGCATCACCGCCACCGACGAGCACGTCGTGAAGATGCTCCGCGGCACCGACCGTCCGGTCATCGTCGTCGCGAACAAGTCCGACGACGACCGCCGCGACCTCGACGCCTACGAGCTCTGGAACCTCGGACTCGGCGAGCCGCACCCGGTCTCCGCGCTGCACGGCCGCGGCGTCGCGGACCTCCTCGACCTCATCGTGAAGACCCTCCCGGACACCTCGGCGGTCGCCAAGCAGGAGGTCGGCGGACCCCGTCGCGTCGCGATCCTCGGCCGCCCGAACGTCGGCAAGAGCTCGCTGCTCAACAAGGCCGCGGGCGAGGAGCGCGTCGTCGTCAACGAGCTCTCCGGCACCACCCGCGACCCGGTGGACGAGCAGGTCGAGCTCGGCGGACGGGTCTGGCGCTTCGTCGACACCGCCGGCATCCGGAAGCGCGTGCACCTGCAGCAGGGAGCCGACTTCTACGCCTCGCTCCGCACCACCGCGGCACTCGAGAAGGCCGAGGTCGCCGTGGTCGTCCTCGACGTCACCGAGCCGATCTCCGTGCAGGACCTCCGCATCATCGACCTCGTGCTCGAGTCCGGCCGTGCGCTGGTCCTCGCGTACAACAAGTGGGACCTGCTCGACGACGACCGCCGCCGCTACCTCGAGCGCGAGATCGAACAGGACCTCGCGCACGTCGCGTGGGCACCGCGTGTGAACATCTCGGCGCGCACCGGTCGACACCTCGAGAAGCTCGTGCCCGCGCTCGAGACCGCCCTCGACTCGTGGGACACCCGCATCCCGACGGGCAAGGTCAACGCGTTCATCGCCGAGCTCGTGCAGGAGCACCCGCACCCGGTCCGCGGCGGCAAGCAGCCCCGCATCCTGTTCGGCACCCAGGCCTCGAGCCAGCCGCCGACGTTCGTCCTGTTCACGACCGGCTTCCTCGACCCGCAGTACCGCCGCTTCATCACCCGGCGCCTCCGCGAGGTCTGGGGCTTCGAGGGCACGCCGATCAACGTCAACATGCGAGTGCGCGAGCGCCGCAAGCGGTAACCGATTCCGATCGTGTCCGACGACGCCCGCCGACGCCTCACGCCGAACCGCGTGCTCGCGACGGCGGGCGTCGCCCTGCTGGTGGTCGGCGGGGTGTCCTGGGCCGTGGTGTCGTCACGTCCGCCCGCCCCGGGCGGCGCCGGGGCGACACCGGTGGCAGCACGGACCCCGGCCGGCGCCGACGTCGACCCGACCGCGCCGTGGGCGGAGCGAGTCCCGCCCGTGGCCGGCGACCTCGTCCCCATCGACCGGTACGCCGCCGGGCACGTCTCGATCACTCGACACGGTGCCGGAGGACTCCGGATCCGGATCGACCACCTCGACGTCGCGTGGCCGAGCGTCGAGGGACCGGTGGACGTCGGCTCGGTGCGCGTGCTGCTCTCCGACGGGCAGGTCGTCGGAGACCGCCGGGGGTACTGGGCGCAACACAGCGAGCCGGTCGACGTCGGCACGGTCGAGGTCGCGCCCACCGTGGTCATCGACGTGCCGGCGTCGACGCGGCTCCCCGCCGACGTGCGTTCCCTCGTCCTCCTGCGTGGCTCCGAGGACCCCGAGACCGACGACCGGATCATCGGGGGTGCGGCGCTCTTCCTCACGGAGTGACGCTGACGTCGACACGGGACCGGCGCGCCTGCCGATCGGGGCGTCGTCACACGGACGCATGCGGCACCATGGGAGTGTGATCGTCCCAGCCCACCGACACCGCAGCTGTCGCCCCTGCGCCCGATGAGGCGTGAACGGCGGTTCCTGGTCGGGGGAGCGGCGATCGCGGCCGTCGGCCTGATCGCGCTCGGCCTCGGGGTCCTACGCGACGACGGCGCGGCCCCGGACGGCTCGATCCCGGAGACCACCACGACGGCCGGTGCGCCCACCGCGTCGCCGGGGCCGGGGTCGCTCCGTCCCACGAACGGACTCAGCAGCGCGACGTCCGGCGGGGGCGCATCCGGGGACGGCCAGCCGGAGCAGCCGGCAGCAGACCACGGGCCCGGCACCGGTCCGTGGTGGCGCCGCGTGCCGCCGGTCGCCGGGACGCTCCGGACGACCGACGGTCGACGGATCGGCCACGCCACGGTGCTCGCCACCGACGGAGACACACTGACCGTGACCGTCGTCGGCGCTGCGCGGCTCCCTCGGGCTGCGACCAGGGCCGTGTTCACGGAGGACGACCGCGCCGTCGTGGAGCTGGGCAGCGTCACGCCGGGCGTGCGGGGCGTGGGCTTCGTCCTCACCGCGGCGGATGCCGACCAGCTGCCCGACCCGGTCACCACGCTCGAACTCCGGGACGCGGAGGGCCGCACGGTCGCGACGGCCACGCTGCTCCCGGTCTGACGGGCCGGCGTGTCCGATCGATCCGTGGCCGGCGCGCCGCATGGTTGGCGCGTGCCGCGCGGCGGGCCGCGTGGCGGGCGCGCGCCGCGTGGCGGGCGGGCGCACGCCGTGCCTCCAGGCAGTCGCGACCGTGCACCGGACGGGAGGCACGGTGCACGACCGCCCCGCCGGATGCGGCACCATGGTCTGGTGACCCTCCCCAGCAACGGCCTCGGCGCCGCCGCCGACCGGCTGTGGTGCCGCCTGCGGCTCGACCGCCTCGCCGGTGGGCGGCAGGCCGGGTACGTCATCCGCGAGGACATGCTCGAGCACCCCGACACCGTCCGCTCGTTCCGCTGGATCCGCTGGCTGCTCGTCGCCGAGACAGTCGTCGGCCTCACCGCGATCGTCGTCGCCGTCCTGCTGACGCGCGCGGGGGAGACCGTGCCGTGGGCGGTGTGGTTCCGTGCCACCGTCGTGCTGCTCATCACGCTGACGCTGTACGTGTTCGCGTGGCGGGCGCAGCTCGGGTACTACTGGGCCTACCAGCGGCTGCGGTTGTTCAGCCGGATCTTCCCGATCGTCACACTCGTCGTCGCGGCGATCCCCGGGCTCTACCCGTTCTGGATGGTCATCGAGCAGATCGTGTTCTCGCTCCTCATGATCGGGATCGGGGACGTGCTCACCTCGGACCACATGCGGTCGACGTTCCCGAAGCCCGTACGGCGGGAGGGCGCCTGACGGTCAGTCCTCGGGACCGCCGGTCGCCAGCTCCTCGAACCCGGACGCCGCCCGCGACGCCGCCAGCGACGCCAACACCGCCAGCCCCTGCGCCGAGGCCGACCCGGGTTCCGCGTGGTGCACCACGAGGAGCTGCCCGTCCGTGCCACCGATGCCGAGCTTCTCCCGACGCAGCTCCAGTGCGCCGACCTCCGGGTGCCACATGCGCACCGCGGCACCGCTCAGCGGCCGGACGTCGTGGCGTGCCCACAGGCGCCGGAAGTCCTCACTGCCGAGGGACAGCTCGCCGACGAGCGCGGTGACGGCTGGCTCCTGCACGTCGGTGCCGATGGATGCCCGGAAGGCCGCGACCATGCCCGCCATCTGGTCCTGCCAGTCCGGGTACCGTGCGGTCTCCGCGTCGTCGAGGAACATCGTGCGGAGCCGGTTCTCGCCCGCCCGCAGCCCGGGGGCGAGCTCGGTGGCGAGGGCGTTCGCCGCGAGGACGTCGAAAGCGCGGTCCTCGACGAAGGCAGGCAGACCGATGACGTCGAGCAACTGCAGCGTCCCGGTCGGCACCCGTTCCGCGCGGATCGCCCGACGCCGCGGTGCCGGCGAGGCCCCCGCCAGGCCGTGCAGGTAGTCCCGAGCCACCCCGTCGAGGCCGAACACCCGCGCGAGTGCGTCGAGGACCTGCACGGACGGGTTCCGGTCCCGTCCCTGCTCCAGCCGCAGGTAGTAGTCGGCACTGATGCCGGCGAGCGTCGCCACCTCCTCACGCCGGAGCCCCGGCGTCCGCCGGACCCCGGTCACCCGGATGCCGGCGTCCTCGGGGCGCACGAGCGCACGCCGGGCGCGGAGGTACTCGCCGAGGGTGTTGTCGTCCACGGTCCCGATGCTACGACCGCGCCGCGCGGGCGATCCTGGTCCCCGTGGTCCCAGGGACGCGAGGGGACTGCCGGCCGGAGCAGCACGCGCGCATCGTGGTGTCCATGACGAACACGACCCTCCCCGGCGGCACGTACCGCCTCGCCGACGACCTCGAACTCACCCGAGTCGGGTACGGCGCCATGCAGCTCGCCGGACCCGGCGTCTTCGGTCCGCCCGCCGACCGCGACGAAGCCGTCCGGGTGCTCCGCACCGTCGTCGAGCTCGGCATCACCCACATCGACACCTCCGACTTCTACGGTCCGCACGTCACGAACGAGATCATCCGCGAGGCCCTGCACCCCTACCCCGAGGACCTGCACCTCGTGACGAAGGTCGGCGCCCGCCGCGACGCCGACGGTGGCTGGCCGCACGCCCGCGAGCCGCACGAACTCGTCGAGCAGGTGCACGACAACCTCCGGAACCTCGGTCTCGAACGGCTCGACGTGGTGAACCTCCGGATGGGCGGCTTCGACGCTCCCGAGCCGGGCAGCATCGCGCCGCAGTTCGAGGCGCTCGCCGAACTGCAGCAGCAGGGGCTGATCGGGCACCTCGGACTCTCCACCGTGAACGCCGAGCAGCTCGCCGAGGCGCAGACGATCGCCCCCGTGGTCTGCGTGCAGAACATGTACAACGTGGCCCGCCGCGAGGACGACGCCCTCGTGGACGCCACTGCCGCGCAGGGCATCGCCTACGTGCCGTACTTCCCGCTCGGCGGCTTCTCGCCGATCCAGTCGGGTGCGCTCGACGCGGTCGCCGACCGGCTCCGGGTCTCCCGGCTCACCGTGGCCCTGTCCTGGCTGCTGCAGCGCTCGCCGAACATGCTCCTGATCCCGGGCACCTCGTCGGTCGCGCACCTGCGCGACAACGTCGTGTCGGCCGGGTTCGACCTGCCGGCGGACGCGGTGGCCGAGCTTGACGCGATCGGCGCGGCCTGACGGGCTGCGCCGTCTGTCGGCCGGGAGGCACGGTGCGGGCCCGCACCGTGCCTCCCGGCCGATGGGGGATGCGTCCGCCACCCGACGCCGGTCCCGCGACGGCGCTCGGTGACCGGGGGACGACCTGCCACGGCTCGCACGGGGGATCGCAGCGCATGCTTCGGGGCATGACCGACGACGCCAGCACTCTGCTCCCCGGTGGCACCTACCGCCTCGCCGACGACCTCGAGCTGACCCGGTTCGGGTACGGCGCCATGCAGCTTGCCGGCCCGAACGTCTTCGGCCCGCCGAAGGACCACGACGAAGCGGTCCGGGTCCTCCGTGCGGTGGTGGACGCCGGCATCACCCACGTCGACACGGCCGACTTCTACGGCCCGCACGTCACGAACGAACTCATCCGCGAAGCCCTGCACCCGTACCCCGAGGAACTGCACATCGTGACGAAGGTCGGCACCCGGCGGGACGACAAGGGGCGGTGGCCCCAGGCGCGGGAACCCGAGCAGCTGGTCGAGCAGGTGCACGACGACCTCCGGACACTCGGGCTCGAGCAGCTCGAGGTCGTGAACCTCCGGGTCGGTGGCTTCGACGCGCCGGAGCCCGGCAGCCTGGCGCCGCAGTTCGAGGCGCTCGCGGAGCTCCGGCAGCAGGGCGTCATCCGGCACCTCGGCGTCTCGACGGTGACGGCGGAGCAGCTCGCGGAAGCGCAGGGCATCGCCCCGGTGGTGTGCGTGCAGAACATGTTCAACGTGGCGCGGCGCGAGGACGAGGCGCTGGTCGAGGCGACGGCGGAGCAGGGCATCGCCTACGTGCCGTACTTCCCACTCGGCGGGTTCTCGCCGATCGACTACGCGACGCTCGACCGGGTCGCGGACCGGCTGCACGTGTCGCGGCTGACGGTGGCGCTCTCGTGGTTGCTGAAGCGCTCGCCGAACATCCTGCTCATCCCGGGGACGTCGTCGGTGGAACACCTGCACGAGAACATCGCGTCGGCCGGGTTCGACCTGCCACCGGACGCCGTGGCCGAACTGGAAGCGCTCGGCGCCGCCTGACCCGGCGCCACGCCCGCAGCCGACGCCGCGCCTGAACCGACGCCACGCCTGAACCGACGCCGCGCCTGAACCGACGCCGCGCCTGAACCGACGTTGCGCGCAGCCGACGCCGCGCGCAGCCGACGCCGCGCGCGGCCGCGAGCCCGACCGCGCGGTCAGGCCACCGTCGCCAACGCGAACGGCAACACGGCCGACGCCCCGGCCCGCCGGAGCTCCCGCCCCGCGACCGTCATGGTCCACCGGCTGTCGACGAGGTCGTCCACGAGCAGCACGGGCCCCTCGTGCGACTGCAGGGCGGCCGCCAACTCCGAGCCGACGACGAAGGTGTCCCACACGCCGGAGAGCCGGTAGGCGCTGTTCGTCGCGCCGTCGCCCCGTGGCGTTCCCCCGGACCGGTCGAGCGTCCCGAGGAACTGCAGCCGACCGATGGTGGCGATGGCCTCGGCCACGGACGCGACGAGCGACGGTCGTGACCGGGACGACATCGCGACCACCCCCGTGGGTCGCTCGACCCACGGCCAGTCCTTGAGCGCGCGGACGCACCCGTCGACGAGCTCCTTCGACACCGGGCCGTCGGGCGTCGTCGCGGCGAAGAGCGCACGCAGGGGACCGCCCCAGCCGAGGTCGGTCAGACGGGCGACTGCACGCCCGGGCTCGACGAGCTCGTCGGCACCGATCTTGCCGCGGACCGGGACGCCGAGCGCGCTCATGCCCGACGGCCACTGGGCGCGCGGCGCAATCTCGACCCCGACCTTGTCGAGCGCAGCGGCCGCACCCGAGGCATCGGAGGACGAGACGTCGACCGGGTACCAGACACCCGCGCAGTTGTCACAGCGACCGCAGGGCTCCGCGGAGGGGTCGTCGAGGTCCTGCTGCAGGAGCTGCATCCGGCACGCCGACGTGGACTCGTACGTGAGCATCGACGCGGCCTCGGCAGCACGGGCCGCGGCGACCCGCTCGTACCGCGGGGCGTCGTACTCCCACCGCTGACCCGTTGCGACCCATCCGCCGGTGACCCGCTGCACGGCACCGTCGACGTCGAGGACCTTGAGCAGGAGCTCGAGCGTGGACCGCTTGATGTCGACCAGTCCCTCCAGCGCGACGGTGGAGAGAGCCGATCCGGACGTGGACAGGGCGTCGAGCACCGCTGCCGCTCGCGGCTCGGTCGGCATCGACGCGCTGGCGAAGTACTGCCAGATCTCGGTGTCCTCGCGACCGGGCAGGAGCAGCACGTCGGCGTTGTCGGTCGCACGCCCGGCACGGCCGATCTGCTGGTAGTAGGCGACGGGGGAGGACGGCGCCCCGACGTGCACGACGAACCCGAGGTCCGGCTTGTCGAAGCCCATGCCGAGCGCGCTCGTGGCGACCAGCGCCTTCAGCTCGTTGCCCTTGAGCTGCTGCTCGAGCTGCTCACGTTCCTCGGTGTCCGTACGGCCCGTGTAGGCGCGGACGGCGTACCCGTTCTCGCGCAGCAGCCGCGCGATGTCCTCGGCAGCGGAGACCGTCAGCGTGTAGATGATGCCGCTGCCGGGGAGGTCACCGAGGTGGGCCAGCAGCCAGCCGAGCCGCTGCCGTGCGTCCGGCAGCGTGAGCACCCCGAGCCGGAGCGACGCCCGCGCGAGCGACCCGCGGATCGTGAACACGGGGTCGTCCGGGCCGGCGGTCAGCTGCTCGGCGACGTCCTCGACCACGCGCTCGTTCGCGGTGGCGGTCGTGGCGAGCACCGGCACACCGTGCGGCAGCGAACGGATGAGCTCGGCGAGCCGCCGGTAGTCCGGGCGGAAGTCGTGGCCCCAGTCGGAGATGCAGTGCGCCTCGTCCACGACGAGCATGCCCATGCGCGCGATCAGCGTCGGCAGCTGCTCGTCGCGGAAGCGCGGGTTGTTGAGCCGCTCGGGGGAGACGAGCAGCACGTCGACCTCGTCACGGGCGAGCGCCGCCTGCGTCTCACCCCACTCGTGTGCGTTCGCGGAGTTGATCGACACCGCTCGCACCCCGGCACGGGCGGCCGCGGCCACCTGGTCGCGCATCAGCGCGAGGAGCGGCGACACGAGCACGGTCGGCCCACCCCCGCGCCGCCGGAGCAACAGCGTCGCGAGGAAGTACACCGCGGACTTGCCCCACCCGGTGCGCTGCACGACGAGCGCACGCTGCCGGTGCTCCACGAGCGCCGAGATCGCCTCGAGCTGCCCGGGGTGGAACACCGCGTCGGGCCGACCCGTGAGCGCAGCGAGCGCCTGCTGCGCCTCGGCCGCGATGTCCGCCGACGGCGGAGCGATGCCGGCGGGCAGCGCACCACCCGCGACGGGTGGGTCGACGGTCGGAGCCGTGTCGGGGGAGTCCATGACCCCATCGTGTCAGGAGCGACCGACGGAAGCCGACCCGAGCCTCCCGGCTGTGGAGGACGTGCCCCTGTCCACAGGGCGCCTCACTGGTAGGTGATGAGCGCCGGACTCGGCCGCACGTCCCGCATCGTCTGCTCCGGCGACAGCATCGGCTGGTCCTCGTCGATGAAGTTCTTCCAGCCCCAGTGCACGTCGGCGGGTGCGCCCTCGTGCAGCGCCTTCCACGTCGCCTGCTTCTCCGGTTGCGACCCCTGCCCGTCGACGTGGATGAGCACGTCGAGCTCCGGGTGCTGCTCCAGCGAGGAGCGGTCCTGGATCATCGTCGAGCGGAACTGGTGGAGCACGAACGCCTTCGGTGGCAGCCCCTTCGACCGCACGAGGTCGGCGAGCCAGTCCGCCGTGCGGTTCACCTCGTCGGCGCTCACACTGCCGATCTGTCGGAGCGGCACCTGGTCCTTCGTCAGCCGCCACTCCGGGTCGAGCGCGAGCCACACGCCCGGCTTCGACAGCAGTGACTCGTAGCGCTTCGCCTGGGCGAGGAAGTCCGACCGGCCGGGCTGGAGGTCGAGGATCACCGGCATCCCCGCGTCGTGCGCGGCGTCCACGTACGGCTCGAGCGTCGACACCGGCAGCTCGCTCGAGTAGTCGCCGTCCGAACCGGCGTCACCAGCAGCCACGGTCGCGATGACCTCCATCGCGGGCGTGACCGGCTCGTCCGACACGTCGTCGTAGCGGTGGGCGAGCCGTTCCGCCCGCGCGACCGTCGCCTCCGGGTCCTGCTCACCGAGGACACCGAGCACCGGCGCGCCGGGTGCGCCGTACAGGGCGACGTAGCGGTGGCCGTCGAACGGGCGCTGACCGCCGTGCGGCAGCTGCCAGCCGCTCTCCGCGGCGCGCACCGTCCAGTCCGGGTCCGCCAGCGCGTCGAACGTCGTCCCCACGAGCACGGTGGGGTGGCCCTTCCGCTCGTGCAGCGCCGTCACCACGTCGGGCGCGGCCGCCGGGTCGCTGACGCCGTCGGGCATCGCCACGACGCGTGCACCGGCAGCGCGTGCGGTCGCGACGACCGCTGCGTCCGCGCTACGGTCCGCCACCACCACCGTCACCGGCCGGGAGGCACGGGTCGAGCCCGGCGCGTGCGTCCCCTCCGGCGCCTCCCGCTGCTCGACGTCAGTGTCGAGGGTCACGTCGCCCTCGGCCTGGTACCAGCGGGCGCCGAGGCGGTCGAGCTCTCGGGCGACGTCGCGCGCCGCGCGGCTGTCGTCGCCGTCGCCGTCGGTCACGAGAACAGGCACGTGCGCGCGTTCCGCCGCCTTCGCTGCCGCCGCGACCGCACTCGCGTCGTCGGCCGGTGCGACCACGGCACCCGGCGTAGACGCGAAGAGGGCGCGACTCGCCCGGACCGACCGTTCGGCGGCGTCTGCCTGGTCGACGACCGTCACCGTGTCCGACGCTGCAGCGGCGAGCGTGGCACGGGGCGTGTCCGGCCCGGCTCCCGTGCAGCCCGCGGCTCCGAGCAGCAGTCCGGCGGTCGTCAGGGCGATGGCGAGACGGGTGGTGCGGGTGGGCATCAGGACACCCTACGAGCGGCGGCTCCACGGGGCGTGCACGGGGAGGGTCCGGCGTCCGCTATGCTGGTCGGGCTGCTCCGGACGGGGCAGTGGGGTCCGCTCGTCGGGCCTCGCGGGCTGTGGCGCAGCTTGGTAGCGCACTTGACTGGGGGTCAAGGGGTCGCAGGTTCAAATCCTGTCAGCCCGACCAATACAGGCTTATTCAAACCTTTGGACTGAGTGAGCCGGTTTAGGTCAGCAGGAGAGCCTTCCGCAGAAATGCGGGAGGCTCTTCTCGTTTCTTCAAAAGTCTCAGGCTGCGAGTTGAAGCTGTGCTGGGACTTCCACTCGTGCAGCGCTTCGTTGATCTCCGTCCGCTGGGGCGAGATGCGCAGGTCATCGTCGCTGACGAGGACGTCGATGCGGTCGAAGAATGCGCCGAGCAAGTCGCGCTTCGCGCTGTCGACGATGCTTTCGTACAGCTCGGCCGGATCATCAAGCAGGTCGACGTAGGCGAAGACCATGTCGGCGCCGCGCTGGATGCGGCTGCCGGTGCGGGCCAGACTTTCGGCGATGGCGCCCTTCTGCATCGTGACGGACTCCAGCCGGTCGCGGAGCTTGCTGCTCGCGATGGTGCCTTCGGCGGCGAGCTCGACCAGGCGGTCCTCCTGCTCTTCGAGTGTACGGAGCCGCGCACGGAGTGCGTCCTTCTCCTCGATGTCGGCAGCCTGCATGTCGACGAGCGCGCGGCGCACCTCATCGCGGATGTCTGCCAGCTCGGTCTCCGGGAATCGCTGCGATGCGACGGCGCGTGCGACCGCTGCTTCGGCTTCGTCGAGGCGGACGGTGCGCATGGTGCAGAGGCCGCGCTGCTTGGCGGTGCAGACGTAGTACTCGTAGGTGCCGCCGTTGCCGGTGTTCTGGCTGTAGACAAGGCGACTGTCACGTCCTGCCTCGCGACACTCGGCGCAGTACAGGAGTCCGCGAAGGAAGTGGAAAGTGCGTGCGGTCGCGATCGCCCTTGCGGTTGCGGCCATCGAGCACCTTCTGGACTGCGAGGAACAGCTCTTTGCCGATGATCGGTTCGTGGCGTCCCGGATAGAGGCGACCTTCGTAGCGGATGACGCCGGTGTAGTACGGGTCGCGCAGGATGATCGCCAGCTGGCTGCTCGACAGTGGCCGGGCGGGTCGCTTACTCGAGGGCCGAGTGGTGAGCCCCTGATCTTCTAGCATCATCTGGAGCTGCGTGATCGAGTGCTGTCCGGTGGCGTACTGCTCGAATGCCCAGCGGATGAGCGGTGCTCGGTTCGGGTCGACGTCGATGGTGTTGACGAGGCGCCCGTCGAAGTCCTTGCGGGCGTTGAGGTAGCCGAGCTTGGCGCGTCCGACGGTTCCGCCGCGTTCGACCTTGTGGGCCATCTTGATCTTGATGTCCTCACCGCTAATGCGGACCTGGAGCTCGTTGACGACGTCGGTGATGGCTTCCATCGCATCGCCCATGTAGCCGTCGCCGAAGTTCTCCTTGGCGGAAACGAGCTCGACACCCTTGGCGCGGAGCTGCCGCTTGACCATCGCGGCGTCGAGGTGGTTTCGGAAGACGCGGGAGCGCATGTAGAGGATGACGTACTTCACGTCGGGGTGCTCGTCGATGTAGCGGAGCATCTTCTTGAACTGCGGGCCCGAGGCGTCCGGCTTATAGCCAGAGCCCCGGGCCGTGGGTGAGCGACGAACACGAGTCAGTGCAAGGCGCTCTGCCATGTATCTCGAATAAGATCTTCGTGGGCGAGTACCTGCTGAATGAGATGTCGCGTCGTCGCCGGCATCGTCGCGTCGCACTCGTTGTGGTGCTCGTTCAGCTCGTTGGCGAGCTTGTAGAGCATGCCGAGTAGCAGTCCCGTGCCTTGCATGGCCTCCGGCCAGTACTCGCGCGCGTCCTCGGTGCCCTCGGGCATGCCGAGAATGGTCGAGACCAGTTTCCAGATCTCGCGACCGGCGGCCAGTTCGTCTTCGTATGTGAAGTCGTCGCTCATGGTATAGGATCCCCTGGATGCACAAAACGTTTGATTGATCTCAGGTTGAGACGTGGGGAGCCGCCCATTGAGCGTCGTGAACTCCAGGATTCGGACGTATGTTGAGCGCATATCACTCCGGACTGCACTGTCGTTCGCTCGGTTCTGTATGCCCGAGTAAGCAACAATCGAGATTGCCGCCAGTATTGCGATGACCACAATCACAATCAGCAACTCGACGATAGTGAAGCCGCGTTGATTCGTCTGTTCCAAGGTTGCTATTGACGTATCTGTATCAAGTTGTACCCATCTCATGTGCTTTGACTATGCGGGAAGTGCTTTTGCTTTTCAAGGCTTCTCGTGCCGTAGGAATTACAACGTTCCCGAACGGAATATTGACGCTGCCGTCTAGCCCGTCATAATCACGAGTCCTCGTTCATGCAGAGCGACTTGAACGTGATCCGTCCTGGATCGCGGGTCGCTCGCTTGAAGGAGGTCTCGCCATGAGCGAGGAGACCGCCGCCGCGATGGGCGGCACGATGCACGAGAACGCATGGGGCCGCTGCGCCCACTGTCAGTGCGCATGAGCGACGGAACCCGGGCTCAGCTCGAGATCCTGGCGCAGCTGAACGAGCGCTCTCTCACGGAAGAGACACGGCTCGCGCTGGAGCACTGGGTCGAGAAGAGCAAGTCCGCCCCGGCCGTGCTGAGGCGTGCTGAGCAGGTACGTGCCGAGATCGAACGTGACGCCGAGACGCGCCGCAACGCGATCGAGGCCGTGTTGGGCGGCAAGACCGCCAAGCCGACCGCTCGTGCATCCAAGCAGGCGTCATCCGGCGCCTGATCATGCCAGACGGTGGCCGTTCCTGGAGTCGAGTGCTGACGTGCTCCTCCGGGGCGGCTGCCGCTACACACTCACCGCTCGTTGCTCTGCCGCGGCTTGCCAGGAGAACCAATCGGTTTGCCGGCCGCATAGAGCAAGGAGATGACGATGGTCAGAGGGATCTACCTCCCGGCAGATGACCGGGAGGAACTTGTCGTGCGTGATTTCGCGGACGCCAGCGACTACACGCGCTGCGTCGATGGGTACTTCGAATCCGTGGACGTGCCGGACTTGGGCATCACGATTTACGTCAACGAGATTGGGTTGCTTCGGCGGCTGCCGTTCAACTCGAGGGCGTCGTTTCTGTGGTGGTATTACGTGCCTGCCGCGCGGGAGTCACTGCTTGTGGGCGACGCTGTGATTGTCGGCTGGCCTGACGCCGATGGTGAGAGCACGGATGTTCCGGACGCGGTGCTGTGGCTGCTGACGGAGCCCATCGAGCACGGCATCACGGTCAGGCTCGATAACGCGCCCGGAAGCGATGTTCACCCGATGAGCAGGCTCGCCCAGATTGTCCTGCCACTGACGGCGGGAGATCCGAGCTTGCTCATGTCGTCTGCGCGCTTCGCGAGCTATTTCGACGCCTTAGCGTGGGCCTTGGTGCTTGAACAGCGCTGGCCAGAGGCAGATGGAGTCAAAGTTGTGCCACTCGTTGAGGGGCGGCCGCGACCGGACCGGTAACCCGAAGTCGTCTTGCCTCGCGGCAGACAGACAACCCGGCGGCATCGACTGGATGGAGTGCTTCGGCGCTCTCCAGTCGGTGCCGCCTTCTTCACGTTGTCCCGAAGCGGTCCAATGAGCTGATCGCCTGTGCGAACCGCTCGCGGAACCGGCGCTGTTGACCGCTACCCGGGAACGGGATGAAGTCATCGTGAAGCACCCGCAGGCCGGCGTCGCGCATGGGCGAGTTCAGTAGCTTGAAGACATTGCGCTTCACCAGGACGATGCCCTCGGGCTCCAGAGATGACGCGAGGGTGACGGTCGCTTCGATGTTCCGGCGGAGCGTTGCTGCTCGTTGCTCTGCCCCGTGATAGTTCACCGGCTCTGCGGCGAGATCGATAAGGAAGACGCCGTCAGCTTGGAGCCTCGCCAGCCACGGCGTCTTCGCGTTTGGGCCGCTGGTGAGCGGTGGATCGTCGTACCGAGCGCGGACAACCTCGCGGAAGAGGCCGTCCTTCGAGGTCAGCGTCTCGTCGAAGAAGAAGCGACGATTGGCGAGGTCGCCTCCGTCGTCAGGCGCGCTCTCGGCGACGAGAAGCAGTCGGACGCGCTCAGGCTGCCAGCGCGCCCGGCGCTCGGCGTACCACGGGTCTTCGCTCACCTTCTGATCGTGGCATGCCGACCGGGGGAGCGGAGGCGGAGATCACCGTACTCGCCAGTCTAGATATCGCAGCTCTTGACCAAAATGCCTGGTCATGAGGTAATATGTGCAATCACAGCGTTCGGTTGAGTCTCCCCGAGCTCCCGGCTGCGATGCTCCGCGACACGCGTCCGGCGCGGCACAGTACCAGTGTCAGCGGACGCCAGTACGGTGGAGACACACATGAGAACTACTTAATCGCGCCTCGGCGCAAAGGAGCGCCGCCGCCGTATGAGACGCATCACGACACGATCGCCGCGGTGCGTGCTTGCCCCATCCCCTCGCCTTTCGTGTTCGTTCGAAACCGTTGAAGGGGGCCAGCGATGACTCTACTCAGCGACTATCAGGCGAAGTACTTCGCGCACGAGCTGCAGCGCAGCTATGCGAACGATCATGTCGGCAAGCTGGCCGGGTTGCTTTTCGACGCGCAGGTAGAGCCGAAGCCGCATCAGATTGATGCAGCGCTGTTCGCCCTGCAGACTCCGTTCCTGCCCGGAGTGATCCTGGCGGATGAGGTCGGACTCGGTAAGACAATCGAAGCGGGAATCGTCATCTCGCAGTACTGGGCCGAGCGGAAACGCCGCATCCTCATCATCGCGCCGTCCAGCCTGCGTCAACAGTGGAAGCAGGAGCTCTTCGAGAAGTTCCTGATTCCCTCGACGATCATCGATGCGAAGACGAAGGACCCGCTGCTCGCCAAGTCCGAGACGCGCTCCGCTGAGGTACTGATCTGCTCTTACGAGTTCGCACTGCGTCACGAGACATCGCTTCTCAAGCCATGGGATCTGGTCGTCGCTGACGAAGCGCACCGCTTGCGGAGCTACTGGAACGGCAAAGCCAAGATGGCCGAGGCTGTTTCGCATGTAGCTCGCGGTGCGCATAAGACCGTGCTGCTCACCGCGACGCCTCTTCAGAACAAGCTGGAGGAGCTCTACGGACTGGTCTCGATCTTCGACCCGAACTACTTCTACTCCCTTGATGCCTTCCGCGAGCGGTATATCAAGAACCGCGACCTGACTGGTGACAATGATCTGGTCGAGCGTGTCGCGGCGATCTCGAAGCGCACGCTGCGCAAGGACGCCAATAAATACATTCGATTCACGCAACGCATGCCGTTGACGGTCGAGTTCACGCCTTCGCCTGAAGAGGTCCGGCTTTACGATCTCGTGAACGACTACCTGCAACGCGACGAGCTCTTCGCGTTCGCCGGGAGCCAGAGGCACCTCTCGGCGCTCATCATTCGCAAACGTCTGGGTTCGTCGACCTTCGCAGTCGCGAGCACCCTTGAGAACATCGCCAACCGCCTCGCCGACGAGGTGGCGTCTGGGATGCGCCGTGACAATCGAGGCGGCCTCTTCCTGGCGGATTTCGAAGCCGATGACGAAGTCGACGAGGAGATCGTCGAGGAAGCCGAAGCAACTGCGGCTCAGCCAAGCTCCGCGAGGCTCAACGAAGAGACGCTGAAACTGATGCATGCTGAGGTCGACGAGCTGCGTGAGTATGCCGCCTTGGCTCGTTCGATCACAACCAATCAGAAGGCCGTGAAGCTGAACGAGGCGCTGGATCTCGGCTTCGACCGGCTCAGAGAGTTGGGCGCGGCTGAGAAGGCGATTATCTTCACTGACTCGACGAAGACGCAGGAGTACATCGCGCGGACGCTTGCTAATGCTGGCCGCGGCGAGGGCGTCGTGCTCTTCAACGGCTCCAACAGCGCGCCCGAGCAGACTGCGATCTACAACGCTTGGCTCAAGGCCAACCAAGACAGCGACCTGATCACCGGCATCCCGGCAGTCGACCGGCGCAAGGCACTCGTTGATTACTTCCGCGAGCACGGCACGATCATGATTGCCACCGAGGCCGCAGCCGAGGGCATCAACTTGCAGTTCTGCTCGATGCTCGTGAACTATGACCTGCCATGGAACCCGCAGCGAGTCGAGCAACGCATCGGTCGCGTGCATCGCTTCGGGCAACAGCACAACGTCGTTGTCGTGAACTTCAGCAACAAGGGCAACCTCGCCGAGCAGCGCATCCTGGAGCTGCTGACCAACAAGTTCCAGCTGTTCTCGAGCGTGTTCGGCGCAAGCGACGAGGTGCTTGGTGCGGTTGAGGACGGACTCGACTTCGAGAAGCGGATCAGCGACATTCTCACCCGCTGCAGAACCGCTGGCGAGATTGATGCCGCGTTCAGGGAGCTCGAGAATCAGTTCGCGGGTGAGATCTCGCAGGAGATGGCAAACGCCAAGGCGAAGGTCTTCGACAACCTCGACCCGCACGTTCAGGATCGTTTGAAGGCGTACGACGAGCAGTCGGGCGATGTGCTCAACAAGTTCGAGCGGCTCTTGCTGGCAATCACGCAATACGAGCTCCGCGATGTTGCTTCGTTCGATGAGGACGGCCGCACCTTTGTCCTGAATGAAGCACCGACGAGTGACGCGAAGCCAGGCCGATACTTCTTTAAGTCGAAGCCGCTACCGAACGCTCATCAGTATCGGTACGCCAGCCCGCTTGCTCAGTACGTCGCGGAGACCGCCAAGTCGCATCAGACGCCGCCCCGCGAGCTGACCTTCTCGATCGGCCAGTCGGCGCGCGCGACGAACGCCGTCAAAAAGCTCCAGGGCAAGAGCGGCGAGCTGATCGTTGATCTCCTCACCTTCACCATGCGAGCGCGCGACGAGGACATCTCAGAGTCGTACATGCTTGCCGGTGGTATGACTGATGACGGCGTCTACCTCGATGAGGAGTACGTCGCCGACATTCTCGACCTCGCTTGCCTGCAGGTCGGCGCAGAGCCCGTCTCGGTCGACGCTCACCAGCTCGAGCCGCATCTCAACGCCCGTGTTTCGGAGCTAGAGAAAGAGGTGCAGGGGCGGAACTCCCGCTACTACGACCAGCAGGAAGAGCTGCTTTACAGGAATCAGCAAGACCGCAAGGCCGAGCACGAGGGCAAGATCCGTGAGTATCGGGCCAAGGAGAAGGACGCACGCAAGGCTGCGCGCCAGGCCGATGACCCGATGGAGCAACTCAAGCTCAAGCGCGAGGCACGCAAGTGGGAGCGTCGCGCCGACGAAGCCGACGACGAATTCCGGAATGCCCGCAAGAAGCTTCAATCGGAGATTGACGAAAAGCTCGACATGATCGAACAGTCGCTCCAAGGAACACAGAGCACGGAGCACCTCTTCGCTATCCGGTGGCGCATCGCCCCCTGACCCGTAGCGCGCGAACGCTGAACATTCACAAAAGACACTGACATTGTTAAACTGAGAAAGAGAAATACCCGATGAGCGAAGAAGTCCACGAAACACCATCTACTACCCCGAACTTCCAGACCGAGCTCGCAGCGCAGCTTGCCGATCTGATTCCTGAGGCCATCGCCGATGGCAAGGTGGACGTGGAGAAGCTCAAGGAACTGCTCGACGGCGACGCGGCCGACGGTAGCGAACGCTTCGGTCTGTTCTGGCCCGGCAAGAAGCGTGCCCTGCGTGCTGCGCAGGAGCCCACGACAGCAACGCTTCGTCCCGATATCGAGAACTCTAAAGATTGGGACACGACGAAGAACGTGTTTATCGAGGGTGACAACCTCGAGGTGCTGAAGATCCTGCAGAAGCATTACCACGCCAAGATCAAGATGATCTACATGGATCCGCCGTATAACACCGGTAAGGACTTCGTCTACCCGGACAATTACAAGGAGGGTCTGGAGAACTATCTGCAGTGGACTCAGCAGGTCAATGAGCAGGGAAAGAAGCTGTCGACGAACAGCGACACTGAAGGCCGCTACCACTCCAACTGGCTAAACATGATGTATCCGCGCCTCAAGCTTGCACGTAATCTACTGACGCGCGACGGTGCGATCTTCATCTCGATCGATGACTCAGAGGTTGAGAACCTCAAGCGGCTTGCGCACGAGATTTTCGGTGAGGCTAACTTCGTCGCGACAATGATCTGGGCAGCGGGCCGCAAGAATGACTCTCGCCTAGTGTCAGTTTCGCACGAGTACATCCTCGTTTACGTGCGCGACGCGGACTATCTGCGGGAGCAACAAGTTACCTGGCGCCAGCGGAAGAAGGGTCTCGATGAGATCTACGCCCAGCTCGCGCGTCTCCAGCGCACGCATGGTTCTGACTACAACTCGATGACCGAAGGAATGAAGGCTTGGTATCGAGGTCTGCCCGACAGCCACCCTTCCAAGGCCCACAAGCATTACGCACACGTGGACCGTCGGGGACTGTACTTCCCCGACAACATCTCCTGGCCAGGTGGCGGCGGGCCGAAGTACGAGGTCTTGCATCCGCTCACCCAGAAGGCGGTCAAGGTCCCATCGCGAGGATGGATGACGAGTGACCCGGCAAAGATGCAGTCCTGGATTGATGACGACCGAGTGCACTTTGGTGTCGATGAGAACAGCGTGCCGTGCATCAAGAGCTACCTGCGCGACAAGGAGTATCAAACCCCTTACAGCGTCTTCTACCAGGACGGCCGCGCAGCGACAAAGCGACTGATGAACCTCTTCGGAAGTAAGGTTTTCGACTTTCCGAAGGACGAATCGGTAATCGAGTCGCTGATCGAAATGTGCACGAGCAGTGACGATCTCATCTTGGACTGCTTTAGCGGGTCGGGAACAACGGCACACGCGGTGATGAGGGCAAACGTCGAGGACGGTGGATCAAGGCGCCACATTCAGGTCCAGCTGCCGGAGCCGACACCGTCTGGAAGTCCTGCTCGTGAGACTGGATACAGCACCATTGCTGAGCTGTCGCGGGCCCGCATCGACTTGAGCGGTGCAGCCGTCTTGGATGCCCAAGCCTCCAAAGGTTCTACCGCCGAGGGGACACTCGATGTCGGATTTCGGGCGTACACGCTCGCGGACACGAGCTTCTCGAAGTGGAAGGTGTCGAGTGACGTAGACAGAAATCAGCTCGAACAGCACCTCTTTGATCTGCGCGAGTCCAGCAGCGCTGATGATGCGTCTGCAAGCGACCTTCTGTCAGAGATTCTGCTCAAGCAGGGCTACTCGTTGACCGAGCAGATTTCGACGCTCGATGTGGCCGGCCTCAGCTTGCAAGCGGTTGGCGGTGGCGTTGTCCTCGCCTACCTGGACGAGCACGTCAAGCCGACGCTGGAGCAGCTTCGCGCGGTCGTTGACGAAGACCCCGCTCGCCTGATCGTCCTCGAGGACGCGTTCCAGGGCGATGACCAGCTCAAAACCAACTTGGCTCAGCTCTGCAAGAGCAAGGGCATCGAGCTCTGGACTGCGTGATGAGCGGCGGATTCAAATTCGATTCAAGCCAGCAGTATCAGCTCGATGCGATCAAGTCGGTCGTCGACCTCTTCGATGGACAGCCGAAGGATGCCGAGAAGCTGGAGACGACACTTCGGGGCCAGATTGCCGCAGTCGACGAGACGAGCAATACGGCGCTTGATCTTGACCTGTCTCAGGAAGTCGGCGCGGTGGGCAACCGCCTCGTCCTCGATCGTGACACAGTCCTCGCAAACCTCCAGCGCGTGCAGGACAAGAACGGTCTGGAGGTGTCCTCGAAGCTGTTCGACGGGGCGCTCGACTTTGACATCGAGATGGAGACGGGTACTGGCAAGACCTACGTGTATCTGCGCACGATCTTCGAGCTTGCCGAGCGGTACAACTTCACGAAGTTCGTCATTCTCGTGCCAAGTGTTGCGATCCGTGAGGGCGTGAACACGAGCATCCGGCTCATGCGCTCACACTTCGAAGACCTCTACAAGAAGCGAAACATCACCTTCGATTCGTCCGTCTACAGCGGTCAGAACGCAGAGGAGGTTCAGTCGTTCGCGACGTCGACCAACGTGCAGATCATGGTGATGACGATCGCTTCCCTTCGCGGCGACAAGAACACGCGCGTCATTCATCAGACCCGTGACAAGCTGAACGGCCTCCGGCCGATCGACTACCTCAAGGCGACGCATCCGGTCGTCATCATGGACGAGCCGCAGAACATGGAGTCGTTGCTGTCGCAGTCGGCTGTCGGCGAGCTCGATCCAGTCTTCACACTCCGATACAGCGCCACGCACAAGAAGCTGCGCAACGTCGTCTATCGGCTCGACCCGGTCGATGCTCACGACCTCGGTCTGGTGAAGCAGATCGTTGTGGCCGACGTCCAGCAGCAAGGCGCTGACGCCACCCCGTACATCAAGCTCATCGATGTCCGAAACGACAAGGGCTGGGTCGCGCGTCTCGAACTCTCTTGCCGCAAGGCAGATGGCTCGCTCGAGCGGCGGGTCGTCAACGTCAAGCAGAACCAGGAACTGTCAGATCCACGCCTGACTGGCAACGCTCGCTATGAGGGATGGCGCATCAATGAGATGAGCTTGGAGCCTTCATTCGTCGACTTGACGCTCCACTCCGGCTATCTGCACCAGGGCGAGGCTATTGGTGGCGCCTCGGGTGCGATCTACAAGGAGATGATCCGCGAGACGATCAAGGAACACCTGCGCAAAGAAACCCAGCTGCGTTTCAAGCGCATCAAGGTGCTGAGCCTGTTCTTCATTGACAAGGTCGAGAGTTTCCTCGGCGACGGCGCCAACAATGTCGACGCAAACGGTCAGTTCGTTCAGTGGTTCGATGAGCTGTTCCGCGAGGAGCGCGCGAAGTCTCCGCAATGGCAGGAGCTACTGCCGCAAGATCCGGCTGAACTGCGACGCGGCTACTTCTCTGTCCTCAAGGGCAAGAAGGGCGCGGCCGACACATTCCAGGACACGACGGGCGCGACAAAAGCGGATGATGATGCCTACGAGCTCATCATGCAGCAGAAGGAACGCCTACTCGACGAGAGCGAGTCGGTGCGGTTCATCTTCAGCCACTCGGCCCTCCGAGAGGGCTGGGACAACCCGAACGTGTTCCAGATCTGCACCCTGCGCGAGATGGGCGCGGAGACAGAGCGGCGGCAGACCCTTGGCCGAGGACTGCGTCTGCCAGTCGCTCAGCGCGATGGCGGTTACGAACGTGTTGCCGACCGTGGCATCGCCACTCTAACGGTGATCGCGAACGAGTCCTACAAACAGTTCGCGGACGCCCTCCAGAAGGAATACAAAGACGCCGGAGTCGAGATCGGCCGGGTACGTAAGGCCGAGTTCTCGAAGATCCCACTGCAAGCACCGGACGGATCGCTCTCGGACGAAAACCTCGGCTACGCGGGTTCTGTGTCTATCTGGGAGCACCTCCTGTCGCAGCGCTTTATCGACCAGGACGGCGTCGTACAGCCGAAGTTCCAGCCCAACACGCTCGGCTTCAGCTTGAACATGCCTGTCGACTTCGCGTGGGCGGAGCCCTTCGTGATCGAGCTCGTCGGCCGCGCGAACATCGGCAAATACATCAAGCCGAAGAGCAAGCGGCACGCTCGAACGATCAACAAGCAACTGTTCGCCAACCCCGAGTTCGAACAGTTCTGGGAGACGATCAGCCGCCGCACGACCTATCGGGTCGAGGTTGAACGAGACGAGATTGTCGAGAAGTCGATCGACGCGATCGAGGCTGCGCCCGAGATCGAGCCACTGCGCATCCAGGTCACCCGCGCTGGCTTGAAGGTGCTTCGAGGTGGCGCCAAGGGCCAGGAACTCGGCTCACGCCAGCAGGAGCTCAAGGGCGGCTACGACCTGCCAGATGTCATCGGTGAGCTCCAGGAAGCCACCTCCCTTACCCGGAAGACCATTGTCGACATCCTTGTCGGGAGCGGCCGGCTCGAAGAGTTCATCGCAAACCCCAACGACTTCATTGCCATGGCGAAGCGCATCCTACGCAACACACTCGCCGAGCTTGTCGTCAATGGCGTCCAGTACGAGCGGATTGCGGGCTCTGTCTACGAACTGCGTGAGCTCCGCAAGGACGGCGAGGAGGAGAAGGAACGCTTCCTCGACCAGATGTACAAGCTCGAAAACACGGAGAAGTCGAACTTCGATTACGTGGTGTACGACTCTGATCCGGAGCGCCAGTTTGCCGAGCTGCTTGATGGGCGCGAGGACATCAAGCTCTTCATGAAGCTGCCGGACAAGTTCAAGATCGACACCCCAGTCGGACCGTACAACCCAGACTGGGCCATCGTGAAGCACGAGGACGGCGAGGAGCGTGTGTACATGATTCGCGAGACGAAGAGCACCGAGAATGAGTTGAAGCGACGCCCGACCGAGAATGCCAAGATCAAGTCCGCGAAGCGTCACTTCGAGGCCATCGGCGTCGGCAACTACGCGGTGTCTGTGCCCGGGAAGTGGCGAGTGTGATGCTGGCGTTCAGAGACGCGAACACCATGGTGCTTGGATCTGTCTCCCCACTCTGTCTGGACGGGGAAGGTCGCGACGGCGAACAGCGTGCCTCCCGCCAGGTCGGCACGTTGTTTGAATACCTGTCTGGAACTGCCGGAGGAGCGAGTTAATGACCCTCAATGAGGACTTGGCGAGCTGGCTTACTATGCGGCCTGATTGGCAGAAGGACGCCGTCGCGCGCTTCTGTCGCAACGAGGCGTTGTCCGCGGATGATGTGTCCGCCATTGCGGATCAGTTGATCGCGGGAACCTACCCCACCGCTGCAAACGTAGAGGCTGCTGACATTCCGGGTTCGACAGCCGCAGGAGATCCCGTCAGCCTCGTTAAGGTGTCGGGCGTCGAGGGCATCAACGCGCTCGCCACAGGTCAGACCCTCTCGTTCGGTGCCGCGGGACTGACGGTCGCCTTCGGCAACAACGCCAGCGGCAAGTCCGGGTACGCGCGGCTGATCCGAGAAGCCGTTACCGCTCGCGTCAAGGACGCGCAGCTACTTGGTGATGTTTTCTCGGATACGGATACTGAGCAGTCGGCGAAGCTCGACTTCAAGGTTGGTGCTAACGACGCGACGTGGGATCTCGGAGAGACACAGAGCATCGAGCTATCCCGAATCCGCTTCTACGACGAGGACTGCGGTGATGCGTATGTCACGACCGCCTCGGAAGCCAACTACCGGCCATCAGCGCTCACGATTCTCGACCACCTGTCCGAAGCTTGCGAAGCGGTCGCGGCTGAACTCAGTCGCCGACTTGGCACGAACCAGACCGAGCGACCGCAGCTTCCGATGCTCCAGCCAGGAACTCCAGCATCAGCGTTCCTTTCAGGCATCTCGGCCACCACTACAAGTGCCGCGATCGAGGACGCCATCACACTGGCCGAGGATCATGGTGCGCAGCTTGCGAAGCAGCTCGCGGCGGAGGCGCGGCTCAAGGGAAGCGACCCGACGAAAGAGAAAGACCGTCTCACAGCGCTCGGCCGGGACTGGTCAGCTGTTGCAGTTCACGCCAGGACGGTAGAGGACGCACTGGGAGAAAACGAGCAGCGTGAGCTAAAAGACCTGCAACAGAGGGTCGTCGACCTTCAGGAAGCGGCGCGCATTGCATCCGCTCGCACATTCGATACGGAGCCTTTGCCGAGTGTCGGCTCTGACACCTGGCGGGCGCTGTGGGAAGCCGCGCGCAAGTTCTCAGTCGGCGACGCCTACCACGATCACGACTTCCCGGTGACAAGCGGTGACGCAGTCTGCGTCCTCTGCCAGCAGCCGCTGAACGAGCAGGCCGCCGACCGACTCGCTCGGTTCGAGGCGTTCGTCAAAGACACAACGTCGAGGGACGCGGACACCGCCTCCAAAGCACGGGCGATGTTCAGGAGCCACTTCGTCGATCTTCAGACCCTCCCTATCGCAGTTTCCGCAGCAATCAATCGACTACAAGAGGCCGGCGAAGACGTGCAGTCGGTGCTCGACTGGTTTGATACCGGGACGCGCGCAGCTGCTGCAGCCGTCGCCTGGATCGATGGAGAGCCCGGCGTCGATCTACTTCCGCTCGCGGACTCGTTCAGAAGCATGGCGGCTACGCGCGAGCAAGCGTTGATGACGGAGGCGGGAGCTATCGACGCATCGACCTTCGCCCGAACGCTCACCACTACAAGCAAGAAAGTGGTCGAACTGCAGGACGCCAAGACGCTCCACGAGGCAAGGGCGGCCATCGAGGCCGAAGTGACACGCCTTGTGGAGCGCAAGGCGATCGAAGACGTCCGCCGCCTTACCGCTACAAACGCGATAACGACGAAACGTGGCGAGCTGACCGAGACATACGTGACAGCGGAGGTCCGGGATCATTTCACGCGAGAGACCGAACGCCTCGATCTCCGCAGAGTCACCCTCAACCGGACCGGACGAGGGCGCAACTCAGCGCTCGAACATCAGCCGAGCCTGCTTGGGTCACGACGTAACGCAGTCGTCGATCAGGTACTGAGCGAAGGGGAGCAGACGGCGCTCGGTCTGGCCGGCTTCCTCACCGAAGTGGAACTCGACAAGTCGCTCTCGAGCGTCGTCTTTGACGATCCTGTCTCATCGCTTGACGCGGAGCGGCGGTCAAAGGTTGCACTCCGCCTGGTCGAGCTGGCAAGCGAACGACAGGTAATCGTTTTCACACACGAGATCACCTTCGTTCATGCCCTGCTCAAAGCGGCAATGAGCAAATCGGTCGCCACCACAACACGATCAATTCAGCGAATGGGCGGTACTCAACCCGGCCTCATCGCCGAGCAGCTTCCCTGGGCGGCGAAGGACATCCCGGAGCGGATAAACAAGCTCGAGGCAGATCTGGCGCGCTTGCGAAGAGAGCGCGAGACTTTGACGGACGACGACTACACCGATCGGACCGCGCAGATCGCGGGACGACTTTCTGAGGCTCTTGAGCGGGCGATGAACCTGCTCATCGTCAATGAACTCGTCGATCGCGGAACGAACGAAGTGCAGACGAGGATGTTGAAGATCCTACCGAGATTCACGCAGGCTGACCACGACGAGTTTCAGGCGGCGTACTCGAAGACGTCGAGCTGGGCGGCACGGCACGACAACGCGCCAGAAGAGAACTATGTCGCGCCTACAGTCGATGAGCTTTGCGAGGAGGTCGCCTGGTTGAAGGTATGGCATGCCCGCGTGAAGCAATACGCGAGATGACACGCGGTCAGCGCGCTCAATTCCCTCCGCTTGGCGGCCGAACGGTCACTCCGCTGGCGATGATTGCCACGCGCATCGTCTCCTGGTTCACCGACAGCCGTTCAGCCACCTGCCATAGCGAGAGCCCGGCCTGGTAGAGGCGTCCCGCCTCAACGACCTGTTCGGGCGTCGAGGGCTGCCGCCACACGACGACATTGTTCGCCCGAAGGATCCCGAGGATTGTGGACTTGGCGACGTCGAACTCCTCTGCCAAGAGAGTCGTCGTCTCGCCCGCTGAGTATCGGGCGATGACTATGGCTCTCGCCTCTTCGCTCAAGCGACTTCACTTGCGGCGATGCTGCGGTGCGGAGCGGGTGGCCTCGCCCGTGGCCTCCCGACGCGCCCGGATCTGCCGCAGATCCGCCGTCCTCACCCCTATTAGCGAATTAATGGAACAGAGGTGGACAAGGCCGACCGCACCGCATCGAAGAGCCCCGACGGGATCCCGTCGGGGCTCTTCTCGTCGGGGCTCTTCTCGCCGGTGCTCGGCCGCTGGCGTCGGCCGAGCACGTCGCCCGCCGGGTACCGAGCTCGTTTCGGGCGGCAGCAACGGGGGAGTGCCAGCGCAGGCGCCGCACCGGGGGACGGGAGGCTGTTGACGGCGCCGTCACGAGCCTCCCGTCCGTCATCCGGTCACGTGTCCTGGAGGGCGGCCCGCCCGCGTCACCGGACCGCTGCCTCCCGTCGTCGCGCGCGTCGCGCGATGACGCGGCTCCGCACCGTGAGCGCGAGGACGACGGCGAGCACGGCGTACAGCACGATCGGGATCGGCCCCGCGACGAGCACCGAGAAGTCGCCGTCGGCGCTCAGCGCCGCGTCACGCAGGCTGGTCTCCGCGAGCGGGCCGAGCACCATGCCGATCACGAGCGGCGCGAGCGGCACGTCGAGCGCCCGCATCAGGAAGCCGACGATGCCGATGCCGAGCAGCATGAGCAGGTCGAACACCGAGCCGCTCGTCGCGTAGATGCCGAGGCCGCAGAACACCGCGATGCCGGCGTAGAGGTACGCGCGCGGGATGCGGAGCAGCTTCGCCCAGAGCATCGCGAACGGCAGGTTGATGATGAGCAGCACCACCATCGCGATGAAGAACGACGCGAGCAGCGCCCAGACGAGGTCGGGGGACCGGTCGAACAGCAGCGGGCCGGGCTGCAGACCGTACTGTCGGAAGGCGGCGAGCATGATCGCGGCGGTCGCCGACACCGGGAGGCCGAGTGACAGCAGCGCGCCCATCGCCATCCCCGTCGTCGAGTTGCCGGCCGCCTCGGGAGCGGCGAGGCCCCGGATCGCCCCGCGTCCGAACTGCGGGTCCTTCCGTCGCGCGTCGAGCCGCTTCTCCAGGCCGAACGCGAGGAACGTCGGGATCTCGGAGCCGCCGGCGGGGACGACGCCGAACGGCAGCCCGATCGCGGTGCCGCGCAGCCAGGCGGGTGCCGCTTCGCGGAGCTCCTTCTTCGACAGCCACGGGCGACCGGTGGCCCGCACCATCTTCCCGTCCTGCAGGTGGCGGGCGAGGCACGCGACGTGGATGACCTCGCCGAGGGCGAGGATCGCCACGGTCACCGTGACGAGCGAGATGCCGTCGAACAACTCGGGGACGCCCATCGTGAATCGGGGTGCGCCGGAGATGCCGTCGACGCCGATGACCGCGATGCCGAGACCGAGGCACAGCGACCCGAGTCCCTTGAGCGCGTCGTCGGTCACGACCGACGACGTCGTGACGAACGCGAAGAGCGCGAGGGCGAAGAACTCGGCCGGTCCGAAGCTCGACGAGAACGTCGCGAGCGCCGGTGCGAGGAACACGACGAGGACCGACGCGACCATGCCGCCGACGAACGCGCCGATCGCCGCGGTCGCGAGCGCCTGTGCCGCCCGACCGTTCAGCGCCATCCTGTGGCCCTCGAACGTCGACGCGATCGCCGAGGCCTGCCCCGGCGTGTTCATCAGGATGCCCATCGTCGAGTCGCCGAAGAGGCCGCCGAAGTAGACGCCGGCGAACATGATGAACGCCGCCGTCGGGTCGAGCGAGAACGTCACGGGCAGCAGCAGCGCCACCGCCATCGACGACCCGAGACCGGGGAGCACGCCGACGGCGGTGCCGAGGAGGCAGCCGACGACGACCCAGAGCAGGTTGGCGGGCGTCAGGGCTCCCGCGAACCCGTCACCGAGGAGACCGAGCACGTCCATGTCAGAACCTCCATCCGACGATGCCCGAGGGCAGCGACAGGTCGAGCACCATGTCGAAGGCGATGTAGCTGAGCGCAGCCACCGTCAGTCCGACGACGAGGGGGCGGAGCCAGCCGGGGGCACCGAGGCCCTTGGCGACGCCGAGGAACAGCAGACCGGCGCCGACGATCCAGCCGAGCACGTCGAGCAGCAGGGCGAAGGCGGCGAACGACACGACGACCCAGGCCAGTGAGCGCCAGTCGACGCGGACCGACCGCTCCGGCTCCGCCTGTTCGACGACGACGGTGTCCGCCGGGCCGGCGGCGCCGGGCGCGGCCGGGGCCGGTGCAGCCGCGGCGGGTGCTGCTGCGCTCGCCGCGGCTCGGGTTTCGTCCGGGCCGTGCCGCAGCTGTCGGACGGACCGGACGACGAGCAGGCCCGCCAGCAGCAGGAGTGCCGCGGCGACGAGCCCGGGGAACACCGCGGGCCCCGGGAACGCGGTGCCGGCGGGCACCTCCATCGTCACGATCCCGACGATCAGGTACACCGCGAAGGTTGTGAAGAGCGCCGGCGTCGTGAGCTCCTTCGCCACTTCGGCGACACGGCCGGGGTCGGCGCGGAGCGTGAGACGCTGTCCGACGACCGCGGACGACGACGTGGGGTTGCTCGGACGCGTCATCGGCCCAACTCCTCGTAGAGCCCCTGGATGCGTTCCCGTTCCTCGACGATGAACGCATCGAGGTCGTCGCCCGTGATGATCCGCTCCGTCCAGTGGTACCGGTCCATCGCGTCGCGCCACTCGGGCGTCCGCAGGGTGTCGCGTACGATGCCCGTGAGCTGCGTCCGTTCGGTCTCGTCGAGTCCGCCCGGAGCAGCGATCATGCGCCAGTTGGTCAGCGTCACGTCGTACCCCTGGTCGACCGCGGTGGGGATGTCGATGCCCTGGACCGGCTGCTGCGCCACGAGCGCGAGCGCGCGCAGACGGCCCGTCTCGATCTGGTCGATGTTGTCGGGGTAGCCGCCGGAGGCCGCCGCGGCGGTGCCGTTGAGCAGCGCCTGGATGGCCTCGCCGCCACCGTCCGAGGGGATGTAGTTCGTGTCCGCCGGGTCGAGCCCGGCCGACACGGCGAGATCGGTGACGACGAGCTGGTCGAACGAACCGCCGCCCGTCCACGGAACGGAGCCGGGCCGCGCGCGCCAGGCCTCGACGAGGTCGTCGAGTGTCTCGTAGGGGGAGTCGGCGGGGACGACGATGACGTCGTACTCCTCGACGGTCACCGCGAGGGGCGTGATGTCGTCGTGGGTCACGGCGGACCCGAACTGGACCTCGGCGGCGAGCAGGCCGGTCCCGCCCACGAGCAGCGTGTCCGTCTGGCCCTCGAGCCGTGCGACGTTGCCGAGCGCGATCGTGCCGCCGGCACCCGGCATGTTGACGACCTGCACCGAGTTCACGATGCCGTTCGCGCGCTGCGCCTGCTGCATCGACCGCGCGACGCCGTCCCAGCCGCCGCCGGCCGCAGCGGGCGCCACGATCGTCACGGAGGTCGTGGGGTCGCCACCGGCCGCGGCGGAGGTGATGGACCCGAAGGCCGCGACGCCGATGGACACCGCGGCGACGGCTGCGCCGACCGCGCGGGCGACGGCGCGACGGCCCCGTGGCCGTGCGGGCGTCGCCGGTGCTGACTGCTCTGTCATGGATGGCTCCCTCCTGCGCACGTCGTCGTGCCGCAGGTCGAGAAGTACGATGGCAGCCGCCGTCCGGACCGGCATCCGACGGCGGAGTTGTGCTCATTGACGCTCACGACGTGACGACCGGAGGGGGACCACGGTGAGGAGACCGCGTGCCACCCGACTCGGACGCAGCGCCGTGCTGGCGTTGCCGAGCATCATCGTGCTGGCGGCGACCGGCGTGACCACGGGGGTCGCCGCAGCCGTGCAGGAGCAGAGCATCCGGGCCTCCGTGGTCGACCAGGTGTCCGGTGTCGCGTCGAACCTCGCCGACCTGCCCGAGGTCCGGGCCGCCGTCACGTCGGTCGTCGACGCCGGCGCTCCCGGAGCGCTCGCCGACGCCGACGGTCTGACGTCGGCCACGGCGTCGCTCCAGCCGATCGCCTCCCTCGTCGAGGGCGCCTCGGGGGTCTCGTACGTCGTGGTCACGGACGACGAGGGGGTGCGCATCACCCACCCCGACCCGTCCGAGCGCGGCGAGCTCGTCGAGACGACGATCGCGCCAGTGCTCGCGGGCGAACGGTTCGTCGGCACCGAGACCGGTCCGTCCGGCCCGACCCTGCGTGCGAAGGTGCCGATCGTCGGTGACGACGGCGAGGTGGTCGGGGTCGTCGCGGTCGGCGTGCTCGAGTCGGCGATCGCGGCCGACCGTGCACGGGCGTTCGGCGCGCTGCTGCCCTGGAGCACGGGCGCCCTCGTCGTGGCGACGCTCGCGAGCGTGCTGCTCTCGCTCGGGATCGCACGGCGGCTGCGGCGAGCGGACGCCGTCGACGCGGAGAGCCGACAGGTGCGGCGGACCACCGACGCGCTGCGCGAGCAGGCGCACGAGTTCGGGACGCGGCTGCACGTCGTCCGCGGGCTCGTGGCGCGGGGCGACGGTCCGGACGCGCTCGCGTACATCGACGCGGTGGCACCAGGGCTGACCAGCGGAGGCGGCGCGGGGTCCCCGCGGCGCGGCGCCGTGGCGACCGCCACGATCGAGGCGGTGCGCTCCGAGGTCGACGCGCACGGGGCCACGCTCGAGCTGCGGGTCGCCGACGACGTCGTGCTCGACGACGAGGTCCTGCTCGTCGTCGCGAACCTGTGCCGGAACGCCGCCGAGGCGGGTGCGGCACGGGTGCGCTGCACGATCGGCACCCGGGGCGACCTGGTGGCGGTCACCGTCGAGGACGACGGCCCCGGTATCGACCCGGCGGACGCCCACCGGGTGCTCGGGTCCGGCTGGTCGTCGAAGGCCGACGAGACCGGCCTCGGTCGTGGCGTCGGGCTCGCGGTCGTGCGACGCACGGCGACCGACCGCGGCGGCTCGGTGGTCGTCGGGCGGTCGGCGTCGCTCGGCGGGGCACGGCTGGACGTCGAGATGGCGGTGGCGCCGTGACGCCGCCGGTCCGCGTGCTCGTCGTCGACGACGACGCCGGTGCCCGCGCGCTGCACGTGCGGTGGGTCGCCGCGACCGAGGGGTTCGAGGTGGTCGGTGCCGCAGCGTCCGGCAGCGCCGCGCTCGCCCACGTCGAGCACGGCGTCGACCTGGTGCTCCTCGACATGCGCCTGCCCGACATCAGCGGTGTCGAGGTCCTGCACCGCATGCGCCTCGCGGGTGTCGAGGCCACCGACGTCCTGGTCGTGAGCTCGTCGCGCGACCAGGTCACCGTCCGACAGGCACTCGCCGCGCACCCGGTCGGCTACCTCATGAAGCCGTTCGACCGCGAAGCGCTGCAGGACCGGCTCCGTGCGTACGCCGCCGAGCGTCGCGGACGGGAGACCCCGCAGCGCGCCGTGCCGATGGGGCAGGGCGACGTCGACCGGCTGCTCGCCACCGGTTCGGTGCGGGTACCCGTACCCGCGCGGGGCGCTGCGGCGCACACAGGTCAGGCGCTGCCCAAGGGCGTGAGCGCGCCGACGCTCGAACGGGTCGTCGCGGCGCTCGACCCCGCGGTCGCCCGGTCGGCCGACGAGGTCGCGGCAGCCACTGGGACGTCGCGGGCGACGGCGCGGCGGTACCTCGACCACCTGGTCGCGACGGGCGCGATCGACCTCGCGCACCGCTACGGTCGGCGGGGACGCCCGCAGGTGCTCTACCGGCTGGCACCGGTGCCCTGACCAGTGCGACACCCCGACCGCGTCGCCCCGACCAACTCGGGGCGTCGTCCCGAGCGGCGCGACGCGATCTGCCATGATGCCCCCATGGGATCCACGGCACCGGGGGAGGGCACCCCGTCCTTCCGTCGCTTCCGTGTCGAGACCATCAGCGAGAACCGCAGCCCCGAGATCGACCGCACCTACGGGATCGTGGACGGCGTCGGCGGCGCGCTCGAGGCCTACCGGTACGTGGGAGCCGGTGACGCCGACGTGTCGATGCGCGGCGCCGAGGTCGAGGGCACCCGCTCGGGCCGGCTCGACCCCCGCCCGGACCACATCGTCTTCTGGATCGGCGACGGCACCGCCACCATCGAGGACTGCACGGACGGCTCGACCCTCACGGCCGAGCCCGGGCACCCCGTGGTGCTCTCGGCCTCCGTGCCCTACCGGTTCACCGCGGACACCCGCAAGATCACCATGCTGCACCTGTCCGACCGGATCCTCCGGCAGGCCCTCGCCCGGCGGGACCAGGTCGTGCACGGCCCACTCGTGTTCGGCCAGCAGCCGGACATCGCGTCCGCGCTCGGACCCCTCCGCGCGATCCTCCGCAACCGCGCCGCCGCGCTGACCGATGAACAGGTCGACGGCGCACACCGCGACGAACTCAACGCCGAGATCGCCGCGTCGGTCGTCGACGCGTTCCCGCTGCTCGGCGCGGACCCGGAGGAGCCGTCCTCGGCAGCGCTCCGCGCCGCCCACTGGGTGCACGAGCACGCCGCGGACCCGATCGTCCTCCGCGACATCGCGGCAGCGGTCGGGCTGAGCGAACGCGGGCTGCAGAGCGCGTTCCGCCGCCGGTTCGACGAGACCCCGATGGAACGGCTGCGTGCCGAGCGGCTCGACGGCGCCCGCACCGACCTCCGCTTCGCCGAGCCGGGGACGCACGTCCGCGACGTCGCCCGACGGTGGCGCTTCGGCCACTTCGGCCGCTTCGCCGCGAACTACGCGGAGCGGTTCGGCGAGGCGCCGAGCGAGACGCTGCGACGCGCCCGTGGGGACCGCGGCGACGGAACGCCGTCCGAGCGGCGGCCGTAGGATCGGGCCACGCGTCCGTCGACGGAGATGAGAGACCGGTATGACCGACACCCAGCACAGCCCCCGCCGTTCCCAGGCCACCGCCTCGGTCGCGGCGATCCTCGCCGAGTCGGCGCGCCGGTTCCCCGACGACGTCGCCGTGGTCGTCGGTGACCGACGCACCACCTACGCCGAGCTCTGGTCGCAGACGCTCGCGTACGCGGGCGCGCTCCGGGCGCGCGGGATCCGGGAGGGCTCGCGGGTCGCGATGCTCGTCCCGAACGTCGAGGACTTCCCCCGCGTCTACTACGCGACCCTCGCCCTCGGGGCCGTCGTCGTCCCGGTGCACGCGCTCCTGAAGCGCGGCGAGATCGAGTACGTGCTGCGGGACGCCGACGTCTCGCTGCTCGTGTGCGCGGCGCCGCTCCTCGGTGAGGGTGCGGCGGGCGCGGCGCTCGCCGGGGTCGACGTCGTCACGGTCCTGGCTCCGCCGGCCGCGGGGCCCGACGCGTCGGCAGGCGCCGGAGCCGACGCGACGGCCGGTCCCGACGCGGAGGCCGCTCTCGACGCGCCCGACCGGCTCGAGGACCTCACGCAGGCCGCCGAACCGCTCGACACCTACGTCCCCCGTGACCCGTTCGACACCGCCACGATCCTCTACACGAGCGGCACCACCGGCCACCCGAAGGGCGCCGAGGGCTCGCACTTCGCCCTGCTCGAGCAGGCGAACACGAACCTGCTCAGCACGTTCGACCTGCACCGCGGCGACGTCCTGCTCGGCGCGCTCCCGCTGTTCCACACGTTCGGGCAGACCTGCACGATGAACACGGGCTTCCGCGTCGGCGCGACGATCGTCCTGCTCCCGAAGTTCGACGGCGACGGCGCCCTCGCGGCGATGGTCGAGCACGGCACCGGCGTGTTCATGGGCGTGCCGACGATGTACATGGCGCTCCTCGACGCCGCCACCCGCACAGATGCCCGGCCCCCGCTGCGGTACGCGATCTCGGGTGGGGCGTCCCTGCCGCTCGCCGTGCTCGAGAAGTTCCAGCAGGTCTTCGACGCCCCGGTGCACGAGGGCTACGGCCTCACCGAGACCTCGCCGGTCGCGTCGTTCAACCACGTCGGGACGACACCGCGGCCCGGCACGATCGGCACCCCGGTGTGGGGCGTCGACGTGGAGATCGCCGACCCGGAGACGCAGGACCGCATCGTGATGCTCCCGCACGGGCAGATCGGTGAGCTCGTCATCCGCGGCCACAACCTCATGAACGGCTACCTCGACCGTCCGGAGGACACCGAGGCCGCGATCGTCGACGGCTGGTTCCGGACCGGTGACCTCGGCACGAAGGACGACGACGGCTACCTGACGATCGTCGACCGCACGAAGGACATGATCATCCGCAACGGGTACAACGTGTACCCGCGCCAGGTCGAGGAGGTCCTCGCCCGGCATCCCGACGTCGCGATGGCCGCCGTGTTCGGCACGCCGCACGAGCAGCACGGACAAGAGGTCGAGGCCGCGGTCGTGCTCCGCGCCGACGCGACGGTCACGCCGCAGGAGCTGATCGACATGGTGGCCGCGGAGATCGCCGCGTACAAGTACCCACGCGTGGTGCACGTGCTCGACGCGCTCCCGCTGGGGCCGAGCGGCAAGGTGCTCAAGCGCGAGCTCGTGCAGCAGTTCAGCGCGAAGCCCGCGGCGACGACCGCCTGACCCGCGGTTTGCGCCGGCACCGCCGGCGTGTGACACTCACCCCAGAGGGAAAACCGCCCGAGAGGGCGCACGGACACGGCACCGAACGGGCCGCTACTTCTTCACCACGAAGGAGTCCCGATGTCCGTCACGTCCCGGCCCACGGCCCCCGCCCGCACGGCGCCCCCAGCCCCCGCCCGTCTCAGTGACGCCTGGCTCGCTCTCGCCGGCCTGTCCGCGGTGTTCCTGTTCGAGATGCTCGACAACGCCGTCCTCACCGTCGCGCTGCCCACCATCGGCCGTGAGCTCCACGCCTCCACCGTCGGCCTCCAGTGGGTGACCAGCGCGTACTCGGTCGTGTTCGGCGCCACGATGCTCCTCTTCGGCGCCGTCGCCGACCGCTTCGGCCGCCGCCGGGTGATGCTCACGGGCCTCGTCCTGCTCGCCGTCGCCAGCGCGGCCACCGCCCTCGTGCACACGCCGGGCGAACTCATCGCGGTCCGAGCGGTCACCGGCCTCGCCGCCGCCATGACCACCCCCGGCTCGATGGCTCTGGCGTTCCGGCTGTTCGACCGGCAGGACCTCCGCATCCGCGCCCTCACCGTCATCTCCACGGCGGGCCTCGTCGGCTACGCGGTCGGTCCCACCGCCGGCGGCTTCGCGCTCGCGGTCGTCCCCTGGCAGGCGCTGCTGCTCGTCGACGTCCCGGTCGCCGTGCTCGCGATCGTGGGCATCCGCGCCGGCATCGGCGCCGACCGCCCGGAGGACCTCCACGCCGACCGCATCGACGTCGCCGGGGCCGTCCTCGGCACCGTCACGCTCGTCGGTGCGCTCCTCACCCCGACGGCGTTCGTCGAAGCCGGGCCCGCCGTCGGCAGCGCAGCCCTCGTCGCCACGATCGTCGCCGCGGGGGCGTTCGTGTGGCGCGAGCGCGCGGCGGCCCGTCCGCTCCTCGACCTCGCCCTGCTCGCCCGCCCCCTGGTCGCGAGCGGCCTGGCGTACAAGGCCGCCGCTGGCCTCGCCGTGTCCGGCCTCACCTACCTGACGACCCTGCAGCTCCAGTACGTCTGGGGCTGGGCGCCCTCCGCCGCGGCGATCGCGATGCTGCCGATGGTCGTCGTCCTGCTCGTCGGCGGCCGGTTCGTCGGTCCGTTCGTCGAGCGGGTCGGCACCGGCACCGCCGCTTGGACGAGCGCCGCCGCCGTCGTCGCGGGCCTCGCCGTCGCCGCCGCCGGCAGCCGTGCCGGCTACGCCTGGATCGCCGTCGCCCTCGTCCTCGTCGGGGCGGGCATGCGGGTGGTCGGCGCGGTCGCCGGCAACGACGTCCTGCACGGCCTCCCGGCAGACCGCACGTCCATCGGCGCCGCCCTCGTCGACACGTCCAGCGAGGTCGCGACCGGCGCCGGCACGGCCGTCGTCGGGACGGTCCTCGCCGCGCTCGTCCCGGGGAGCATCACCGCCGGCGCCTCGTCGGCGGCCCGGCTCGCCGACTTCCAGGACGGACTCACCGTCTCAGGGGTCCTCCTGACGGCGCTCGCGGCAGGCATCGTCGTCGCCGGTCTGCTGCGGTCGCGCAGCGGCCGCGTCGCGGCGTGACGGACGGGAGGCACGGTGCCGGTGCGCGGACCCGCTCACCTGCACCGCGCCTCCAGGCCGGTACGCGGTGCCGGTACGCGGTGCCGGTACGCGGTGCCGGTGCGCGGACCTGCTCACCTGCACCGTGCCTCCAGACCGCCCGCTGCCGGCGCAGCGCGCCGCCGTCGTCCGGTACCGTGACGGCACGCACCGCCGCCGACCCGCGACCCGACGTGACGAGGACGACACGACATGACGACGACCGAACGCACCCTCGACGGACCCCACGGGCCGCTGCGCATCCGGGTCCACACCACCGACGGCCCCGCGCGCGCCGCACTCGTCTGGTCGCACGGTGGCGGGTTCATGTTCGGCGACCTCGACATGCCCGAGTCCGTGCAGACCGCCCGCGAGCTCGCTGCCCGCGGCGTCACGACCGTCGAGGTCGAGTACCGCCTCGCGCCGAGCGACGAGCGCCCCGACGGCGTGCACTTCCCGGTGCCGCAGGACGAGGTGCGGCACGTCCTCGCCACCGTCCGCGGCGATGCGTCCCTCGACAACGGGGGCCGGGACTGGGCGATCGGGGGAGCGAGCGCCGGGGCCTCGATCACGGCCTCCGCAGCGCTCCGGCTCGTCGCCGACGGCGAGGCCCCGAGGCAGGTCCTGCTCGCGTACCCGACCGTGCACGCCGAGCTGCCGCCGCTGTCCGACGAGCTCGCGGCGGCGATGGTCGGCGTCGACCCGGCACGACGCTTCGCTCCGGAGGCGGTGCGGCAGATGAACGCGAACCACGCCCACGGCGCCGGCGACGGGGTGTTCGCGGGCGGGGCGGACCTCACGGGGTACCCGCCGACCTGCATCGTCGACTCCGAGCGGGACGACCTGCGGGCGAGCGGTGCGGCGTTCGCAGAGGAGCTGCGGGCTGCGGGTGTCGCCGTGAGCTACGCGGTCGAGCCGGGGACGTTCCACGGGCACCTGAACGACGAGGGCAGCGCCGCGGCGTTCCGGACCATCGAGCGGTTCGCGGCGTTCCTGCTGGCGGACTGACGGAGTCGGGTGGGCGGGTTCCGCCCCGCCCGCCCGCTCGGGCGCGACCGTTCAGACCGGGGTGGGGCGTGCCTCCAGGCCGGTCGTCTCCTGTGGTGCCGCGACCGCGTCCGCCGGACGCAACGACTCCGGGAGCAGCGCCGCGTGGGCGTGCAGGAGTTCGTCGGTCATCTCGGCGATGCGGTCGAGCGTCAGGTGCGCGGCCGTCAGCGGGTCGAGTGCCACCGCGTGGTGCACGTGCTCGACGTCGCCGGTCAGCGCCGCGCGGACGGCAAGGGTCTGCACGTTCGTGTTCGTCCGGTTGAGGGCCGCGAGCTGCGGGGGGAGCTCGCCGAACGAGGTCGGGGTGACGCCGTTGCCGTCGGCGAGGCAGGCGACCTCGACACAGGCCTCCGCGGGGAGGTTGCTGATCACGCCGGTGTTGTTCGGCACGTTGCCGTAGACCACCGCGGGGACGCCCGTGACGATCGCGTTGACGATGCTCGCGCCGTACTCGACGGACGGCGACAGGTCGGCCTTGAGCTTCTCGAGCTGCTGGTCGACGTCGCCCTGCTCATCGTGCGCGAGGCAGATCTCGAAGTAGTCCCAGCGCTCCGGGATGTACTCGAGCACCGTTTCCGGGTCCTTGCGGAAGTACGGCACGTATTCGCTCGCGTGGTGGCTCGACTCCGTCTCGAAGTACCCGAAGGACCGCATGAGCTGCGTGCGGACCTGCTCGTTGCCGCCCTCGTAGTTGCTCGCGGCGGCCGCGGCCTCGCTGTGGTCGCCGTCGTCGTCGTGCAGGTCCGCCGCCGCGACGCCGCGCTGGTGCTTCGCGGTCATGACCTCGCGGAGCCGCGGGTACAGGTCCTCACCGCTGCGTCGCTTGAACTCGAGGATCCACGCCTGGTGGTTGATGCCGGCGCAGACGTACTCGATCTCGTCGTAGGGGACGTCGAGGGTGCGGGCGAGCATCCGTGTCGTGCCCTGCACGCTGTGGCACAGACCCACCGTCCGCAGCCCCTTGGCGTTGAGGAAGGCCGTGGCCATGGCCATCGGGTTCGCGTAGTTGATGAACTGCGCGTCCGGGCAGAGTTCCAGCGCATCGCGTGCGATGTCCTCGTAGGCCCGCACCGACCGCAGGAACCGGAACACCCCACCGGGTCCGACGGTGTCGCCGACCGCCTGGTCGATGCCGTACTTCCGCGGGATCTCGACGTCCCACCGGTAGGACTCGACGCCGCCGACCTGGAACGTGATGATCACGACGTCGGCGTCGGCCAACGCCTCACGACGGTCGGTGGTCTCCAGGACCTCGACGCCGAGGCCGTGGTGTGCGACCAGCTCACGGGCGGCGTTCGCGGTGCGGGCAACCCTGCCCGCGTCGAGGTCCATGAGGTGCAGGGTCGCGTCCTGCAGGGCGGGGAAGCTGACGAGGTCGCCGATGAGGCGGAAGGGGAAGACGAAGCCGCCGGCGCCGATGATGGTGATCTTGGTCATGGTCCGACGCTAGGAAACGGGGCGTCGACGGTGCATCCGGCTTCGGAGGCCACGGTTCCAGGATCCTCCGGTGCGGCCGTCCGGCCATCGGTGCGCTCACGTAGGCTCGGGCCGTGCTCGACGTCGAGACGGTGGAAGCGGCCTACTGGAGCCATCGCGGCCCGGCGCCCGTCATGCTGTCCTCCCACCGGCACGACGACCTCGAGATCAACCTCGTGCTCGACGGGCGACTCGACTACCGCTTCGGCGGCACCGACGTGTCCGTCCACGCAGGGGAGGTCGCGCTCTTCTGGGGCTGGACGCCGCACCAGCTCGTCGGCGAGGGGCCGGGTGCCGGAGCGGGATCAGGGGACTTCCTGTGGGCGCACATCCCGCTCGGGGACGTGCTGGCGTGGGGGTTGCCCGACCACGACCTCGGCGCGATGCTCCTCAACCGGCCGGTGCTCGTCCCGGCGATCGCCGCCGGACGCGACGTCGAGTCGATGTTCCGGTCGTGGCAGCGTGACTTCGCCGACGACGGGGCCGAGCTGATCGCCGGCCTCGAGGCGCAGGCGTTCGTCCGTCGACTGCTCCGGCACCACCGGGACACGATCGACCTCCGGCCGGACGGCGGGCACGGGCCGGCCGGCATGGACCGGGTGATCGACATGGTCCGGTTCGTGGTCGACCGGTTCCGAGAGCCCATCGGGGTCGCCGACGTCGCCGCGGCGGCGCACCTCCACCCGAACCACGCGATGACGGTGTTCCGGCAGGACGTCGGGTCGACGATCGTCGAGTACCTCACCCGGTGCCGGGTGGCCGAGGCACAGCGGTTGCTCGCGACCACGTCGATGACGACGGCCGAGGTCGCGCACGCTGCCGGGTTCGGGTCGCAGTCGAGCTTCTACGCGCACTTCACCCGTGCGCGGGGGTGTGCGCCGGGGGAGTACCGGGCCCGGGTGCGGTGAGGTGTGGCGTGCGTCGGAGGGTCCACCGACGCCGTGCCGGCCTGCACGTCACCGAGACCGCAGGACATCCCACCGTCGCAACACCACGCCCGACGAGAAGCGCTGTTCCTCGAGCAGCCCGAGCCGCACCGGAGCCCGCTCACCCGCCCGCGGCGGGTCGAACAACGGCCGACCGCCGCCGAGCACCGCGGGGTGCGTGAACAGCAGCAACTCGTCGATGAGCCCCGCGTCGAGCAACTGCGACGCGAGGTCCGCCCCACCGACCCCGACGTCGCCCTCGGTCTCCTGCCGGATCCGCGCGAGGGCCTCGATCGCCCGGCCGTCGGACCCGATCACGCGGGTGTTGTGATCGGCGGTCGTCCGGGTCCGCGAGACGAGGACCTTCGGCTGCGCGACGTAGATCTCGCCGTACTCGCGCTCGATGGGGAGGAGGGACTCGTCGAAGCGGGCGTCCGGCCAGTACGGGTCCATCATGTCCCGCACGACGCGGCCCTCGACGGAGAGCGTCATCGCCGCAGCGCGCCGGTTGAACTCGCGGTGCAGCTCCTCGTCGATACTGACCCACTCGGGGCCGTCCGGGCCGCTGTGCTCCCCGGGCGCGCGCTCGATGAAGCCGTCCACGGACACGTTCATCCAGTACACGAACCGTGCGGGCATGGCGACTCCCTCGTCGGACCTGCGATGCCGCGAGACTACGCCCGCAGCGCGCCGCACGGTCCGCTGCGCGAAGCCGGGCGGAGCGTTCCGGGCACCGGACCGGCGGGGATGGGAAGATACAACGTCACACCCGCCCGACGACGAGGACCCCATGACGCACGACGACGCAGCGCCGCTCCTCGACGGCCGGTACCGGGTCGAACGGGCGATCGGCCAGGGCGGCATGTCCGTCGTCTACCAGGCCACCGACGAAGTGCTCCGCCGACCGGTCGCCGTCAAGGTGTTCCACTCCGGTTCGGTCGACATCGCCCGACAGGACGCCGAACTCGGGGTGCTGGCCTCGCTCGAGCACCACAACCTCGTCGGCCTCCTCGACGCCGGTGTCCTCACCAACGCCGACGGTGCGCAGCAGCGCTTCCTCGTCATGTCGCTCGTCGTCGGACAGGACCTCGAGGCGCGGCTGAAGGTCGGCCCGCTCGCCGTCCGGCACATCGCCGAGGTCGGGTTCGACATGGCCGAGGCGCTGCACTACATCCACGCGCACGGGGTCGTGCACCGCGACATCAAGCCCTCGAACATCCTGCTCGTCGACTACGGACACGACGCCGACCGGGCCCGCGCCCGGCTCACCGACTTCGGGATCGCGATCGCGGAGGGCGCCGAACGACTCACCGCCGACGGCGTCACGACCGGCACCGCCGCTTACCTCAGCCCCGAGCAGGCCCGCGGCGGCGAGGTCGGACCCGCGAGTGACGTCTACTCGCTCGGCCTCGTCCTGCTCCAGTGCTTCACCCGCCGCCGGGAGTTCCCCGGCTCCGTCGTCGAGTCGGCGATCGCACGGCTCTCCCGCGACCCGGTCGTGCCCGAGCCGCTCCCCGAGCACTGGAAGTCCGCGCTGCGCGCGATGACGGCGCAGGACCCGGCCGACCGGCCGCTCGGGTCCGAGCTCGTGGCGATGCTCCGCGACGTCGTCATCGCGGACACCTCCGCGCCCGACGTGGTGGTCGACCCGGACAGCCTGGAGGCACCCACCGCCCCCGTCACGCAGGTCCCGGCGGCCGCCGCGCCGGTCCAGGGCACCCAGGTCCCGCCCGCCGGTGGCTCCGCTCCGGACCCCGTCGCGCCGTCCGGCGCGCACGCTGCGCCCGCGCCGGCGGGCACGGCCGACCGGCCCGCGACGCTCGACGAACTCCCCGAGGAGGCCCTGCACCGCACCACCGCCATGGCGGCTCGCCTCTTCGACGCACCCATCGCCCTGGTCGAGGTGCTCGACGAGGACCGCGAGTGGTCCCAGTCGTGGATCGCCGAGGGTGTCGACCCGTCGGCGCGCAAGATCAGCTTCCGCAACGGGTTCGCGCCGGTCCCCGAACCCGTCGTCATCCCCGACGGCGCCACCCACCCGGAGATGCGGGAGAGCCCGCTCGTGACCGGCCCCCTCGGCATCCGGTTCTTCGTGAGCGTCCCCCTCGTGAAGCACGACGGCACGACGATCGGCACGCTCGCGGTGCTCGACGCGAAACCCCGCGAGGCCACCGAGGGTGACCTTGCGAACCTGCGCGACCTCGCGGCGCTCGCCGTGGCGCAGCTCGAGCTCCGCCAGGAGTCCCTGCGGACGACGAGCGACGCCCTGCCCCTCGACCGCCCCCGCTGATCGAGCTCAGTCGGTGAGGGCCGCCGCGTACGCCCGAACGGACCGGTGGTAGCGGGGGAGCGTCGGCTCGACGGCCTCGATCGCCACGCGCAGCGCCTCGTCCATCAGTCCGGCGCTGTGCAGCGCGAGCGCGAGGAAGACCCGCGGCGCGGCACCGGTCGCCGGGTGCTCGGGTGCGTCCCGGAGCATCGTGATCGCCTCGTCGACCCGGCCGAGGTTCCGGAGGGTCGAGGCGTGCTGCACCACCATCCGTGCCGCGCGGTCGGGGTCGACCTCGGCGAGGCCGGACGCCGTCGCCGCGGCGTACTGCTCGTCGGCCTCGGCTTCGCGCCCGGTGGAGTCGTACGCGCCGCCGAGTTCGAAGGCGGCGAGTGCCGGGTGCGGCGCCACTGCTGCGAGCGACGTCATCCGCGACACCAGCTGTTCGTCGTCGAGGTCCGCCGCCCAGGTCTCGGCGACGTCGTGTTCCCATGCAGCATCGGTCATCCCCCGACCGTAGCGTGACCGGCCCTCAGCGACCGTCGCGCACCGACGCCCGGAACGACCGCACGAGCGGCACGTCCGGCCGCACGGTCACGGGGGAGCGCCACGCGAGCGCCGACCCGACGGCGGGGTACTCCTCGACACGGACGAACCACGGGTCGTGGTGGTCGAGCGCCGTGACCCGGACCGTCGCCGGCCCACCGTCGAAGTCCGCCGTCCACTCGACCCACGGTGTGACGGACCCGTGCACGGCCGCTTCACCGGCGGCGTCGGCGGTCCGGACGGACACCGGGCCGCACGGGGGAAACCGCCAGAAGAGGCCGCCGTACCCGGCACCGACGCGCCCGTTCGACCCGGGGCCGCCGAGCCGGACGGGGGCGGAGCCCGGCGCACGGAACGACGACGACCAGTCGAGCGCCCAGCCGTCCTCCTGCCCGGCCCAGGTCAGCACCCGGTCCTCGTGCAGGACGACCCCGCCGTCGGGACCGCGCCAGACGAGCTCCTGCCCCGACCAGCCGGGCCGCTGTTCGGCGTGCACGACGTCGACGCGGCCGTGGTCGTCCCGCCACACGTACCCGTCGCCGTGCACGTAGGTGCGGCCACCCCAGCAGTTCACGCCGTCGAGGTCGGGGATCGCGAACCCGACGCCGCAGTGCCAGTCGTGGTCGCCGGGGTGGTGCGCCGACACCGTCACGCCGCCGCGGGTCCGGACGGGGTGCAGGTAGGGCCGCGGCGACGACGTCGGGATGGTCCCCGAGCCGTCGAGGACGGTGGCGACCGGGGCACCGTCGACCCGGAGCGTCGCGAGTACCTCGTCGTGCGCCGTGTGCGCCCACGGTGCTCCGACCTCGGAGAACAGCGCGAGCCGATCGGCCGCCCGGTCGACGATCGCCTCGACGTCGGCGACGAGCGGTCGGCGCGTCGGACCCTCGCCCTCCCACGTGACCCAGGGGTGGTCGATCTGCACGGGCTCGGCGGCGCGGACGGCCTCGAGCACCTCGACGAACGCCCCCGTGGAGTCGAGCGGCACGAGGAGCGGCGTTCCGCTCGCCCGGTGGTCGAGCAGGTTCTCCAGGAGCTCGGTCCGCTCGTACGTCGTGGTCGCGCCGTCCACGGTGACCTCGTCGGTCGTGTAGCCGAGGACGGCCCGTCCCGCCGCACCCGTCACCCGGACGGTCGGGAGCACCTCGGTCGGCGCGCAGAGCGTGAGGGCCGCCGTGGCCTCCCGGCCAGCGGTCGTCGTGACCCGGACCGCCGAGGTGTCGTCGCCCTCGATGGCGTTCGCGCGGTACAGCTCGACCTCGACGCGGGCGACCTCCGTGGCGCGACGGCAGCCGACGAGCGCGAGTGCGGTGGCGACGGCGTGCGCGAGCGGGTTCGTCACGACGCCGTCGAGGACGTCGACGCCGGCCACGCGCCGACGGCCGGCCCAGCCCGAGCGGGACCAGTAGGCCTGGTCGCGCGTCCACGTCCCCACTGCGGCAGCCGACCGCACCGGGCCCACGACCGACCCGTCGCGGAGGGCCGGGAGCGCGGCCGAGCCGAGGCTCTGGAACCCGACCTGCACGACCCGGCCGGTGCGGCGCTCGGCGTCGAGCAGCTCGGCGAGTGCGGCCCGGGTGGTCACGGGCGGCTTCTCGAGCAGGACGTCGGCGCCCGCCTCGAGCGCGGCGAGCGCGAGCGGGAGGTGCGCGCCGATCGGCGCGGCGACCACGACGACGTCGACGGCGCCGTGCTCGCGAGCGGCCGTGACGTCCGCGACGACGGGCACGCCGCCGTCGGTGTCCACGCCGAGCGTCGGGTCCACGACCGCGGTCAGCACGCACCGGCCGGCGGCGGTCATCCGGTCGATGGTCGCGCGGTGGTGCAGTCCGTACCCGCGGGCGCCGACCAGGACGATGCCGGGAGGCCCGCCTCCGGTCCGCCCCGCCGGTCGCGTTCCGTCGTCGGGCGCGGTCACCCGATCACCGCCGTCGCGGCACCGGTGGTCACGTCCTCGGCGTCGGTCGTGCGCGGGGTGCCGAGCACGAGGCGCGTGCGGCCCGGCGCCCGTCCGGTGACGTGCACGTGCCGGCCCTCGGGTCGGTCGGTGCCGCCGAGGAACGCGTAGTCCTGGCCGGGGGCGTAGAACGCCGGTTGCCCGTACCCGGTGCCGCCGCCCGGTCCGAAGGTGATCGTCGATCCACCGGCGCGGTGGGTGCCGGAGCCCGCGACGAGGACGGTCTCCCCGGTCGCGGCGTCGGTGCTCACACCGGTCACCGTACCCCCGTCGCGGAAGGTCAGCTGGAGCGACCACGGCACGTCGGCGCCGTCGGTCTCGAGGTCGAGGACCACCCGCTCGGGCTCGACGGCGAGCGTGACGACCGTGCGGAGCGACACCTCGTCGACCGCGCGGGACCCGAACGCCATGGAGCCGGAGAACCGGCCCTCGTCGCCGAGGGCGTAGTCGCCGTCGGCCCGTCGGTCGGCGGGGACGAGCGGCTGGTGGTAGCCGGCGGAGACGGTCTCGCTGAGTCGCCACCGTCCGTCCCCGAGATCATCGAGCGAGGTCGGCCGGAAGGGGCCGAGGCCGAAGAACTCCCGCGAGAGCCGGACGTCGGAGAGCACGGCGTCGCCGGACAGCACGCGGAGGAACGTGGGGCTGTTCGCGAGCCCGGAGCGCACGTGGCCCTGCGCCGGCACGTCCGACCCGGCGAAGACGACGACGTCCCGGTGCGCCTCGCGGACGTGGACGAGCCGGGCGCCGTCGAACACGGTGGTGCCGAGGGGGAGTGGCTCCGGGGCGGGTAGCGGTTCGGCGAGGAGCGGGTCGGTCATCGCGCGGGCCGCGGTCACGGCGGGCTGCCACATCGGGGCGACGGCCGCGCGGGCCGCCACGGCGGCGAGGTCCCCGCGCTGGTCGAGCACCGCGACGTGCCAGAGCAGCGGCGCGAAGGGCCCGATCCCGAACGGCTCCGACTGGTCCTGTCGCCGGGACTGCACGGTCTCGACGGTGTCGTCGCGGAGGAGCAGCGCGAGGGTGGCGTCGAGCGAGCGCCGGACCGGGTCGACGAGCGCCGGTCGGTCGAGCACGTCGGCGAGCACGAGGAACGACGGGCAGGACACCGCGGCGGCGTAGTTCGGGCTCCGTTCGGACCACAGCCCGTCGGCGTCGATGTCCGGCCCCTCGGCGAGCCACTCGTGGATGCGCTCGACGAGGGCGTCCGACGGGTGCAGGCGGTGGATCCGGGCGAGGGCCGCGCTGATCTCCCACCGGTGGTTCGGCGTGTGCACGCCGCCGGTCAGGAGCGCCGGGGTCGCCCGCTCGACGATCCGGTCGAGGTCGGCGGCGAGTGCCTCGGCGGCCGGGTCCCGGTCGCGCAGCGGCTCGAGCAGCTCGAGGGCGTCGCACACGTCGTTCACCGTGAACGCAGAGTCGGGCGGCGAGAGCACGTTGTCCCCACCGACGAAGGTGCCTCCGGCCGACTGCCGGGTAGTGAGGTGCCGGACGTACCCGTGCGCGGTGGCGAGGTCGTCGTCGGGGAGGCGATCCGGGCCTCCCGGCCGCTCGTGCCGGACCCGGGCACCCACGAAGGCGAGGGCACGTGCCATCAGCTCGCGGTGCGACAGCGCCGCCGGGTCGCCCGGCGCCGTCCGCCACGCGGCGAGCTCGGCTTCGGCGGCGGGGCCGACCGCGTCGAGGAACCCCATCAGTCCTTGAGCCCCGCGTTGAGGTCCGCGCCGTTCACGTACTTCTGGAACACCAGGTAGATGAGCAGCAGCGGCAGGATCGAGATCACCGAGGCACCGAGCAGCACGGTCCAGTTGACGTTCTCGGCCCCGACGATGCTCTGCAGGGCGATCTGGATCGTGAACTGGTGCGGGTCGTTGAGGACCAGCAGCGGCCAGATGTAGTCGTTCCACCGCCACTGGAACGAGAAGATCGCGAGCGTCAGCATGATCGGCCGGGAGATCGGCAGCATGATCCGCCAGAAGATCCCGAACTCGCTCGCGCCGTCGATCCGTGCGGCCTCGACGAGGTCGTCCGGGACGGTGAGGAAGAACTGCCGGAACATGAAGATGCCGGTCGCGGTGATGATCGACGGCACGATGATGCCCGCGAGCGAGTCGTACATGCCGAGGTCACGGATCACGATGAACGTCGGCGCGAGGATGACCTCGGTCGGGAGCATGGTCGTGGCGAGGATGCACACGAAGAACACCTTGAGCCACCGGTTGTCGTACTTCGCCAGGGCGTACCCGGTGGCGGCACTCGCGAGGACCGTCAGCACGGTGGTCACGAGGGCGACGACGATCGTGTTGCCGAAGTAGCGGGCGAAGTCGAAGCTCTGCCAGGCCTCGACGAAGCCGGACACCGACCACTGCTCCGGGAACAGCGTCAGTGGGTAGGAGAACAGTTCGCCGCCGGGCTTGAACGCGCTGAGGACGAACCACAGCACCGGGAACCCGAAGCCGATGATGAAGACCCAGAGGAGCGCGCTGACCGCGATCGCCTTGGGCTTCGGCACGCGGTCGAGGCCGCCGCGGGTGGCGGCCCGTTTCGCCGCACGCTTCGCGGCGCGTCGGCCGGCGGTGGTCACGGATCGGGTCAGGTCCCCGTCGCCCGCGTCGGGGCGGGTGGCGTCCGGGTTCGCGGCGCCGGGTGCGCCGGCACCGGGCAGGGTCGTGGTCATCGGCGCTTCTCCGTCCGACGGTTCACGGCCAGCTGGATCAGGGCGATGGCCATGAGGATGAGCATGAGGACCATCGACGCCGCCGAGGCGTAGCCGATGTGGGCGTTCTGGAACCCGTTCGTGTAGATGTACTGCACGAGCAGGTTGTTGTCGGTGCCGGGGCCGCCGCCGTTGAGGGCCTGGATCGTCGCGAACTCCTTGAACGCGCCGAGGGACGACAGCAGCACGACGATGAACGACGTCGGCGCGATGCTCGGCAGCGTGATGTACCGGAACTGGTGCCAGGCGCCGGCGCCGTCGAGCGCGGCGGCCTCGTAGTAGGAGCGGGGCACGTTCCGGATCGCGGCGACGAAGAGCAGCATGTTGAACGCCGACCCCGCCCACGCGCTCGCGAACACGACGACGAGCAGCGAGAGGTCCGCGTTCGACTGCCACGGGACGGCCTTGCCGCCGAGGGACTCGACGACGAAGTTCGCGAGGCCGAAGTTCTCGCCGAACATCCACCGCCAGATGACGCCGGTGACGATCGGGGAGATCAGCCACGGGACGAAGAACACGATGCGGGCGACGCTCCGCCCCTTGGCGGCGGGACTCGTGAGCATGAGCGCCATCGACAGCGAGAGCACGAACCCGAGGGGGACCGCGACCACAGCGTAGAGCAGGGTGCGGACGAGTGCGGCGTAGAAGGTGTCGTCCTGGAACAGTTCGACGTAGTTCTGCAGCCCGATGAAGTTCGGGGAGACGACGCCGTTGTAGTCGGTGAACGAGTAGCCGAGGCCGATGACGGCCGGCCAGACGAAGAACACCGCGAACAGGACGACGTTGACGCTGACGAAGGCGATCGGTGCCAGCAGGGGCTTCCGGACGCCGGAGCGTCGGCGGCGGGTGCCGCGGCCGGGGGGTCGGACGGTGTCGCTGGACGGCACCGCGCGGGGGACGGCGGTCTGGGTGCTCACGATGGTCCTCTTCGTTCGTCGCGGTCGTCGTGTTCGTCGGGGTCGTCGGGGGGAAGGCGGACGGGCCGGGCGCTCGCGCGCCCGGCCCGCTCCGTCAGCCGACGTGGTCCTCGTAGTACTTCGTGATCGTCTCGAGCGTCTGCTTCGCCGACTGCTGGCCGTTGATGAGCTTCCCCACCTCGGCCGTCGTCGGGTCGGTGCCGAGTTCCTTGCCCTCGACACCCCAGCGGGCGCTCTCCTTCGCGTAGGAGCTCGAGATCGGTGCCGCTGCCTCGATCTCCTTCTGGTACAGCGCGAACGAGTCCTTCGCAGCCTGCGACTCGAACGGGTACGTGATGTCGAGGCCGGACTCGACGGGCAGGAACCCGTTCGTGGTCACGAGCTTCGCGTAGTTCGTCGGGTCGTACATGTAGGCGATGAACTTCTTCGCCGCGGCGCCACGGGTGTCGGAGTTCTCGAACCCGACGATGTTGCCGCCGTAGTTGATCTCCGTCGCGTGGGTCGGATCGGCCGGGGTCGCGGCGCTCGCCCAGTCGAAGTCGGTGATGTTCGACGCGAAGTCGGACGACTGCCAGACGCCGGAGAAGTACGCGACGACCTGACCGCTCTTGAACAGCGCGTTCGGGTCCTGCCCGCTGGTCCACACCGACTTCGGCATCGTCTTGTCGTCGTTCATGTCGGCGAAGTCCTGCAGCGCCTTCACGGTCTTCGAGTCGGTGGGGAAGGACCCGTCCTCCTCCTGCTGCATGAAGTCCGTGCCCTTGGTGAACATGTACGCCCGGAGTCGCGAGGGCGAGGAGTCGAACACGAGGTCGTACTTCGCGCCGGTCTTCTCCTTGACCTGGTCGGCCTTCTGCAGGAACTCGTCCCAGGTCCAGGCCTTCGACGGGTCGGTCGGGTAGGACACCCCGGCTTTGTCGAACAGCGACTTGTTGACGAACAGCCCTGCCGCGGTGACGTCGGACGGGATCGAGGTGATCTTGCCGTCCTTGTCCTTCGCGATGATGTCCTGGTCGATCTTGTTCGCGTCGTCGTCGACGATGGACGCGAGGTCGACGGTCTTGCCGGTCCAGATCGGGTCGATGCCCGCGGCACGGACGACGTCGGGGAGCGAGTTCGCCTGGGCGGACTCACGGAGCTTCGTCTGGAGACCGTCGTAGGGGAGGTTCACGATCTTGACCGAGACCCCGCTCTCCTTCTCGTAGGAGTCGGCGAGGTTCTGGTACCCCTTCTCCTGCGCGGTGGAGGTGGACAGCCAGAAGGTGAGCTGGTCGACCTTCCCGCCGTTCGAGCCGGAGCCGCCGGACGCGCAGCCGCTCAGGAGGGCGAGCGCGGCGATGCCGCCGGCGAGGGCGAGCATTCTCTTCGAGGACTTCATCGTCACTGCTTTCGTTCGGGACCACGGCGTGCGCCGCGGGTGAGCGTTCAGGGGGTCTCGGCCGAGTGCCACAGGTCTACACGAGCGAACGCTGGTTGGCAAGCGCTTTCGAAAATCATGTGATGACAACGCGACCTGCGCCGCCGAACGGCGCGGTCGGCGGCGGAAATCGCTATCCTCGCGCTCAGACCGCGGTCGCGGTCCGGACTGGAGGCACGACATGCCGGAGCGGGGCACGGTCACCCTGGCGGACGTGGCCGAGCGTGCAGGCGTGTCGCTCGCGACCGCCTCGCGGGCGCTCAACGGCAGCGCGCGGAAGGTCCGGCAGGAGTCACTCGACCGGGTGCACGCCGCCGCGCGGGAGCTCCGGTACACCGCCAACGTGCAGGCCCAGGCGGTCGCCCGCGGGACCACCACGACCCTCGCCCTCGTCGTGGGTGACATCGCCGACCCGTACTTCGCCGCGATCGCCGCCGGGGCGATCCGCGCCGCCGACGAAGCCGGACTCGTCGTCACCATCACCTCCACGGGCGGGGACGCCTCGCGCGAGCAGGAGGTGCTCGCCGTGGTCGCCGGCCTCCGCCCTCGCGCCGTGGTGCTCGCCGTCAGCCGCAGGCTCGGTGCCGCGTCCGACACCGGAGCCGCGGTGCAGGCACTCGTCGCCGGCGGTGCCGGGGTCGCCGCGCTCGTCTCCGACCTCGACGGCGGATCGGTGCCGGGCGTCGAGGGGCTCGTCATCCGGAACCTCAGTGGAGCCGCAGCGCTGGCCGGAGCCCTCGTCGAGCAGGGGCACGACTCGTTCGCGGTCCTCGCGGGCGACCCGACCCTCGCCACCGCCCACGCCCGCTACGAGGGGTTCGTCGCCGGGCTCGCCGCACACGGACTGGCGGTGCCGGACCCCTGGGTGGTGCCGTCGGCCTTCACGCGCGACGGCGGTCACCGCGCGATGGAGACCCTCCTCGACGCCGCCGCCGGGGGAGCGGCACCGCTGCCACGCTGCGTGTTCGCGGTCACGGACCTCATGGCGGTCGGGGCGCTCGCCGCGATCCGGGAGCGTGGTCTCGTGCCCGGCGTCGACGTCGGCGTCGCGGGGTTCGACGACGTCCGGATGCTCGCCGACGTCGTCCCGGCGCTCAGCACCGTCCGCCTGCCGCTCGAGGAGATCGGGGCGCGGGCCGTTCGGCGTGCGCTCGGCACCGACGCGGGCGGCGCGGTCGACGGCGAGGTCGTGCTGCGCGCGAGCACGGCCCGGTAATCCGCGGCGCGCCGTCCGCCCTGCCGCGACTCGCCCGCGCTCGACCGTCGGGCGGTCGCGAATCGTCGTCCGGCGGTCGGGAGAACGACCGTTCGTGACCGATCGATCGGCACAGGCGGGGAGTCGCGACCGCCGTGGAGGCTGCGGAGTCCGGCACGCTGCCCTCCGCCCCGAGCATGTGCGATTCGTGTTCGAGGGGCTGCGGAGCGCTCGAGCCGTGGTGTACGGTGCCTGGCAAGCGCTTTCCGTAACGGTGGAGGCGGCCACGGCGAGCAAGGGAGCACGCGATGACCACACGCACGATCGGCATCATCATGCACGGCGTCACGGGACGCATGGGGTACCGCCAGCACCTCGTCCGCTCGGTGCTCGCCATCCGCGAGGAGGGCGGCGTGCTCCTGCCCGACGGCACCCGCGTGCAGCTCGAACCGATCCTCGTCGGGCGCAACGCCGCCAAGCTCGAGGAGATCGCCACGCGCCACGGCCTCGAGCACTGGACGACCGACCTCGACGCCGCGCTCGCCGACCCCCGCTGGCACGTGTTCGCCGACTTCGCCGTGACGAGCGCCCGTGCCGGAGCCCTCCGCAAGGCCATCGCCGCCGGGAAGGCCGTCTACACTGAGAAGCCGACCGCCGAGACCTCCGCCGAGGCCCTCGAACTCGCCCAGGCCGCCGCCGACGCCGGGGTCGCGAACGGCGTCGTGCACGACAAGCTGTACCTGCCGGGCCTCCGGAAGCTCCGCCGGCTGATCGACTCCGGGTTCTTCGGCCGCGTCCTCAGCGTCCGGGGCGAGTTCGGCTACTGGGTGTTCGAGGGGGACTGGCAGGCCGCGCAGCGCCCGAGCTGGAACTACCGCAAGGAGGACGGCGGCGGCATCGTCGTCGACATGTTCCCGCACTGGAACTACGTCCTCGAGCAGCTCTTCGGTCGCGTCGAGTCCGTCTACGCCCGGGCGGTGACCCACGTCGAGCAGCGCTCCGACGAGCAGGGTCGTCCCTACGCCGCCACCGCCGACGACGCCGCGTACGGGGTGTTCGACCTCGCCGGGGGCGTCATCGCGCAGATCAACTCGAGCTGGGCCGTGCGCGTCGACCGTGACGAACTCGTCGAGTTCCAGGTCGACGGCACCCTCGGCAGCGCGGTCGTCGGGCTGTTCGGCTGCCGGATCCAGCCGCGCACCGCCACCCCGAAGCCGGTCTGGAACCCGGACCTCCGCGACGAGCGCGACTACCGCGGGCAGTGGCTCGAGGTCCCCGACGAGGAGTACGGCAACGGCTTCCGTGCCCAGTGGGAGGACTTCGTCCGCGACCTCGTCGCCGGACGGCCGCACCGGTACGACCTGCTCTCCGGCGCCCGCGGGGTGGCGCTCGCCGAGGCCGGTCTGCGGTCCAGCGCCGAGGGTCGACGCATCGACCTGCCGGAGCTGGACCTGCGCACCCCGGCCGAGTCGTGCCTCCAGGCCGACGCCGAGACGGACACGGCGCAGCCCGCCGCGGCACAGACCGCCGACGTCGAGGCCGTCAGCGCATGACCGCCCGCCCCGACCAGCTGACGCTCCTCGCCGCCGACGGCTCCGTCACCACGGAGCCGCTGCGCGAGCCGCTCGCGGCCGTGCAGCCGGCCGCGAAGCCGACGGCGCCGCTGACCGAACGCGTCGTGTACGCCGCCGCGCACGTGGTCCCGCGCGCCGCCGCGGACAACACCCCCGGAGCCCCGGCCGACCTCGACTGGGACGCCACCCTCGCCTTCCGGCACCACCTCTGGTCGTGGGGGCTCGGCGTGGCCGACGCCATGGACACGGCGCAGCGGAACATGGGCCTCGATCCTGCGGCGACCCGCGAGCTGGTCACCCGCAGTGCCCGCGAGGCGCAGTCCGTCGACGGCCGGCTCGTCGTCGGGGTGAACACCGACGACCTCCCCGACGCGCCGGCCACCGAGCAGCAGGTCGTCGACGCCTACGTCGGACAGCTCCACCACGCCGAGGACGCCGGCGCGGGGGTCGTCCTCATGGCCAGCCGACACCTCGCACGCCTCGCACGCAGCGACTCCGACCCCGCCGCGACCTACCGGCGCGTGTACGCGGCGGTCCTCTCGCGGGCGTCCGCCCCGGTCGTGCTGCACTGGCTCGGCGAGGCGTTCGACCCGGCGCTCGCGGGCTACTTCGGCGCGACCGCCGGCCGGGCCGACGGCGGCGCGACCGGCGCGGACACCGTCCTCGCCGTCATGGGCGAGGCCGGCGACCGCGTCAGCGGCATCAAGATGAGCCTCCTCGACGCCCGCGCGGAGACGGACCTCCGTGCGCGCCTCCCCGAGGGCGTCCGGATGTTCACCGGCGACGACCACCACTACGTCGACCTCATCGCCGGTGACGGCACGCACCACTCCGACGCCCTGCTCGGCGCCTTCGCGGCGCTCGGTCCCGTCGCCTCGGCCGCCGTGCAGGCCCTGCCCGACGAGACGGCGTTCCGCGCCCTGCTCGGCCCGACCGAGGCGCTCTCGCGCCACGTCTTCAGCGCACCCGTGTGGCACTACAAGACCGGCATCGCCTTCCTCGCCTGGCTGAACGGCCACCAGCCCGCCTTCACGATGGTCGGCGGGCTGCACGCGGGCCGCTCGCTGCCGCACCTGTCCGAGACGGTCCGGCTCGCGAACGCGGGCGGCGCCCTCGAGGACCCCGCCCTCGCAGCCCAGCGCTGGCACGACCTGCTCGCGCTGGCAGGGGTCGCGGCGCCGTCGACGTCGTCGTCGGTCTCGTCGGCGTCGTCGTCGGCCGCGTCGGCCGGGAGGCACGGCTCGGCTCCCGACGCAGCACACCTCGCCGGGGTGGTCGCGTGACAGCCGGGGGCCGGCTCGCCACGCCCGCCGACACCGTGGACGCGCCGACGACCGCCGCGCCGCACCCGCGGCTCTCGATCAACCAGGCGACCGTCAAGTACGCGACCCTCCCCGAGGCGCTCGACGTCGTGTCGGCCGCCGGTGTCGGGGCGATCGGCACCTGGCGAGAGCCGGTCGCCGCCGTCGGGCTCGCCGAGGCCGTCCGCATCGTGGCCGACTCCGGACTCCGGGTGTCGTCGCACTGCCGCGGCGGGTTCTTCACGATCCCGGACGGCGCCGGACGCACCGCAGCGCTCGACGACACCCGCCGGGCGATCGACGAGACCGCCGCGCTCGCCGCTGCCGGGGCACCCGGGTCCGCGCCCGTCCTCGTGCTCGTCGCCGGCGGCCTGCCGGACGGCTCGAAGGACCTCGTCGGCGCCCGGTCCCGCGTGTCCGACGCGCTCGCGGCCCTCGTGCCGCACGCGCTCGACGCCGGGGTCCGGCTCGCCGTCGAACCGCTGCACCCGATGTACTGCGCCGACCGTGCCGTGGTGTCGACGCTCGCGCAGGCGCTCGACCTCGCCGCGCCGTTCCCGGCCGCCGCGGTCGGGGTCGTCGTCGACACGTTCCACGTGTGGTGGGACCCGGCGCTCGAGACGTCGGTCGCACGCGCGGGGGCCGCCGGCCGCATCGCGTCGTTCCAGGTGTGCGACTGGACGACCCCGATCGCCGCCGACCCGCTGCTCTCCCGCGGGGTGATGGGTGAGGGGCACGTCGACTTCGGGCCGGTGACCGCTGCCGTGACGGCGGCCGGGTGGACCGGGGACGTGGAGGTCGAGATCTTCAACCAGGCCGTGTGGGACGCGCCGGCGCCGGAGGTCGTGGACCGGGTCGTCCGGGCCTTCGCCGCCGAGGTGCCGCTGCCGCGGCCGCTGCCGCGCTGACGCGACCCGCGCTCAACGTCGCCGGACGAGCACGACGCCGTCGACGGTGTGGTGCTCGTGGCCGTCCGGGGTCGTCGCGGTCCGCGGGCGTCCGGCGGCCTCGAGGACCTCCCACCGGTCGTCGAGCCCGAGCGCCGCGAGGTCGTCCGACGGCGACGGGAACCGGTACCCGCGGAGCTCCTCGGGCAGGTCGCCGTGCGGGGGAGCGGCGTGCGCGGTGACGAGCAGGTACCCGCCCGGTGCGACGAACCCGGCCGCCCGACGGAGGATCGCCACGCGCGGGATCTCGACCGGCCACGACTGCAGGAACGACGCCGTCACGAGGTCGAACCGTCCGTCGGTCTCCCACGACGCGAGGTCCGCCGCGACGAACGCCGTCCGTTCCTCGACCCCGGCCGCGACGGCCGCCGCCGAGGCCCGGGTCAGCGCGGTCACGGACAGGTCGACCCCGACCACCGACCACCCGCGCTCGGCGAGCCAGACGACGTCGCCGCCCTCACCGCAGCCGAGGTCGAGCGCCCGACCGACCGGGAGTCCCGCCGCCACCGAGGCGAGCACGGCGTTGACCCGGCCCGACCAGATGCCGTCGCGCTCGGCGTACCGGGCCTCCCACCAGGAGCGGGCGTCGGTGTCGGACGTGGGGTCGTCGTGGAGGTGCACGGGGGTACTCCAGCCGACCGACGCCGTCGACCGCAAGCGGTGTTGCCGGGACGGCAACGCCTCCGCCGCCGCTCCGCTCCGGATCAGCTGGCGTCGGCCTCCGCCGGGACGGGCTCGGCGTTCTCGATGCGGGCGCTCGCCGTGGCCATGTGCTCGTCCATCGCCCGCTGCGTCGCCGCGACGTCCCCGGCGCGCAGGGCAGCGAGGATCGCCCGGTGCTCGTCGTACGCGGCCTCGGTCGCCTGCCGCGTGCGCACCCGTCGACCGACCCAGACGCTCAGCATCGACCGGAGGCTCTGCAGCAGGTCCGCGAGCACGTCGTTCCCCGCGGCCCGGGCCATGAGGACGTGGAACCGGACGTCGGCATCGATGAACGCGTCCGGGTCGTCGAGTGACTCCTGCTGGCGGTCGAGGTAGGTCTGCAGCTCGTCGAGCTGCTCCGGGGTGGCCCGCTGCGCCGCGAGGATCGCCGCCGTCCGCTCGAGCGAGGACCGCACCTCGAGCAGTTCCCGTGTCCGGTTCGAGGCGAGCATGAGCCCCCACGAGAGCGTCGTGGGCAGCAGGTCCGAGGTGCCGCCACGCAGGTAGGTGCCCGATCCCGGTCGGATCTGCACGATGCCGAGGATCTCCAGCGCCGCGAGGGCTTCCCGCACGGCGGACCGGCCGACACCGAGGCGCTCGGAGAGCACCCGCTCGGACGGCAGCCGGGAGCCGGGCGCCAGGTCACCCGCGGTCAGCAGGGACACGAGCTGCCGCGCGACCTCGGAGGCGGGGGACCCGGCCGGCACCGACTCGAGTTCGAGGCGGATGTTGAGCGGGTCGTTCTCACTGAACGCGGGCATGGGGCGAGCGTACCGGTCGGTCAACCGGTTCCCGCTCGCCCGCGCCGGGCCGGGGGTCGCGGTGGCTGTCCGCGTGCTCTGTCGACCCTCCGACCGCGTAGCATGGTCAACCGGTTGACAAGTTGCGGGTGAGCGCCCACACTGGACCCCGGCGCACAGCGGCGCCCGCAGGACCCGGCGCGCAGGAGCGTCCGAACCATCCCCCCAGAGCAGGAGTCACCGTGGACATCCCCGCGACCCGAGGCATCCCGACCTCGGCGGTCGAACGATCGGCCATCCGCAAGATCGCGACACGCATCGTGCCCTTCGTGGCGCTGATGTTCTTCATCAACTTCCTCGACCGCACCGCGATCTCGTTCGCCGCCCCGAACGGTCTCGAGGCCGACCTCGGTCTGACGGCGGCGCAGTTCGGGTTCGCGTCCGGGGTCTTCTTCATCGGCTACCTCGTGCTCGAGGTCCCGTCGAACCTGGCGCTCCACAAGTTCGGCGCCCGCGTGTGGCTCGCCCGCATCATGATCACGTGGGGCATCGTCTCGCTGCTCTTCACGTGGGTGCAGAACTACCCGCAGCTCGTCGGCCTCCGCTTCCTGCTCGGTGTCGCCGAAGCGGGGTTCTTCCCGGGCGCGATCCTGTTCCTCTCGACCTGGGTCCCCGCACGTCACCGCGGCAAGATGCTCGCGCTGTTCTACCTGGCGCAGCCGCTCACCAGTGTCATCGGGTCGCCGCTCGCCGGCTGGCTGATGACCCACGAGGGACTGCTCGGCGGCCTCGAGGGCTGGCGCTTCATGTTCCTCTGCGTCTCCATCCCCGCGATCATCGTCGGCCTCCTCTGCCTCGTCGTGCTCAAGGACAAGCCGTCCCAGGCGAAGTGGCTCGACGAGGACGAGAAGACCTGGCTCGAGGGCGCGCTCGCAGCGGAGAACAAGGACAAGCAGGACGGGCACGGCGCGAAGGGCGGTCTCAAGGCAGCCTTCGGGTCCGGCCGGGTCTGGATGCTCGCCGGCGTCTACTTCGGCTTCATCTACGGCCTCTACGCGCTGAGCTTCTTCCTCCCCACGATCATCGACGGCTTCCAGCAGCAGTTCGGCACCACGTTCGACCTGTTCCAGAAGGGCCTCATCACGGCCATCCCGTACCTCCCCGCCGCGGTGGTCCTCTACTTCTGGTCCCGTGACGCGTTCCGCCGCGGCGTGCAGGTCTGGCACATCGCGGTCCCGGCCCTCGTCGGCGGCCTGTCGATCCCCGTCGCGCTCTACATGAACTCGCCGGCGGCCACCGTCGCCGTCATCGCGGTCACCGCCTGCGCGATCTTCGCCGCCCTCCCGAACTTCTGGACCATGCCGACCCGGTTCCTCTCCGGTGCGGCGGCCGCGGCGGGTGTCGCGCTCATCAACACGCTCGGCAACCTCGGCGGGTTCGCCGCGCCGTACATCACGGGTGCGCTCAAGGACGCCACGGGCGGCTACCAGCTCCCGATGTTCGTGGTCGGGTTCTTCATGCTGCTGTCGAGCGTGCTCATGGTCGTGCTCGCCCGCCGCAGCAAGGGCGAGCTGACCGGCAGCATCCGCACGGTCGAGTCCGAGCGGGCGGAGACCCGCGCATGACCCGGCTGTACAACGACCCGGCGGACTTCGCCGACGAGATGGTGGACGGGTTCGTCGCCGCGAACCGGGCGCGGGTCCGGAAGGTGCACGGCGGGGTCGCCCGCGCCACCACGAGCCCCGACGGCACCGTCGCCCTCGTCGTCGGCGGTGGCTCCGGTCACTACCCGGCGTTCGGCGGCCTCGTGGGGCACGGCCTCGCGGCGGGCGCGGCGATGGGGAACCTCTTCGCCAGCCCGAGTGCCCAGCAGGTCACCGCGGTGGCGGCCGCCGTCGACCACGGCGGGGGAGTCCTCCTCTCCTACGGCAACTACGCCGGCGACGTGCTGAACTTCGACGCCGCCGCCCGGACCCTCGAGGCGCGGGGCATCCCCGTCCGCACGGTCCGGGTGACCGACGACGTCGCCAGTGCACCGGCGGACCGGGCGCACGAGCGTCGCGGGATCGCCGGGGACCTCTGCGTGTTCAAGGTCGCCGGCGCCGCGGCCGAGCGCGGGGACGACCTCGACGCCGTCGCCACCCTCGCCGAGCGCGCGAACGACCGGACGCGGAGCTTCGGTGTCGCCTTCTCCGGCTGCTCGCTCCCGGGCGCCGACGAACCGCTCTTCACGGTCCCGGAGGGGCGCATGGCGATCGGCATGGGCATCCACGGCGAGCGGGGCATCGCGGAGGCGGACGTCCCGAGCGCGGCCGGTCTCGCGGAGTTGCTCGTCGACCGCCTGCTCACCGAGCTCCCGACCGGCGTCGTGCCGGACGGTGCCCGGGTCGTGCCGATCCTCAACGGCCTCGGCAGCGTCAAGTACGAGGAGCTGTTCGTCGTCTTCGGCAGCGTCGTCCGTCTGCTCGAGGCGGCCGGAGCGGTCGTCGTCGAGCCCGAGGTCGGCGAACTCGTCACGAGCTTCGACATGGCCGGCGTCTCGTTGACGCTCCTCTGGCTCGACGACGAACTCGAGCACCTCTGGGCAGCGCCCGCCGACAGCCCCGCGTACCGGAAGGGCGGAGCCGTGCCGGCCGAGCCGGTGTCCGAGCAGGAACTCGTCGCCGGCACCCTGGCCCCGGTCACCGTCGGCTCCGAGGCGTCCCGTCGCTCGGCGGCGGTCGTGGCCCGCGCGATCGACGCGGTCCGTGCGACCGTCGACGACCACGTCGACGAACTCGGGCGCATCGACGCCGTCGCGGGCGACGGCGACCACGGCATCGGGATGCAGCGCGGCTCCACCGCAGCGGCTGCCGCGGCGCGCGGCGCCGTCGAGCGCGGCGCCGGAGCCGGTGGCCTCCTCGCGATCGCCGGGGACGCCTGGTCCGACAAGGCCGGCGGCACGTCCGGTGCGATCTGGGGAGCCGCCCTGGAGGCACTGGGTCGCGTGGTCGGGGACGAGTCGCGTCCGTCCGCCGCCACCGTCGCGGACGCAGTGCACGCCGCCGCGGAGGCGGTCCTGGCCTTCGGCGCCGTCGTCGGCGACAAGACGATGGTCGACGCCCTCGTACCGTTCGACGACGTGCTGTCCGCGCGGGTCCGGGCGGGGGACGACCTCGTCACCGCCTGGTCGGCCGCCTCGGCAGCGGCCAGCGCGGCCGCCAGCGCGACCGCCGACCTCCTCCCGCGCAAGGGCCGCGCCCGCACGCACGGCGAGGACGCGGTCGGTACGCCGGACGCCGGCGCGATCTCGTTCGCCCTCATCACCGCAGCGGTCCTCGCGACCCTCACCCCGCAGAAGGAAGAGCAGCATGCCTGACACCGAGCAGCCCGCGCAGCAGTTCCGTCTCGTCGTCGGCTCCGACGACGCCGGCTTCGAGTACAAGGAGACGATCAAGCGCGACCTCGAGGCCGACCCGCGCGTCGCCTCCGTGGTCGACGTCGGTGTGGACGCGGACGGGCACACCGCCTACCCGCACGTCGCCGTCGACGCCGCACGCATGGTCGCGAACGGCGAGGCCGACCGGGCGATCCTGGTCTGCGGCACCGGGCTCGGCGTCGCGATCAGCGCGAACAAGGTCCCGGGCATCCGTGCGGTCACGGCGCACGACTCCTTCAGCGTCGAGCGCTCGATCCTGTCGAACGACGCCCAGGTCCTCTGCATGGGCCAGCGGGTCGTCGGTGTCGAGGTCGCGCGACGGATGGCGAAGGAGTGGCTCGGCTACACCTTCGACCCGTCCAGCGCGAGCGCCGAGAAGGTCCAGGCCATCTGCGCCTACGACGGCTCGGCGCCGGTCGGGACCGACGCACCGTGACGCTCGTCGGGGTGTCGCTGAAGACGTACTTCTCGCACGCCCGGACCCTGGAGTGGACGGCCGCGGTCGTGGAGACCGCGCGCACCCACCCCGCGGTCCGGTCGGGTGCGGTCGAGCTGTTCGTGGTCCCGACGTTCCCGGCGCTCGTGCCCGTGCGCGAGGTCATCGGCGATGCTCCGGTGCTGCTCGGGGCGCAGGACCTGGCGTGGGCCGACGAGGGGGCGTTCACGGGAGAGGTCTCGGGCGCCGAGCTCCGTGAGATCGGCGTCGACCTCGTCGAGATCGGCCACGCCGAACGGCGGAGCCTGTTCCACGAGACCGACGAGGACGTCGCGGGGAAGGTGCACGCGGCGTACCGCAACCACCTGCGGCCGCTGGTCTGCGTCGGGGAGCCGCACCGTGCCTCCAGTGCGGACGCGATCGACGAGGTGACCGCGCAACTGGACCGCTCGCTCGCCACCGCGACCGCGGACGGTCTCGCCGGGCCGCTGATCGTCGCGTACGAGCCCGTGTGGGCGATCGGTGCGCCGGCGCCCGCGCCGGACGACCACATCGTGGACGTGCTCGCCGGGCTCGAGGCGCACCTCGCGTCGCGGCCGGAACTCACCGGCAGCACGGTGATCTACGGCGGCAGTGCCGGACCGGGGCTGCTCACCCGTGGGCAGGGGCGGATCGGCGGGCTGTTCCTCGGACGCTTCGCGCACGACCCGGCCGCGATCGCCACCATCCTCGACGAGGCACTGACCCTGCAGGAGCAGGTGGTGCGCGCATGACGTCCCTGCTCGGTCTCTCCACCTACGCCTACTCCTGGCGCATGTCCGACCGCGTCCCGGACCCGATGTCGCTCGACGACGCGATGCGCGACGCGGCCTCCCACGACGGCGTCGACCTCTTCCAGGTCTGCGACCACCTCCCGCTCGACACCGCGTCGGACGAGCGACTCGCGGCGATCCGGACACTGGCCGACGACCTCGGCCTCACGCTCGAGGTCGGCACACGCGGCACGCACCCGGACCACCTCGCCCGGTACCTGCACGTCGCCCAGCAGCTCGGCGCGACGCTCGTGCGGAGCATGTGGACGAGCGGGGACGACCAGCCCGACGCCACCGAGACCGAACGACGCCTGCGGACCGCACTGCCCGCGTACGAGCGAGCCGGCGTGACCCTGGCGCTGGAGACGTACGAGGTCGTCGCGACCGCGGACCTCGTCGCCGTCGTCGCGGCGATCGACTCCGACCACCTCGGCATCTGCCTCGACCCCGCGAACACCGTCGCGCGGCTCGAACGCCCCGCCGAGGTCGTCGCTCTGACCGCACCGTACGTCCGCAACTGGCACGTCAAGGACGCTGCGTTCACCCGGTCGCCCGGATGGGTCGGCTTTCAGTACACCGGCGTCCGTACGGGGACCGGCCTCCTCGACTACGCGGGCGTCAGCGCCGCGATCCACCCGGACACCCGGGGGATCAACCGCGTGGTCGAGTTCTGGCTCCCGTGGCAGGACGCCGCGGCCGGGGCCGAGCCGGACGGCGACGAGACCCCCGCACAGACCACCACCCGCACCGAGGCGGAGTGGACCCAGCACACCATCGACCACATCAGGAGCAAGGAATCATGACCGACACCGCCACCACCACGCACACCGTCGCTGCCGGGTCCGGCACGGCCGACGTCACCGTCGCCGTGATCGGTGCCGGCGGCAAGATGGGCACCCGCGTCTCGAACAACTTCGCCAAGAGCGAGTACACGACGCTCTACAGCGAGGCCTCGCCCGCCGGCCAGGAGCGCATCCAGGCCCTCGGCCGGTCGCTCACCGACAGCGTCGAGGCAGCGGCGGCCGCCGACGTCGTCGTCCTCGCGGTCCCGGACGTCCTGCTCGGCAGCATCTCGGAGCAGCTCGTCCCGGCCATGAAGCCCGGCGCGACGATCCTCACCCTCGACCCGGCCGCCGCCTACGCGGGGCTGCTCGCGGAGCGCGAGGACGTCCACTACGCCGTCGCGCACCCGTGCCACCCGTCGGTGTTCCTCGAGCGCACCACGAAGGAGGAGTGGGACGACACCTTCGGCGGCATCGCCGCGCCGCAGGAGGTCATCGCCGCGTTCGACGCCTCCGAGTCCCTGGGCGACGAGGGCGACCGCGCGAAGGCGATCGCCGAGGCCGTCATCACGACCATGTACGCCCCGGTCATCCAGGTGCACTGGGTCACCGTCAAGCAGCTCGCCGTGCTCGAGCCCACCCTCGTCGAGACGATCGCCTGCATGATCGGCGACTTCCTCAACGATGCGCTCGAGGAGACCGTCACGGGCGTCGGTGTGCCCCGTGAGGCCGCCCGCGCCATGCTCTACGGCCACACCTGGATCGCCCTCACGAACGGCCTGCGCGGCTCGAACCCGTTCTCGGACGCGTGCCACATCGCGATGGGCTACGGCCGCGAGAAGCTCATCAAGGAGGACTGGAAGCAGGTCTTCGACGACAGCGAGCTCGACTCGGTGATCGCCAAGATGCTGAAGATCGACGCCGTCAAGCGCTGACCCGCCTCCCCACGAACCGGAACGCCCCGCCGACCCCCTTCCGGCGGGGCGTTCCCCTGTGGTCGGCCGGTGTCAGGCCGGGGTCCGCTCGAGCAACGCCCCGAGTGCGGCCGCACCGCGTTCGGCGTCGTCCACGGTGACCGCGCGCGCGCCGCCACCCCGCAGCCGCACCACGATGCCCGGTCCGGACCGGGAGACGTACGCGATGCCCCGCCCGGAGATGCGGTACCCCCACCCGCCCCACTGCCCGGGGGAGACCTGCTCCCACCCGCACGAGTCGATGCGGTCGAGTGGCACCCGCATCACCGGGACCCGCGTCCACGCCGACGTCACCCGGAGCCCTCGACGGTCGACGGTGACCTCGACGCGGGCGAGCCAGAGCAGCGCGAGCCCTGCGACCACGACGGCGGCCCCCGCCACCACGGCGGAACCGGCGCTCGTCGTCGCCGTCCACACGGCGGTCGCGGCGCCCAGGACGACGAGGACCAGGCCGAGCAGGGCGAACCACGGGCTCCCGACGTGCGAGCGCCAGGCGACACGGGCCTCCGGGCCGACGTCGAGCGGTCGGGACTCCCGGGCCGGGACCGGCGCCGCCGATCGCCACAGCGGCGGGACCGAGATCGCCGCCGCGACGACTCCGACGGCGAGGAACAGCAGCGTCCACCACGGTTCGAAGCGCTCGCTGCCCGAGCGTGCGAGCACGGCGATCACGATCCACGCCGCCGCGACGATCGGACCGAGCAACGCGGCGACGAGCACCAGCAGCGCACCCGTCCGCCGGTCCCGTGCGCGGAGCGCGAGCACGACCGTGACGGCCGATGCCGTACACAGCGCGAGCGTCAACCAGAAGATCGGCCACGGCGACCCGGAGCCGTCCGCGCGTCCGTCGGCACCGAAGTGCGTCGCGATCCGTGCCGGCAGCCGCGGCGAGAGGAGTGCCCCCGTCACCGCGAGCGCCACGAGCGCCACGACGTTCGGCGCCACCACCGCCAGTCGTGTCCCGATCGTCGTCCGTGTGGTCGTCATCGTGCCCCCTTCAGCATCGTGAACAGTTCGTCGAGCGGCACCCCGAGGGCGTCCGCCTGGTCACGGAGCTCCCCGACGAGGTCGCGGAGCCGGTCGAACGACGCGTTCCCGGACCGGAGCACCGTCGCTCCGCGTCCGCGTCGCAGCTCGATGAGCCCGTCCTCCTGCAGCCGCGCGTAGGCGCGGAGCACCGTGTGCATGTTGACGTCGATCGACGCGGCGAGGTCGCGGGCGGACGGCAGACGGTCGCCCGCGGCGAGGTCGCCGCGCGCGATCGCGACGCGCACCTGCGTCGCGACCTGGTCGGCCAGCGAGGCGCGCGCAGCCGGGTCGACGGTGATCAACATGTTCGCATTGTATGCGAACAATACGGCGTGCGCACCATCGAGCTCGAGGCCTGTGGCGGCGCCGCCACGGGCCTCCAGTCCGGAGACCGGTCGTGTCCGGCGGCCCCCGTGCGAGGGGCATCCAGAACGCGCGGATACGGGCAGCCTGGATGCCGCATCCGTGTGCACCGTCCACGCCGCGCGTACCGTCGAGCCGTAGCAACGAGTCCGTTTCGTGTCCAGGGAATGCGCAAATCGACCAGTCGAGCTGCTGTGTCCTGGGCGCCGTGATGCCGTCCAGGGAGCGCACCATGACGAAGTACGAGTCGAACCGAGCAGTCGATCCGGTCCGGATCACGACGTACCGGCACCTCCGCAAGGCTGCCCGTCGCGGCTGGGCGGTCGAAGAGCAGGACGCCGCGCCGACGTTGGCCGACCTGAGCTGGTCGCGAGCCACGGGTGGATCGAGCCGCACGTGACGCCGGGACGGTCCGACCGGCACCGCGGTGCCGTGCAGGACGTCGTCCACACGCTGACGGACCCCGGCGAGGCGAGTGCCCTGCTCCGCGACGTCCACAACGGTCGCCACCTGCACTTCGCCGACCACACCGCGTTCCGACTCCGCTACCGCGCGATGAGCGACGGCCGGGTGAGCCTGCGGACGTCCTCGTCGTCGTCGCGCTTCTCCGGTGTCCTGCAACCCGAGCGCCAGTACGTGCTCGCGTGGGCGGTCGACGGCGGGACCGTGATCGATGCGGACGGGCCGGCACCCGTCACGATGCACGCCTCGGTCCCCGTCGCCTTCCCGACCGGTCGCGAGTTCACCATCGACGCCGTCGCGGGGACGCACCACTTCGTGCACTTCGGGGCGGACTTCCTCGAGGCCGTCGCCACGATGGACACCGGCGCCGCACCGCGCCCGCTGAACCTCCCCGTCGTGGTCGAGCCCGAACGGCTCGGTCCGCTCCAGGAGATCGTCCGGGCCGTGGCTCCGGCGCTCTTCGACCGCTCGACCGTGGGCGAGGGGCGGGATGCCCTCGACCTCATGCTCGCCGAGGCCGTGCTCGCCGCCTTCGAACCGATGCCCGACGGCCACGTCGCCGGGCCGCACGCGAGCACCGTCCAGCGGGCGAAGACCTTCATGCACGCCCGCTTCGACCGCCCCCTCACCGTCCCGGAGATCGCCGAGGCCGCCGAGGTCAGCGTCCGCACGCTCCAGGAGGCCTTCCAGCGGTACGAGGGGGTCACCCCGATGGCGTTCCTCCGTGAGATCCGCCTCGAGAAGGCCCGGCTCGGCCTGCAGCTCGCCGACCCCGACGTCTCCTCGGTCGCCGCGGTCGCGATCTCCTGCGGCTTCAAGCACATGGGCCGGTTCTCCGGGGCGTACCACGAGGAGTTCGGGGAGTACCCCGGCGAGACACTCCGTCTGCGTGGTCGGACCGCCGTGCGCTGAGCCGGGCGCCGGTGGGCCGCCGCTCGTCCAGGCGATCCGTACCCCCTCCATGGCGCGTCCACGGCACCGCGCGGCTAGCGTCGAGGCATGCACGCCGACACCCGCACCGGACCGACCTCGGACGGTCAGGCACGGGCGCTGCGTCGCGACGTCGTGCGGGTGCGCGGCGAGGGCACACCCGTCCTGGTCCTGCACGGCACCCCTGGCGGGGTCGACACCGCCGACGTGATGGCACGGTTCCTGCCGTCCGACGGGTTCCGGGTCGTCACGGTCTCGCGTCCGGGCTACCTCGGCACGCCCGTCCGCCACGGCCGCAGCAGCCTCGACGACGACGCCGACCGGGCCGTCGCACTGCTCGACCGGCTCGGCATCGACCGAGCAGCCGTGTTCGCGTGGTCCGGTGGCGGACCGAGCGCCTACCGACTGGCCGTGTCCCACCCCGACCGCGTCTCGGCGCTCGTCGTCGCCGCCGGGCTCTCCGCACGATGGAGGCCCCCGCGCACGACCCCCGCCGAGTGGTTCGTGACCCAGACCCGGGCCGGCGCCCTCGCCTCCGCGCTCGCCGCACGGGTCGTCCCCGGGCTCGTGGTCCGCACGGCGATCGCCGGGGTGAGCTCGCTCCGCGGGGCAGCGCTCGACGCCCACGTCCGCGACGTCATGGCGGACCCTGGTCGTCGCCGCTTCGTGCTCGACCTCGCGGCCACCGGCAACAGCTCCGGCGCGCACCGCGACGGCTGGCGCAACGACGTCGCGAACCTCGGCGCGATCACCTCCCTCGACCTCGGGGCGGTGCGGGCACCGACGCTCCTCGTGCACGGTGACGCGGACACCGACGTCCTGCCGGAGCACAGCGAGCGGGCACTCCGCGAGGTGCCGGACGCCGAGCTCCTCCGGCTCCCGGGCGGCACGCACTTCGCGGTGTGGGACCACCACGACGCCGCCGCGGTGCAGGAGCGGGTGCGGGCCCACCTCCGCGGCTGATGCCGCGGCCGACCGGGGGACAACTCGGGGGACAGCCCGGTGCACGTGCCGGTCCGGCAGGTCGGGTCCTGAGCGGACCGCCTCGCGACCGACCGGGAGGCCCGGATCGCCGCCGTCATGCGGCAGACGGCCGCCGGATGGCCGGCACCGCAGCCGTGGAGTCCATCTGAGGACCCTGCAAGGAGCGGCGGTTCCTGTGACCAACCGCAGGAACACGCCGGAACCGCCCAGCATCGCGGTCCGTCGTGACCAATACGTTACTTTCTCGGGTCGTCCCTCCGGTGGGCCGGCCCGAGCCGCCTCTCCCGAGGTCGCGACGGAAGGAACCATGGGACGCCACGCTCTGCCCGCAGCAGCCGACAGCCAGCACGCTGAAGCGCTGCCCGCACCCTCCGCTCCCTCCCCGTCGACGGCCGACCCCGTGCTCCGCCGTCCGCGCGGTCGTCGCTCCGCGCTCGGCCCCGCCGCCGCTCGGTCGACCTTCGTCCAGCCGACGAAGCAGTCCCGCGTCGTCGCGATGCGTCCCGTGCCCGTCGCGGCCGCCGGCTCCGCCGTGCTCTCCCGCACCGCGACGCTCAAGGCCGAGCGCGCCCTCGACCCCCGGCACGTGCGTCGTGCCGCGAACGCCAAGCGCGCCGCGATCCTCCTCGCACCGGCGCTGGCCGTGACCTCGAGCCTGACCCTCGCCGTGCCCGCGAACGCCGCGACCCCGTCGACCGAGGCGCACTCGGGCACGACGACCTCGCAGTCCGCGCTGGCCGGGGTCCCTGCCGCCGAGCTGCAGACCTACACCGTGGCGCACGACGTCGAGGTGCCCGTGACCGCGATCGACGGGGTCTCGACCACGACCACCGTGGTCTCCTACCCGACCGTGGTGACCCGGTTCGGTGTGACCACGGCGCAGGCCGAGTCGGCGATCTCCGCGGCGCTGTCCGCCGGCGGTGACCGTGCGAGGATCCTCGCGACCGCGCTCCAGTACCTGGGGGACCCCTACGTCGAGGGCGGTGCCTCCCACTCGGGCATCGACTGCTCGGGCCTGACCATGGTCGCGTACGCCGCCGTGGGCATCCCGCTCGTGCACTACGTCCCGACGCAGGACGCCGCGGCGACGACCATCCCCGAGTCCGAGGCGAAGCCCGGCGACCTCGTGGTCTACGACAACGAGGACCACGTCGGCATCTACCTCGGCCAGGGGCTCGTCCTGCAGGCGCCGCACCCGGGCGAGGTCGTCGACATCGTCCCGATGTACCCGGCCGCGCACCACTTCGCGCGCCTCCTGCCCGCCGGGAGCTGACCCGCACCGGGCCCTCGGCCCCCGTAGGGTGGGCCCGTGACCGACCAGACCGCCGTCCGACCGTCATCAGCGCGGTGGGCCATCGACCTCGTGGTGATGCTCGCCGCAGCGGGCGGGGTCGTCCTGTCGCTCGTCGTCGCGTGGTTGCTGTTCCTCACCGCCGCGTTCTCGGACGAGGCGAACGGACTGGCCGGTGCCCTCGGGTGGTTCGTGCTCGCGTGGCTCCTCGGTGTCGGCCTGCCCGTGACGTGCCTCGTCACCGGTGCCCGAGGTCTGCGCCGTCGGGTCGGTGCCGCTCACGGCTGGGCGATCGCCACCCTCGTGGTCGGTGTCGCGGCGACCGCGATCGGCGGTCTCGTGGTCGGGGGCGTGACCCTCGCCCTGCTGCCCGCCGCCTTCGCACCGGCTGCCGTGCCCGCCCTCGTCGTGGGCCTCCCGTAAACTGGCGTGATGGCCTCCGAGACACGCACCCCGTTCGAAGAGCAGCGTTCTGCTCGTCCGCAGGTGCGCCCGCGCACCGAGGGCTGGACCCAGGCGCAGGACTCCGCGGGCCGCCCGCTCCTGCAGTTCGCGTCGCCGAAGCGCGGGAAGCCGCCGGTGCACCTCGCTGACCTCACGGTCGAGGAACGCGTCGAGAAGGTCAAGGAGCTCGGCCTGCCGGCGTTCCGCGCCAAGCAGCTCTCGACCCACTACTTCACGCACCACACGTCGGACCCGGCGAAGATGACCGACCTGCCGGCCGCCCAACGCGACGAACTCGTCGCCGGCATGCTCCCGCCGCTGCTCACCGAGACCCGGCGACTGGCGACGGACAACGGCGACACCATCAAGTTCCTCTGGAAGCTCCACGACGGCGCCCTCGTCGAGTCGGTGCTCATGCGCTACCCGGGCCGCATCACGCTCTGCGTGTCGTCCCAGGCGGGCTGCGGCATGAACTGCCCGTTCTGCGCCACGGGGCAGGCCGGGCTCACGCGGAACATGTCGACGGCCGAGATCATCGAGCAGATCGTCCGGGCGAACGCAGCGATCGCCGCCGGTGAGCTCGGGGGCGACCCTCGCAAGGGCGGCAAGGACCGCGTCGACGCCGAACGGGTGACGAACATCGTCTTCATGGGCATGGGGGAGCCCCTGGCGAACTACAAGCGCGTGATGGACGCCGTGCGGACCATGGTCGCGCCGCAGCCGAACGGCCTCGGCATGAGCGCCCGCGGCATCACCATCTCGACCGTGGGCCTGGTCCCCGCGATCAAGAAGCTCGCGGACGAGAACATCCCGATCACCTTCGCGCTCTCCCTGCACGCACCCGACGACGAACTCCGCGACGAGCTCATCCCGGTGAACTCGCGGTGGAAGGCCGATGAGGCCATCGACGCCGCGTACGAGTACTACGCGAAGACCGGTCGCCGCGTGTCGATCGAGTACGCGCTCATCAAGGACATGAACGACCACGCCTGGCGCGCCGACCTGCTCGCCGAGAAGCTCAACGCGCGCGGTCGTGGCTGGGTGCACGTCAACCCGATCCCGCTCAACCCGACGCCCGGCTCGGTGTGGACCTCGTCCGAGCCCCACGTGCAGGACGAGTTCGTCCGCCGCCTCAACGCTGCCGGCATCCCGACGACCCTCCGCGACACCCGCGGCAAGGAGATCGACGGCGCCTGCGGTCAGTTGGCTGCGGCCGAGTAGACGGCTGGGCATGTCTGCCTGGAGGCACGGTGCGGTTCCGCACCTGGGCACACGCCGCCGGTTCCGAGGCGACGCGCCAGCGGCGGATCGGCCGTGCCGGTGGGGAGCCTTCCGTCGTTCCCGGGGTCGCCTTGGCACCGTCCGGGCGGCGCGGTACCCCGACTCCCGCGTGTTCCCGGGGAAGTCGGGGGACGACACGCCCGGGATGCGACACGTGTTGGCGCTGCCGTTCACCTCTGCGTAAAGTAATCACTCGTTGCCGCTGAGGCGGAGAACGGAACGGCCGGAACGGTCGCTTCCGAGTCTCGCCCGGGCAACGAACCAGCCTCTCTGACGATGCCCGCTGAACTGTGGGCCGAGTGGGGAGTGCGTCTGGTCCTTGAGAACTCAACAGCGTGCACATTGTCAATGCCAATTTATTGACCCCGTGGCCGAGCTTGCTCGGTTCGGAGACAATTCCTTTTGGATAGACAGAATTGTCAGTTGACAGTTCTTTTTGTCAGTATCAACTCGGCCATGCTTTCGGGTGTGGTTGGTAATTTTTTACGGAGAGTTTGATCCTGGCTCAGGACGAACGCTGGCGGCGTGCTTAACACATGCAAGTCGAACGATGAAGCCCAGCTTGCTGGGTGGATTAGTGGCGAACGGGTGAGTAACACGTGAGTAACCTGCCCCTGACTCTGGGATAAGCGTTGGAAACGACGTCTAATACTGGATATGACTACTGGTCGCATGGCCTGGTGGTGGAAAGATTTTTTGGTTGGGGATGGACTCGCGGCCTATCAGCTTGTTGGTGAGGTAATGGCTCACCAAGGCGACGACGGGTAGCCGGCCTGAGAGGGTGACCGGCCACACTGGGACTGAGACACGGCCCAGACTCCTACGGGAGGCAGCAGTGGGGAATATTGCACAATGGGCGAAAGCCTGATGCAGCAACGCCGCGTGAGGGATGACGGCCTTCGGGTTGTAAACCTCTTTTAGTAGGGAAGAAGCGAAAGTGACGGTACCTGCAGAAAAAGCACCGGCTAACTACGTGCCAGCAGCCGCGGTAATACGTAGGGTGCAAGCGTTGTCCGGAATTATTGGGCGTAAAGAGCTCGTAGGCGGTTTGTCGCGTCTGCTGTGAAATCCCGAGGCTCAACCTCGGGCTTGCAGTGGGTACGGGCAGACTAGAGTGCGGTAGGGGAGATTGGAATTCCTGGTGTAGCGGTGGAATGCGCAGATATCAGGAGGAACACCGATGGCGAAGGCAGATCTCTGGGCCGTAACTGACGCTGAGGAGCGAAAGCGTGGGGAGCGAACAGGATTAGATACCCTGGTAGTCCACGCCGTAAACGTTGGGCGCTAGATGTAGGGACCTTTCCACGGTTTCTGTGTCGTAGCTAACGCATTAAGCGCCCCGCCTGGGGAGTACGGCCGCAAGGCTAAAACTCAAAGGAATTGACGGGGGCCCGCACAAGCGGCGGAGCATGCGGATTAATTCGATGCAACGCGAAGAACCTTACCAAGGCTTGACATACACCGGAAACGGCCAGAGATGGTCGCCCCCTTGTGGTCGGTGTACAGGTGGTGCATGGTTGTCGTCAGCTCGTGTCGTGAGATGTTGGGTTAAGTCCCGCAACGAGCGCAACCCTCGTTCTATGTTGCCAGCGCGTTATGGCGGGGACTCATAGGAGACTGCCGGGGTCAACTCGGAGGAAGGTGGGGATGACGTCAAATCATCATGCCCCTTATGTCTTGGGCTTCACGCATGCTACAATGGCCGGTACAAAGGGCTGCGATACCGTAAGGTGGAGCGAATCCCAAAAAGCCGGTCTCAGTTCGGATTGAGGTCTGCAACTCGACCTCATGAAGTCGGAGTCGCTAGTAATCGCAGATCAGCAACGCTGCGGTGAATACGTTCCCGGGCCTTGTACACACCGCCCGTCAAGTCATGAAAGTCGGTAACACCCGAAGCCGGTGGCCTAACCCTTGTGGAAGGAGCCGTCGAAGGTGGGATCGGTGATTAGGACTAAGTCGTAACAAGGTAGCCGTACCGGAAGGTGCGGCTGGATCACCTCCTTTCTAAGGAGCATCTGGTCTCGTGCAGTCCTCGTGGCTCGCAGGGATCCAGGCGCCGATGCAACCCGAGTGTGGTTGCCGGTAGCTCATGGGTGGAACATTGACAGTGCAGTCGTCGGCGCGTCTGCCGATCTCAGTACGGCTGGTCCTTCGGGGCTGGTCAGGAACGGGTTGGTGGGCAGGCGGGGTGGCTGGTGCACGTTGTTGGGTCCTGAGGGACCAGGCTTCCCGGCCGCTTGGTCGGGGGTTGAGCCGTGACAGTCGGGGCCTTCGGGTCGTGGGTGTTGCTGGTTCTTCGATGGGCCACATGAAGCTGACGCGAGAGTGTTGGGGGAGTGTGGTGCCGATCGTATGTTGAGAACTACACAGTGGACGCGAGCATCTTAGATCGCTCGTGACGATGACCGGCTTGTGTTGGTTGTTGTTCGAGTCGATCGCAATTTTAATCTTTGTGGTCAAGTTTCTAAGAGCAAACGGTGGATGCCTTGGCATCTGGAGCCGAAGAAGGACGTAGAAATCTGCGATAAGCCTCGGGGAGCTGATAATCGAGCTGTGAGCCGAGGATTTCCGAATGGGGAAACCCCGCCAGGCGACTTGTCGACCTGGTGACTCCCGCCTGAATATATAGGGCGGGTAGAGGGAACGTGGGGAAGTGAAACATCTCAGTACCCACAGGAAGAGAAAACAACATGTGATTCCGTGAGTAGTGGCGAGCGAAAGCGGATGAGGCTAAACCGATCATGTGTGATAGCCGGCGGGCGTTGCATGGTCGGGGTTGTGGGACACGTCGCTCAGTTCTGCCGGACTGGGACGGTTACAGCGCATCATAGTCGAACCGGTTTGAAAGCCGGGCCGTAGTGGGTGCCAGCCCCGTAGACGAAATGGTGTTATGGCCGGATGTGTATCCCAAGTAGCACGGGGCCCGAGAAATCCCGTGTGAATCTGTCAGGACCACCTGATAAGCCTAAATACTCCCAGATGACCGATAGCGGACAAGTACCGTGAGGGAAAGGTGAAAAGTACCCCGGGAGGGGAGTGAAATAGTACCTGAAACCGTTTGCTTACAAACCGTCGGAGCCTCCTTGTAGGGGTGACGGCGTGCCTTTTGAAGAATGAGCCTGCGAGTTAGCGATATGTGGCGAGGTTAACCCGTGTGGGGTAGCCGTAGCGAAAGCGAGTCTGAATAGGGCGATTGAGTCGCATGTCCTAGACCCGAAGCGAAGTGATCTATCCATGGCCAGGTTGAAGCGACGGTAAGACGTCGTGGAGGACCGAACCCACTTCAGTTGAAAATGGAGGGGATGAGCTGTGGATAGGGGTGAAAGGCCAATCAAACTTCGTGATAGCTGGTTCTCTCCGAAATGCATTTAGGTGCAGCGTTGCGTGTTTCTCGCCGGAGGTAGAGCTACTGGATGGCCGATGGGCCTCAACAGGTTACTGACGTCAGCCAAACTCCGAATGCCGGTGAGTGAGAGCGCAGCAGTGAGACGGTGGGGGATAAGCTTCATCGTCGAGAGGGAAACAACCCAGACTACCAACTAAGGCCCCTAAGCGTGTGCTAAGTGGGAAAGGATGTGGAGTTGCATAGACAACCAGGAGGTTGGCTTAGAAGCAGCCACCCTTGAAAGAGTGCGTAATAGCTCACTGGTCAAGTGATTCCGCGCCGACAATGTAACGGGGCTCAAGCACACCGCCGAAGTTGTAGATTTCGCACACTCGATAAGCCTTCGTGGTTCAGTCGTGCGGAGTGGTAGGAGAGCGTCGTGTGGCGAGTGAAGCGGCGGAGTAATCCAGCCGTGGACGCTACACGAGTGAGAATGCAGGCATGAGTAGCGAAAGACGGGTGAGAAACCCGTCCTCCGAAAGACCAAGGGTTCCAGGGCCAGGTTAATCCGCCCTGGGTAAGTCGGGACCTAAGGCGAGGCCGACAGGCGTAGTCGATGGACAACGGGTTGATATTCCCGTACCGGCGAACAACCGCCCAAGCTAATCCAGTGGTGCTAAGAGTCCTAACCCGGACCAGCGGATCCCTTCGGGGTGATGCGGGCCGGTCTAACGCTCGACCCCATGCTGGTGCGGCTAGCGTATGAACAGGTGTGACGCAGGAAGGTAGCTGAGCCAGGCGATGGTATCCGTAAGGTGAACCTGGTGTAAGGATGTAGGGCTGACGATAGGCAAATCCGTCGTCTGTATGCCTGAGATCCGACGCGTACCCGTTTTGGGGAAATCAGTGATCCTATGCTGCCGAGAAAAGCATCGACGCGAGGTTGCAGCCGCCCGTACCCGAAACCGACTCAGGTGGTCAGGTAGAGAATACCAAGGAGATCGAGAGAATCGTGGTTAAGGAACTCGGCAAAATGCCCCCGTAACTTCGGGAGAAGGGGGGCCGGAACCGTGACCGGACTTGCTCCGTGAGCGGTGAAGGCCGCAGAGACCAGTGGGAAGCGACTGTTTACTAAAAACACAGGTCCGTGCGAAGTCGCAAGACGATGTATACGGACTGACGCCTGCCCGGTGCTGGAAGGTTAAGAGGAAGGGTTAGCCTTTGGGCGAAGCTCTGAATTTAAGCCCCAGTAAACGGCGGTGGTAACTATAACCATCCTAAGGTAGCGAAATTCCTTGTCGGGTAAGTTCCGACCTGCACGAATGGCGTAACGACTTCCCAGCTGTCTCAACCGCGAACTCGGCGAAATTGCACTACGAGTAAAGATGCTCGTTACGCGCAGCAGGACGGAAAGACCCCGTGACCTTTACTACAGCTTGGTATTGGTGTTCGGTGTGGCTTGTGTAGGATAGGTGGGAGACTGTGAAGCGGGCACGCTAGTGTTCGTGGAGTCATTGTTGAAATACCACTCTGGTCACTCTGGATGTCTAACGTAGGACCCTGATCGGGTTCATGGACAGTGCCTGGTGGGTAGTTTAACTGGGGCGGTTGCCTCCCAAAGAGTAACGGAGGCGCCCAAAGGTTCCCTCAACCTGGTTGGCAATCAGGTGGCGAGTGTAAGTGCACAAGGGAGCTTGACTGTGAGACTGACAGGTCGAGCAGGGACGAAAGTCGGGACTAGTGATCCGGCAGTGGCTTGTGGAAGCGCTGTCGCTCAACGGATAAAAGGTACCTCGGGGATAACAGGCTGATCTTGCCCAAGAGTCCATATCGACGGCATGGTTTGGCACCTCGATGTCGGCTCGTCGCATCCTGGGGCTGGAGTAGGTCCCAAGGGTTGGGCTGTTCGCCCATTAAAGCGGTACGCGAGCTGGGTTTAGAACGTCGTGAGACAGTTCGGTCCCTATCCGCTGCGCGCGTTGGAAATTTGAGAAGATCTATCCCTAGTACGAGAGGACCGGGATGGACGAACCTCTGGTGTGTCAGTTGTTCTGCCAAGGGCACCGCTGATTAGCTACGTTCGGACCGGATAACCGCTGAAAGCATCTAAGCGGGAAGCCGTCTTCGAGATGAGATTTCCATGCACCTTGAGTGTGAGAGGCTCCCAGCAGACTACTGGGTTGATAGGCCGGATGTGGAAGCGGGGACTAACGACCCGTGGAGCTGACCGGTACTAATAAGCCGAAGACTTGACAACACAACTATTTCCCACACTTTCGGGTGTGGGGCTCGCGTCCACTTTGTGGTTCCCGACAGACGATCGGGAACACGAAACTGAACACCGCGCTGTGCTCGAATCTGAGCGCCCGCGGAACAGCTTTCGAACTTCCAAGCGATTGGGTCGAAAGTGTTCCGGTGGTCATAGCGAGAGGGAAACGCCCGGTCACATTCCGAACCCGGAAGCTAAGCCTCTCAGCGCCGATGGTACTGCAAGGGGGACCTTGTGGGAGAGTAGGACGCCGCCGGACTCAACGTTGCAACACCAGGGAACCCCTGACCACCACGTGGTCCGGGGTTTTCTGCGTTCACGGGCAGTTTCTCTCCGGTCCAGCCGCTCGTTGGCCGGCCGGTGTCAGGGGAGGAGCCCGAGCTCCATGGCGCGGGTGACGGCACGGGTGCGGTCGTTCACGCCGAGCTTCTCGAACACATGGCCGAGGTGGGTCTTCACGGTGGTCTCGCTGAGGAACAGCGCACGGCCGATCGCCGGGTTCGAGTTGCCCTGTGCGACGAGCTGCAGGACGTCGAGTTCGCGCGGCGAGAGCGACGGACCCGAGACCATGGAGCCGGTGGTCCTGCGCACGAGGGCGGCGACGGCTGAGGGCGCGAGGGCGGTCTCTCCGCGGGCGGTGGCCCGGACGCCGGCGAGGATCTCCGATTCGGGAGCAGCCTTGAGCAAGTAGCCCGCGGCGCCGGCCTCGATCGCGGCGAGGATCTGGTCGTCGGACTCGTACGTGGTGAGGATGAGGACGCGCATGCTGGGCTCCTGGGCGAGGATCTGCGCCGTCGCCGCGTCGCCGTTCATGCTCGGCATCCGGAGGTCCATGAGGACGACGTCAGGGAGCTCCGCGAGCGTGACGGCCACGGCTGCGTCGCCGTCACTCGCCTGGCCCACGACCTCTACGTCGTCGGCTTCCTGCAGCAGGGCGACGATGCCGCTGCGCACGATCGGGTGGTCGTCCGCGACGACGACGCGGATCACTGCGCGGCTCCGGTCAGGGGCTTCGCGGCACCGGTGCGATCCGGTGTGGTGGTCGTGGGGAGCGTCACGTCGACGACCGTGCCGCGACCGACCTCCGTGGTGATGGTGCACGTCCCGCCGGCGAGGGCGAGACGCTCGCGGAGCCCTCGGAGTCCGTGCCCCACGGTCGGCGTGTGCGGGTCGAAGCCGGAGCCGTCGTCGACGACGCGCAACCCGACCTGGTCGGCGGCCACGGTGAGGTGGACCTGCACCGAGGCGGCGTCGGCGTGCGCGCGGACGTTGGCCAGTGCCTCCTGGCCGGTGCGCAGCAGCACCACCTGCGTGTCGCGGTCGAGCACGCAGTCCGGTGCGGTGACCGCGACCGGGATGCCGGTTTCTCGGGTGAAGCGTTCGCCGAGGCGGTGCAGGGCAGCGGCCAGTCCGTCGCCCGCGATACCGGCGGAGCCCGCGGCGACGAGGGTGCGGGACTCCTCGAGGGCGGCGCGAGCGGACTCCTCGAGGATGGTGAGGCGTTCGTCGAGTCGGTCGACGCGGTCGGCGGCGAGGTCGCCACGGGCACGTTCGGTGAGCATGACGATGCCCGCCAGGTTCTGGGCGACGGTGTCGTGGAGCTCGCGGGCGAGGCGTTCGCGTTCGCTCGTCACGCCGGCGCGACGGTGCGCCTCGGCGAGGGAGTCCTGCGTCGCACGGAGTTCGTCGATGAGTCGGCGTCGTTCGTCGGAGAGCTCTGCGATGCGCGTGATCCAGAGTCCGAGGGCGCAGGCTCCCGCGACGCTGATCGACTCGACGAGGAGCGTGCCGACGAGACCCGACGGCCCCGAGGCGATCTGCAGGCCCACACCGGACGCGACGCCGATGAGCACTGAGACCGCGACCGCCGTGCGCACCCGTTCGACTTGGCACCACGCGACCGGGAACAGGACGCACTGGATGAAGGCGGTGCTCGGGACGACTGCCGGCAGGACAAGTGCGACGGCGACGAGCAGCGGGACGAAGCCCGCCGCCGCACGGGGCGTCTCGTACCCGCGCCACCCGTAGCCCACGTAGGCGATGGCGAGTACCCCGAGTGCCGTGAACGCCGGCCAGCGAGTCGACCACGGGGACCAGTCGAGGGCGGCGATGACCGCGACGAGCGCGATCGTGACCCCGACGGCCACGTGGAGGCCCCAGTTGCGGTGCGCCGTGATCCGGTCCATCGGCCCAGCATCCCATCGACCGGCAGCTGAGCGGGCGTTCTCCACAGCCGGCATCAGGCGTCCTTGCGGTTCCACCGGAACGTCAGGAGGCACACGACGACGCCCACGACCAGCCATGCTGCCAGGATGAGCGCTCCCCACCCGAGGTGCCACGCGCCTCCCGGCTCTGCCGACGCGAACTGCGAGGGCAGGAAGACCGATCGCATGCCCGACGCCATCCAGCGCAGCGGGAATGCGCCCGCAACGTCTTGGAGCCAGACGGGTAGTTGCGTGAAGGGCAGGTACACGCCGGAGATGAATTGCAGGACGAGCACCACGGGGACGATCGTCGCCGTGGCACGTCGGCCCTCGCGGGGGAGCGCCGAGATCGCGATGCCGAGGACGCTGCTCACGGCGATGCCGAGCAGCACGATCCAGGCGAAGGTCCACCAGCGGCCGCCGTCGGTGGGCAGGTTGACGCCGAACACGAGCCGTGCGACCGCGAGGAGGATCGCGGTCTGCAGGACGCTGGTGACGAGCACCATCCCGATCTTCCCGGCGAAGTAGGAGAGCACGGGGAGCGGGGTGCCGCCGAGGCGTTTGAGGGTGCCGTCGCTGCGCTCACCGGCGATGTCGACGCCGAGCGACTGCGTCCCGGAGAGCAAGATGCCCGTCGCGACCAGCCCGGGGAGGTAGTAGGTGGCGTAGTCGACGTTCGCGCCTGGGCCGGGTCCGATGTCCGGCGCGCTGCTGAACGCGACCGAGAAGAGCGCGAGCATGACGATCGGGAAGAGGAAGGTGAAGAACACCGAGTCGGGTGCGCGGAAGTAGGAGCGGATCTCGTAGCCGACGCGGTGCGCAGCGATCGTCGCGGTGTTCATCGGGTACCGACCATTCCGAGGTAGACGTCCTCGAGGGACGGGCGGATGACTTCGAGTTCGTGCATGGCGTTCGGGATGGTCCGGATGTGGCGGGCGGCGTCGTGCGTACGGGTTTCGTGCCGGGTGCCATCGTCGTCGCGCCACCGGACGAGAGGGGTCCGTGCCTCGGCGCCGCCGATCTCGTCGATCGGGGCGATGTCGAGGAGCTTCCCGTCGGCGATCACCGCGGCGCGGTCGGCCAGGTGTGCGGCCTCGTCGAGGTAGTGCGTGGTGAGGAGGATCGTCGTGCCCTCGGCCTGCACACCGCGGAGCAGGTCCCAGAACGTGCGCCGGGCCTCGGGGTCGAAGCCGGTCGTCGGCTCGTCGAGGAAGAGCACTTCGGGGCGGCCGATGATCCCGAGCGCCACGTCGACGCGTCGGCGTTGGCCCCCGCTCAGTCGGCTGATCCGCGTGTTCCGCTGCGACTCCAGTCCGGTCGCGGCGAGGAGCTCGTCGACGCTGCGGTGCCGCGGGTAGAGGGTCGCGAAGTGTCGCAGCTGCTCCGCCACGGTGACGTTCGGCGACTCCGCGCTGGTCTGCAGCACGATGCCGACGCGGGCGTTGTGGCTACGGCTCGCGCGCGCCGGGTCGTGGCCGAGGACCCGGACGTCGCCGCCGGTGCGGGAGCGGTACCCCTCGAGGACCTCGACCGTGGTCGTCTTGCCGGCGCCGTTCGGGCCGAGGAGGGCGAAGGTCTCACCGCGGGCGATCGTGAAGGACACGTCGTCGACGGCACGCTTGCCGGTGGCGTACTGCTTCTCGAGATGGCTGACCTCGATGGCTGGGGTGTCGGGCATGGGTCCAGCCTGACGCGCCGTGCAGCCCGGCGGTTCGACCGGTCCGGTGGACCCGCATCCTCCGATCGGAGGATGCGGGTGGTGAGGACGGTCGGACGGGAGGTGCGGGGCGGGCTGGTGCCGTGCCTCCCGTCCGTCCCGTGGTCAGGACCCGATGGCGGACCGCAGGAAGGGTGCGGTCCTGCTGTCAGCGGACGCGGCGACCTGGGCCGGCGTGCCGGCCGCGACGACGCGGCCGCCGTCGCCGCCCCCGGCCGGACCCATGTCGACGACGTGGTCCGCCTGCGCGACCACCGACATCACGTGCTCGACCACGACGACCGTGTTGCCGGCGTCGGTGAGCTGCTGCAGCTGCGCCGTGAGGAGTTCGACGTCCGCGGGGTGCAGGCCGGTCGACGGCTCGTCGAGCAGGTACAACGTGTGGCCCGAGCGCGCCCGCTGGAGTTCCGTGGCGAGCTTGATGCGCTGGGCCTCGCCGCCGGAGAGCTCCGGCGCGGGCTGGCCGAGCCGGAGGTAGCCGAGGCCGACGCTCCGGAGGGCGGTGAGCGCGCGGGCCGCCGCCGGGAGGTCGGCGAGGGCGTCCGCCGCTTCGTCCACGGTCATGCCGAGGACGTCGGCGATGGACGAACCCTCGCGGCGGACCTCGAGCGTCTCGGCGTTGTAGCGCGCACCGTGGCACTCCGGGCACGGCGCCCAGCTGCCCGGGAGGAAGAGGAGCTCGACGGACACGGAGCCCTCGCCCTGGCAGACCTCGCAGCGGCCGCCCTCGACGTTGAAGGAGAACCTCCCCGCGGTCCAGCCGCGCTCCTTCGCGTCCGTCGTCGCTGCGAACGCCTGGCGGACGGCGCCGAACAAGCCCGTGTAGGTCGCGAGGTTCGAGCGCGGTGTGCGGCCGATCGGCTTCTGGTCCACCTCGACGACGCGGGTGATGAGCGGGTGCTGGGCTGCGACGGCGGGGAGGACGCCGCCGACGAGTGAGGACTTGCCCGAGCCGGACACGCCGGTGACGGCGGTCATGACGCCGAGCGGGAGGTAGAGGTCGAGGCCGCGGCCGGTCGCGTCTTCGCGGCCGGTCGTGTCGCCTCGGAGGTTGTGGAGGGTCGCGTCGCGGATCTCGAGGACGCCGACCGGCTCGCGCTGGCGGCGGACCGGGCGGTCTCCTGACGGTTGGAGGTAGCGGCGGGTGACGCTCTCCTCGACCTCCGCGAGTCCCTCCGGTGGTCCGCTGTAGAGCACGCGACCACCGCCCGAACCCGCGCAGGGGCCGACGTCGACGATCCAGTCCGCACCTCGGACGATGTCCATGTCGTGCTCGACCACGAAGACGCTGTTGCCGCCGGCGCGGAGGTCGTCGAGGACCCGCACGAGCGACTCCGTGTCGGCCGAGTGGAGGCCCGCGCTCGGCTCGTCGAGGACGTAGACCACGCCGAAGAGCCCTGAGCGGAGCTGTGTCGCGATGCGGAGGCGCTGCGTCTCGCCGGGGGAGAGCGTCGGGGTCGCCCGGTCCAGCCCGAGGTAGCCGAGTCCGAGGTCGATGAGGACCTCGATGCGGCTGCTGAGGTCGCGTGCGATCGATCGCGCCACCTCGGACCGCTCGCCCGAGGTCACCGTGCTCTGCGCCGGGGTCGGGTCGGTCAGCTCGGCGGCCGGCCGGAGCACCTCGACGAGGTCGGTCAGCGGGAGTGCGTTGAAATCGGCGATGCTCAATCCACCGAACGTCACCGCGAGGGCCGCGCGCGTCAGACCCGAGCCGCCGCAGAGCTGGCACGGGCCGGACTCCACGAAGTGCAGGGCCTTGTTCCGCTGCGTCTCGCTCTGCGAGTCCGCGAGGGTGTGCAGCGTGTACTGCCGGGCGCTCCAGAAGCGGCCCTTGTAGGGCTTCGCCACGCGGTCGCGCTTCGGGTGCACCTCGACGACCGGCTGCTCCTCGGTGAAGAGCAGCCAGTCGCGGTCGGCCCTCGGCAGGTCCTTCCACGGCCGATCGATGTCGTAGCCGAGGACCGCCGTCACGTCGCGGAGGTTCTTGCCCTGCCAGGCACCCGGCCAGGCGGTGATCGCGCCCTCGCGGATGGACAGTGCGGGGTCGTGGACTGCGGAGGCCTCGGTCACCTCGTGCGCGGTGCCGAGACCGTGGCAGCGTGGGCACGCTCCCGCGACGGTGTTCGGCGAGAACGAGTCGGAGTAGAGCTGTGTCGCGCCCTCGGGGTAGGTGCCGGCGCGCGAGTAGAGCATCCGGACCGAGTTGCTCAGCGTCGTCAGCGTGCCCACCGTCGAGCGAGTGCTCGGGGCGCCGCGACGCTGCTGCAGGGCGACGGCCGGGGGCAGACCCGTGATCTCGTCGACATCGGGTGTGCTCCCCTGTGCGATCAGCCGTCGGGCGTACGGGGCGACGGACTCGAGGAAGCGGCGCTGGGCCTCGGCGAAGACCGTCCCGAACGCGAGGCTCGACTTGCCCGAGCCGGAGATGCCCGTGAAAGCGACGATGCGGTCGCGGGGGATGTCGACGTCCACGTCGCGGAGGTTGTGCTCGCGGGCGCCGCGGACGCGGATGAAGCCGTCGGGGGCTGTCGTGCTGTCGGCGGGCGGCGCGGTGCTGGCGGTGGGCGGCGCGCTGCTGGCGGCGGGCTGGTCGTGCGGGGCGAGCATTCGTTCGAGCGTAGGCGGGGTGGCTGGACGGCCGGGCCGCACGCTCAGATATGATATCTTGCAGTACAGTGGTCGAGGGGTGACGAAGGCAACAGGGGGAACGATGGCGGATCTTCGGGTCTCGTACAGCACGCTCGACGGGGTGCACGATGCGCTCGGCACGGCGACGAGGACGTTCGACGACGCCGAGGTGCCTGCGGACGGGGGTGCCTTCGGGGCCGACGACGTGACGCAGGCGTTCGCGACGTTCCGGACGGCGCAGCAGCGCTCGACCGAGTGGCTCGCCGACGTCAGCCGAACGCTCGCGCAGTACGCGCACGACACGCAATCGTCCGTCCGGAACGCCGACGAGGACCTCGCCGGGAAAGCTGGACGTCAGTGATGTCGGCCGACCCGTTCGCCGGAGACCCCGGCGCCGTCAAGAAGCTGTCGGGCGCCTTGACCGACCACCAGGACGACATCCGCCGCGGCGCCACGAGGGTCGCCCGTACCGCCGACGACACGGACGACTGGACCGGAGCGGCGAAGGACCGCTTCGCCGCCACCGTGAGCACGATCCCGTCCGCCGCGCACCGCATCATCGGCCGACTCGACGCTGCGATCGACGTGCTCGACACCTACGCCGACGCGGTACGGCGGATCCAGGACGAAGCCGAGCGGATCCGGGCGGCGCAGCTGACGAACGCGGTGGACGCGGCCGCGAACGTCGTCGCGCTCACAGCGGCGAACATGGTCGCCGCGGGGGAAAATGCGACCGAAGCCGACGGCTGGCAAGCTCGACGGCTGCAGTCCGACGCGGACGACCTCGCCGCCACAGCCTCGCGGTTGCAAGAGGAATGGGACGACCTCGTCGAACGGCGGGCGGCTGCCGACCGAGCTGCAGCGTCGGCGCTGTCCGACACGGACGTCCTCGGTGTCGCACTCTCGTACGCCGGCTCGCTCGGTGCGATGAGCGACGCAGGCTTCCTCGCAGCCGTCGTCGGCATGCCGCCCGAGGTCCTCGCGGCGCAGGGCCGGCCGGTCGCCGATCGTCTCGCGGGGATGCCGCCCGATACCGTCAGGGCGTGGTGGGACGGCCTCGGTGGCCGGGGGAGCGCCGGGGAGCACTCGGCGGCGCAGGACGCCTTGATCACGGCGTTGCCGGCGGTGGTCGGGAACCTCAACGGGGTGCCGTACTGGGCGCGGGACCAGGCGAACCGGGTGAGCGCGCAGCGGGCGTACGCGCGGGCGGAGGATTCGGTCCGTGCAGCGCGGAAGGCGCTCAAGGAAGCGGTGGGGAGGACAGCGCAGCAGGCCGCACAGAAGCGGCTCAACGATGCGCTCACCCGAGAGAAAGACCTGAAGAACTTCGTCGCGGGGGCGAGAAAGAACCTGCAACTCATGCACGACGTGCCGCGGCAGATGGTGTCGTTCTCTCCGACCCATCCGCCCATCGGCGCGTTCTCGGTCGGAGATCTCGACACTGCCGACAGTGTGTCCTACCTGGTTCCGGGGATGGGGAGCTCGCTGAAGGACACGACGCAGTGCATGGCGGCCGCTTCGAACGTGGTCGGTCTGCATCAGGCGTCGGGATCGAAGCCCGACACCGCCATGGTGACGTGGCTGGGGTACGAGGCGCCTCCGAACTTCGTCACCACGGGCAATCGTGGCGTCTTCGGAGAAGCGTACGCGGATGCAGGAGCCCAGAACCTCGCCGCAGACCTCGAAGGTTTCCGCGCAACGCGCCCGGAGACGCAGCTCGACGTCGTCGCACACTCCTACGGATCCACGGTCGCGGCCATCGCGCTCCACGACCACCCCGACCTCGGCGTGCACTCGTTGGTGACGCTGGGATCCGCAGGCATCCCCGCGAGCGTGCCGGACGCGGCCGCGACCCACGCTGAGCACATGTACGCCGCACAGGCCGTCGAGCGATGGGACGTCGCCTACATCGGTCGAAAGTACAGCATGCCGCACCGACTCGACCCCGCTGACGACTTCGGGGCCACGAGGATCAGCACCTTTGAGGGGAACCGAGTGAACGTCCACGACCTGACCGTGCACAGCCCGGAGAATCCTGACTACGGCTACCTCGACGAAGGCACCAACAGTCTGCTGACCGTGGCGCGGGTGACGCTACCGTGATCGATGTGCGTCACGCCCCGAACCGAAGCAGGCTTGCCGCATTGGCAGTCCTGATGTCCACCGTCGCCGTGCTCGCTGGATGCGCAGCAGGAGGGAAGACCATGACGCCTGAAGAAGCTCGACAGGGCGCGCTCGCGATCCTCAGCGAGACGACGAAGACCACCGATCTCGAGTGGTCGACACCCGGCGCCCCGACGGGCAAGAAGTGCTCGGATGGCGTCAGTTATCAGTACATGGTCCACGCCCCGATCGAGTCGAAGCAGCGCGAGCTGGCCGATGGTCTGGCAGAGTACTGGCGCTCGAAAGGTCTCCACGTCGAGCGGAGTCAGCAGGATTTCGGCGAGAAGTACGGCGGTGTGTACGCGGCGACGGCCAAGGCTGGTGGACAACCCGGTGCTGCGTTCGAGATCACGAGCAGCAATGCCTTGGTCTACGTCAATTCTCAATGCGTTGCCGGCGACCCCGACGACGAGTGACGAGCGATGTGACGGAGCGCCGGTCCGGATCGGTTCCGAGACGAGCACTGGCAATCAGCTTCGTGGCCTGCTACGTGAGCATCCACGGGCTCACCGCGCGCCAGAGACTCGGTGACGTCGGGGACATGGATATCGGAACCTTTGTGCCGCGCGATGTGGCGGAGGTTAGGCAGCCGTGAGGGCTCAGCGAAGGATCGGGATCCTCGTCGTGATGGGAGCGCTCGTCTCAGTCGGTTTGACGGCGTGTGCTGGAGGGGATCAGCCGATGCCATCACCAATCGAAGCCAAGGCCGCCGCAGTCGAGCTGCTGTGGCAGACCGAGGCAGCGGTCGAACTACCGTGGCCGGACACTCCGAAGCCTTCTGCCGAGAAATGCCAGGGTGGCGTCGCATTCAGCTATTTCGTGTCGATGAAGACCGCGACGGACGGTCGCTCGGTTGCACAGACCTTCCAGCGACTGTGGAGCTCGGAGGGGCTGACGGTCGACCCGTCGAAGACCGACTTCGGCGGCGACGGCGGGATCCTCTACTCGGCAACGGCCGATGCCATTGGAGCCGCGGGAGCCGCTTACCAGGTGAATGCAAGGTCCATCGTCGTGCGGATCACCTCGCAGTGCGCCGACGGATCCGTCGACGACTACGACGAGTGACGATGTTGCAGTGGACCGCCCAGGCCGATCGGGCAAGACCGAAGACGGGAAGGCGAGCGCCCTACCGTGCGCTTCCGCAAGGCGTTTCCGCGCTCCTCGCTGTCACAGCCGTCGCCGCCCTCGGCGCATGCTCCTCCTCCGAGCCAAGCCTCGCTGTGTCGGTCGACGCAGCGAAGGCGCAGGCGGTATCGGAACTCCGGTCGGTCCTCGCCCTCGCGCCGGACACCTGGCCGCCGGACGTTCCGCAGCATGTGGCGAACGACTGCGAAGTCGGCGGCCGGACAGCCGTTCAGTTCAGCTACTTCGTCGAGGCCCTCCGGCCCGCCGACCCGGAAGCGCTCGTCGAACGGACCGGAGCACGCTGGAAACGCGAGGGTTACGAGCTGTCGACGACCCGCACCGAGATGGACCCCGAGACCGGTACCGTGTCCGCGGTCGTCGCACGGGCCGACGGCAAGCCGCGGGCGTCGACCGCGGCCACGAGGGTTCGCGCTCACGTCAGCGTCGATTCGCTCTGCGTCGCGGGCGACCCCGACGGCCATCGGTAGGCGACGAGCTCACCGCAGCCGGGTGGACGCGCGCTTGTCGGCTCCATTCCGCGAGTGCACTGCAAGCCACCGACTGAATGCGCCGAAGAGGCGTCGACCGACGCTGCCGCTCTGAGACTTCGGATGCGCGCTTCCGAAGAGAATTCGCAAGACGCAGCGGGAGAGCGGTCCGGGGTGACAGAGAGTCTGCCGCTCTCGCTACGCTTCGATGGTTGCCAAACTCGAGGACTATTCGAATGAAGGATCACATGGCCGACGAGCCAGTCCGGTACGAGACACGCACGGTCAAGTGCGTGCGGGGCATGGAAGCGCGCACGGCGGCGCGCTGGCAGCAGGACGGATGGGAGGTCGTCTCGCAGAAGCAGGGCCGACTGCAGTCCGAGCTCGCGCTCCGCCGCCCGGCGCGGAAGCTGCCCCGGAACGTCATTGCGATCGGTGGGGGAGTCGCTGCCGCACTCGTCGTCGTCATCGTCCTCGGTGCGACTGGAGTCTTCGGCGACGACAGCAACGGCGGCAGTGACGCCGTGGCGGACCCTCCCTCCGCCAGCTCGACCGCCAAAGCTCGCGTCGAGACGCCCGAGCCGTCCCCTACGCCGACGTCGGATGCCCAGGCCGAACCTGCCGTCGTCACGGCAGCGAACTCGCCGGAGCTGGCCGCGCTGCTGCAGCTCACGGAGAACTGCGACCCGTCGATCGACGCCTTTGCGAAGCAGTACGAGGGACGAACGATCGCGTTCGACGGTTCGATCTTGAAGATGAACAACCACGGCAGCTACGCCACGCGGTACGACATGCTGATCGGTGCTGGCGACTACAGCACGACGTCAAGCCGCGGTCCGTCGTTCCAGTTCGAGGACGTCAACACGACGTTCGACATGCATTACACGGGCGACGTGCCCGACACGATCGGCGAGGGGACGAACCTCGGCGTGACGGCGACAGTGGGCGAGTACAACCCGACGCAGTGCCTCTTCCGGCTGGAACCCGTCGAGACGGTGGTTCGGTAGCACCAGCCGTACAGTGCAACCGTGAAGTTGCCAGTGCTGCCTTTCGTCCCCGCCGATCTGTCCATCCGGCAGTTGCTGGCCGCATCGGTCGCGGTGATCGACGAGCTCCTCCGACGCGGACTCGTCCGCACGCGGAACGCACCGCTCGGCGACCTCGCCGAGACGATCGCCCTCCGCGCCTACGGCGGCGTGCTCGCGCCCAACTCCGAGAAGAGCTACGACCTGCTCACGGATGATGGTCGCAGGATCCAGGTCAAGGCTCGGCTCGTCGATCCCGCCGATCGCCGCTCGCAACAGTTCTCGGCGTTCCGGTCGTGGGACTTCGACGTCGCGGTGTTCGTGCTCCTCGACGCGCGGACCTACGACATCATCTGGGCGCGGGAGCTTACGAGCATCGATGCGCAGCAGCTCGGGAGGCGCGTCGAGCACACCAACTCATCGGCGGTCCTCGTGCGCCAGGTCGCCGCCGCCGGTCGGGACGTGTCGCAGGCCATGATCGAGGCGTTCGAGAGCCTGGACGAGCCCGGCTGAGGCACGGTCCCCTCAGCGTCCGCTCCCCGCCCCGCTCCTCACGCCCACCCACAGCCCGTCCCGCGCCCGCGTCATCCCGACGTACAACTCCCGCCGGCCGCGTTCCCGCAGTTCCCGCTCGGTCTCGGACGGCGCACCCGGCGCCGGATCGATGAGCCGAGGGTCGACGTGCGCCAACAACACCTGCTTGAACTCGAGCCCCTTCTCCCGCTTCACCGTGCCGACCCGAACGGCGTTGGACGTCCTGCCCGAGTACTCGTCGAGCATGATCACCGGGACCCCCGCGTCACGCAGGACGCTCCGGACGTCGTCCGCCTGCCGCTTCGTCGCCGTGAGGATCCCTACGTCGCCGTGCCCCGTCCCGATCAGCCGCAGGACCTCGCGCAGTCGCTCGACCATCGAGCGGTCGTGCTCGGCCCGGCTCGAGAACCGGTGGAACGCCGGCGCCGGCCCCGAACGCGAGATCGCCGACACCGCGTCGCCGACGCCGTCCACGCCCTCGATGTCGACGAACTGGTCGTCCGCCACCATCTCCTTCGCGAACTCGAGGATCTCCGCCGTGTTGCGGTGGTTCACGTCGAGCACGACACCGCGGCCGGACAGGCTGATCCCGACCTCGCCGAGCGTGTAGCCGCCCGGGTAGATCGTCTGCTGGCCGTCCCCGATGAGCGTCAGCCCGTCGGCGCGATCCCCGACGAGGTGATGCATCGGCGAGACCATCGTGCACGACAGGTCCTGCGCCTCGTCGACGATCACCGCGTCGTACCGCTCGAGCGGCGCCGCCGCGACCGCGTCGCGCGCGAGCAGGACGATGTCCTCCCAGTCGTGCGCGCGCCGCTCGCGCAGCCCGCGCGAGTACGCCTCGTACAGGTCCCACACCGCCTGCCGCGTCTCCACGGGCAGCGCGTGCTTGCGCCCGACGCGCGCCAGGTCCGCGTACTGATCGAAACGCGTCAGGCCGCGCCCCTTGATCACGTGCTTGATCTCGTCCTCCCGGTAGGAGGGCGAGAAACGCGAGGACCGCAGTGGACTGGAGGCGCGGATCGCGTTCCAGGCGTCGTCGAACGCGAGTCGCGCCTCCCGTCCGGGCACAGGGAACGCGATCCTGCGTTCCTTCAGCAGGCGCGTGGCGAACGCGTGGTTGCCGACGAAGTCGATGCGGCCGACCATGTCGGGCGCGAGGCGCTCGGGGAGCGACTCGAGCACCTTCGGCAGAGTCCCGATGTAGGTGGTGAAGAGGACGCGGCCGCCGGTCGAGCGTGCGAGGTACGCGGCGCGGTGGAGGCCGACGACGGTCTTGCCGGTGCCGGCGGCGCCGCGGATGCGTGCCGGGCCGTTGAAGCTGCGGCGGACGAGCTTGGCCTGGGCGGGGTCGAGGAAGGCCATCCAGTCCTCGATGGGTGCCTCGAGGACGCCGTCGAGGAGCTGGTCCGTGAGCTCGTCGTCGAGCGTGGGGATCGTCGGGGCGGGTTCGCGGGGGAGGGCGGCTGCGGGGACGACGATCTGCGGCGGTGTCGCTGCGTCCTCGCCGATCACGGGGAAGTGTGTCAGCATCGCTGCGAGGACCTCGTCGAGGCGTGACGCCGAGATCCGGGCGCCGCGCTTGGTGATGTGGCCGACGAGGTCGTGCGTGCCGATGACGTCGACGGAGGCGACGCGGGCGTGCATGCGCTTCTGGCCGGCGAGTGCGGCGACGGCGTGGACCTCGCCGGGTGCCAGGCCGATGTCCGCGAGGGTGGCCTCGGTGCTGTATGCGAGGTCGGCGAGGCGGGCGATGTCGTCGGTGACGTCCTCCTGGCCGCGGGTGATCCGGTCGCCGTGGACCGCGACCTCGCGCCAGGCCTTCGTGTCGACGATGAAGACGCCGGCGCGGCCCACGACGACCATGTCCACCTGGGCGGTGCGGCTGCCGGGCCAGCGGCGGTCGGCGAGGAGGTGGTAGCCGATGCCGGCGAGGGGGGGGCGAGGAGTTGGGCGGTCTCGCTCTCGGTGCGTTCGGCGATCTCGAAGCGGGCTGCGCGTTGCTCGGCGTCGTGTGCCTGGCGTCGGAGCTCTTGTGCGTGACTGCGTTGGCGGCGTGCTTCGACACCTGCCGATTCCCCAGCGATCGTCATGGTGCTGTCCCTCGGGGAGCTCCTGATCCTCGGTGCCGTTCGTCGTCCCCGCGACGAGTGGTGTTGACCATCCTCGTGGTTGGGGATGTGGGGCGGGAGTACCCGTTGTCGGGCAGTGGCCGCGGGGGCGAGCCAGCCGCGGAGCACGGGCCGCTATCGAACATGAATGACGAAGAACGGCGTCCCCACCCGGCAGGCAGGGGACTTGGGCCTGCCTGGGTGCGAAGCCCGAAGTCCGTGTGCCTGTCGTCTTCGTGATCGAGTTCGCACCCGGTGGAGCCGGAACCAGCTGCTAACGTGCCGACATGGCAGATGAGGGGCTGCGCGAGGAACTCCGTGAGTTCGTCGCCGAGCGGGAATGGGCGCAGTTCCACTCGCCGGAGAACCTGGCGAAGAGCATCTCGATCGAAGCGGGCGAACTGCTCGAGTGCTTCCAATGGGGCTCGGAAGCGGACGCTGACCGGGTTCGTCTCGAGCTCGCCGACGTGCTCACCTACTGCATTCTCCTCGCCGATCGCCTCGGGCTCGACCCGGCGGAGATAGTCCGCGAGAAGCTCGCCGTGACCCGAGACAAGTACCCGGTCGACCGAGCGCGCGGACGGAGCACGAAGTATGACGAGCTTTGAGGTCGTGCAGTGGCCCTTCAACGAGCAGCACCTTCGACTGTGGCGGGATTCTGACCCTCGCTTCCTGAACTGGCCCGTCGTGTACATCCTCGACGACGGGAAGCGTGTGTACGTCGGCGAGACGCTCAACACCGCGTCGCGGATGCGGCAGCATCTCGACTCGGATGAACGTCGGTCGCTCAAGGCGGTCCGCCTCGTCCTCGACGGCACGTTCAACAAGTCGGTGTGCCTCGATCTGGAGTCCCAGCTCATCGGGTTGTTCGCCGGGGACGACAAGTACACGGTCTTGAACAGCAACAAAGGTGTCGTCAACGCCGACTACTACGACCGGGAGCGGTATCGGAAGACGTTCGAGGACGTCTTCGAAGCGCTCCGCGATCAGAAGCTCTTCACGCGGAGCATCGCGGAGATCGAGAACAGCGAGCTGTTCAAGCTCTCCCCGTTCAAGGCGCTGAACCATGATCAAGCCGTCGTGATGGAGGACATCCTCGAAGGCCTCTTCGAGGACATCGTCCGTGGAGCAAGAAGCACCATCGTCGTCCAAGGTGATCCGGGAACCGGCAAGACGATCGTTGCCGTCTACCTCTTGAAGCTGCTGCGTGACATCGCGAACGGCACCGGCGTGGACGATGTCGACGGAGACTCGATGTTCTCCGACTACTTCACAGAGGATAATCGGCGGCGGCTCTCGGACTTCCGCATCGGTCTCGTCGTCCCGCAGCAAGCGCTCCGAGCATCGCTGAAGCGCGTGTTCGGAAAGACCCCCGGACTCGAGAAGACCATGGTGCTCACTCCGTTTGACGTCGGGAAGAGCGCGGAGAAGTGGGACCTGCTCGTCGTCGACGAGTCCCACCGGCTGAACCATCGAGCGAACCAGGCGTCGGGTCCACAGAACAAGAGCTTTGGTGAGATCAACGAGCGGCTCTTCGGTGCTGACGAGGATCACTACACGCAGGCCGACTGGATCCGGGATCGCAGTACGCACCAGGTGTTCCTGCTCGACTCCGAACAGAGCGTTCGACCAGCGGACCTGCCGCAACGACTGCAGGCCGACATGATCCGAAACGCCCGCCAGAGCGATCGCTACTACCGCCTCTTCACCCAGATGCGCGTGCAGGGTGGTGCTGACTACGTTTCGTACGTCCGAGCCATCATGCGGGGCGAGTCACCGGAGCCGAAGACCTTCGGTGAGTACGCGTTCCGCATGTTCGACGACCTCGGGGAGATGCACGATGCGATCCGTGCGCGTGATGACGAAGTGGGGTTGTCACGTCTCGTCGCTGGGTACGCGTGGGAGTGGAAGAGCAAGCACGATCGGCAAGCCGTCGACATCGAAGTCGATGGGCAACGTCTCCAGTGGAACCAGACGCAGAAGGACTGGATCACGTCGCCCGGGGCAGTGGACCAGGTCGGCTCCATCCACACGGTGCAGGGGTACGACCTGAACTACGTCGGAGTGATCATCGGCCCGGATCTCCGCTTCGATCCTCTGGGCCAGCAGCTCTGGTTCGACCGGTCGAACTACTTCGACAAGAAGGGCATGGAGAACAATCCTCGGCTCGGTATCACGTACACCGACGATGACCTCCGTCGTTTCGTGGCGAACATCTACGCGGTCCTCCGGACGCGAGGGGTTCTGGGCACCTTCGTATACGTCTCTGATCCTGATCTGCGCCGTCACTTGCGGCAATTCCTCTGACGCAGATCGAGGATGGGCCTTCACCAGAGGTCGGAGGTCAATCGGTTCGACTCCGACTACTTCGATCGCGAACCCATCGTCCGCTGGAGCGTGCCGCGCACCGGGTGATCCGGTCCCATCGGTCGAGCTCCCGCTCGACATCCGTCGCGGCAGCGAGCGGGTCTCCGTGCTCCCAGAACCGGAGCACCCGCCATCCTTCGGATACGAGGATCGCCTCGTTCTGCGCGTCCCGTCGACGGTTCGCCAGCAGCTTCAAGCGCCAGAGTTCGGCGTTCGCCTTCGGCAGGTGTGCGTGCTCCTCGCAGTAGTGCCAGAAGCACCCGTCGACGAACACGGCCACCCGGGATCGCGGGAAGACCAGATCGGGTCGCACTCGGCACCGCGTGCTCACCTGGCGGTCCACGAAGAAGCGTCGCCCGCGGCGGTGGAGTTCACGCCGCAGAGCGAGTTCGGGCGCCGTGTCCCGTCGGCCGAACCGCGCCATGTGCCGCCGTCGAGCGTCGTCAGCCTCCCAGTGCTCCATCACGAGAAGAGTCGCCGTTCAACACGGCGTCCGACGAGCGGTGCCGTCGAGTTGTGGTCGGGCGATCGCCGGAGCTGACCGTGCAGGAACGAGACCGTTACTGATGCTCGATCCGCCGGTACGTCCCCGCTGGCTTCCCCGGCCCCTCCGCCCGCTTCTCCTCCGTTGCCACGAGCCTCGGCAGCATCGCCCTCCGGAACGAGTCCGGCTGCAATGCCCGCCCCGCCACGGCCTCGTGCACCCGCCGCAGCTCGGTCATCGTGAACGGCTCCGCCACAAGGCCCCGCGGGTCCGGCGCCGCGGCGTAGAGCGCCCGCAACGAGGCCACCGCGAACGCCACGATCTCGTCGTGCCCGTGCACCATCCCCGTCGCAGCGTCGACCGGCACGAGCCGCGCGCGCGAAGCGTCCATATCGGACGACAACAGCGACGAGGCCGGCACCACATCGAGGTGCGCCACCGACAACACCCACCCCCGACTGTCCCGCGCAGGATCGTCGAACACGTGCAACTGCGACGGCGCCAGCCCGGTCACACCGGCCTTGTCGGCCAGCGATCGCAACACCGCCGCGGCCAGCCGCTCGCCCTCGTGCACGAACGTCCCCGGCAACCGCCAGTCCCCGTCGACGGCATCGCGCACCTGGAGGACCGACAGCGGTTCCCCCACAGGCACGGTCAGGACGGCTGTGTCCACAGCGACGGACGGACACGGGTAGTCGACCAGGCGCTTGCCGGAAGGATCGCGGTACGCAGACGAAGTCACGTCGCCGAGTTTACGCACACTTGCGCAAACCGCGACGACGTGGAACAGTAGGACCAGTTAGCGCAGAACCGCGCAAACCTCGACCGGAAGGCAGGCGGCCATGAACCCAACCACCCGCGACCGCGCAATCGGCGCCGTGCTCGGCTCCGCCGCCGGCGACGCCCTCGGCGCCGGCTACGAGTTCCGACCCGCCGTCCCCGAACCCACCCCGATCCGGATGGCCGGCGGCGGCTCCTTCGGCTGGGCACCGGGGGAGTGGACCGACGACACGAGCATGGCGGTCCCGATCCTCCGCACCCTCGCCCGCGGCGGCGACCCCGCCAGCGAGGCAGCACTCGACGGCCTGGTGGCCGCCTGGGCCGACTGGGCACGCACCGCGCCCGACGTCGGCATCCAGACGCGCAACGTGCTCACCGGCCTGGAGGCACGGGTCGCCTCCGCAGCGCGGGCTGCGGCCCGGCAGGAACACGAGTACAAGGGGCGGTCGGCGGGGAACGGCTCGCTCATGCGGACTGCGCCGCTGGTGCTCGGGTACCTGACGGGCGCGGTCGACGAGGAGCTCCGGCTGGCCGAGGCCGCTCGAGCGATCAGTGACCTCACGCACTACGAGTCCGACGCGGGGGACGCGTGCGTGCTCTGGTGCGTGGCGATCCGGAAGGCGGTCCTCACGGGCGAGCTCGACGTCATGGCGGGCCTCGACCTGCTCGACCTCGACAAGCGGCGCACCTGGGTCGACCGGATCGTGACGGCGGAGCACTCGAAGCCGGTCGACTTCACGGACTCGAACGGCTGGGTCGTGTCGGCCTTCCAAGCTGCCTACGCCGCGGTGCGGAAGAGCACGAGTCTCGAGGATGCCCTCGTCCGAGCGGTCCGCACCGGGAACGACACCGACACGGTGGCGGCGATCGCGGGTGGCCTCGCGGGCGCGTTGTACGGGGTGAGCGCGCTCCCGACGGAATGGCGGGAGCTCCTGCACGGCTGGCCGGCCCTCCGCGCGGACGACCTCGTCGCGCTGAGCAAGCAGGCGTTGTCCGCCCGCGCAGCGGCGGCCTGACCATGCACGGGTCGGCGGTCGAGGGCACGGCCGGGGTCGGAGGGTTCGATGGGGGGACTCTCCGGCACCGGACGGGCGTGGCGCAGGTGATCCGCGCCTCCCGGCCGACCGCTTGCCGGCCATGAGGAGTCAGAGCGCGGCGCGCGCCCGCTCAACCGCCTCGATGAAGCGGGGGATGCCCCACATCAGGAACGTCGGCGCCATGCCGCTCCGCATGGTGACCCGGACCTTCCTGCGGAGGCCGCTCGAGACGTCGTCGAGCCGGACGATCTCCTCGACGGGTATGCCGAAGCGGGTGCCGGGCGCGTAGTTGATCGGATGCGCTGCGAACCAGAGGACCTCGGGCGTGAGCGTGAGCCGGCCGCCGACCTCGAACCGGCGAACTGCCCCGTGGACGTAGCCGGGGACGATCTCGGCGGCGCCGGAGTCCTCCTCGTCGGGGAGGTACGTCGCGAGCTTAACGAGCAGGACCGAGGAGGCGTCGGTGAACGGCACGGGCTACCGGCTCCCGACAGCAGCGAGGTACCGGCGGGCTCCGCGGATGTTCCGGACGAACGACACGCTGAGCCCGATCGCGACCAGTACGAGTGCGCCGAAGAAGATGCGGGCGAAGCCGGACGCCCACGGATCATCGTTGATGATGTTCGGCAGCTGCGCGCCGCCGATCCCGAGGTAGAGCAGCAGGAACTGCCCGAGGTTGACCGGGAGCGTGACGACCGCTCCGCGAGCCCAGTCGGCCGCACGGTGAGCAACGTCCGAACCGGTCGGCTCGATCGGCTGCCCGGAGTACACGGCCCGACGCACCTTCCGGCGATCAGGCCTGTCCAGCTCTCGGACGGGCCACTGCATCGACGGTGTGAGCCGGGAAGCGCTCGTGAACAGCGAGACCGCTCCGCTCAAGCCGCCGATGCTCAGCCCGACCCCGACGATGATGAGCAGGCTCCTGAGCGCCGATTCTCCGTTCGCGAGGAAGACGCCCACGATGGCCCCGACGACGAAGCCGCCGATCGCGATCCACGTCGTCCGCCGCCACGCTCGGCGAGCGATGTCCTCGTAGTCCCCCATGCGCTCCACCCTACGAGGAACGTCGGTGCAGCAGCCCGCCGATCGGCCCCTGCAGCAGCAGGAGCAGCACCCAGAACAGCCCGACGTCGGGGAAGAGCACGGCGAGCACGAGGGCGGCCGCGAGGAGCCCGGCAGCGATGAACCCCTTGTCCCGCGTGGCGAGCGGTGTCGACAGCAGTTCGGGCGAACGGCGCAGCGCGAACTCGATCGCGGTGAGCGACAGGCTCGTGACGAGCATCGTCCCGAGGTACACCGCGTACGCGACCCGGTCGGTGTCGCCGGCGTCGAGCAGGTTCGCGGCGAACGGCAGGAACACGATGCTGATGAGCCACACGAAGTTCAGTCGCAGCACGAGTGGGGTGTACGACTGCACGTGTTCGAACACCTGGTGGTGGAGCCGCCAGAACCGCGAGATCACCCAGAACGTGACGACGAACTCGACGATGGAGCCCCAGTGCTCGCGGAGGAGCTCGCCGGCCCCCGTACCACCGTCGATCTCACCCGCGAGGTCCACCAACGGCAGGATCAGCAGTGTGATCGCGATGGCGACGGTCGCATCGGAGAAGTTGACGAGTCGGTCGAGACCACGTTCGGTCCGTGCCGGTGCGCTCATGTCGCGAGTCTAGGGAAGCGCCTGGACGCGCGCGCTGTCGCGCTGTCGGCCGGCCTGGAGGCACGGATCACCCTGCCGGCGCGGCGTGCGTTGCGGAGGTGGGTTGCGCCTCCAGTCCGGATCACCCTGCCGGCGCGGCGTGCGTTGCGGAGGGGGGTCGCGCCTCCCTGCGGTCAGGCGGTGGTGCGTCGCGGGCGGAGGACGCCCGCGCGGACCAGCCACACGTAGAGGATGCAGCCGATGCAGACGTCGAAGACGGCGTTGAGGAACGCGGCGACGAGGGCGACGGCCGCGCCGACGGGTGCGGCGTAGGGGACGCCGACGAGGGCGAGGAGGAGTGCGACGGCGGTGACGAACAGACCGACCTGCTGGGCGAAGGTCGGGGGCTCCGGCGCCTCGAGTTCGGCGGGCGGGCCGAGTCTCGGGCGGACGAAGCGGCGGAAGAGTGCGCCGTAGGGGTGGCGTCGGATGCCGCCGATGCCTCCGATGGTGAAGAGCACGACGATGGCGGCGAGCAAGACGATCCCGACGGCGTACGTCGCGGGGATCAGCGTGAGGACGATCGTCGCTGCGAGGAGGACGGTGGTGATCGCGGCACCGAAGCGCGGGGAACGCGGGTCGATGCCGGTGGTGGTGTCGCTCATGCGGGAGCCTCCTGGAGGACGGCGGTGAGTGCTGCGGAGAGTTCGGCGGGCCTCGGTGGGCCGCCGAAGCGGGTGCGAACTGCGCGGTCGGCGTCGACGAGCAGGACCGTTGGTGTCTGCAGGACGTTGTAGCGACTCGCGACCTCGGTCCGTTCGGCCACGTCGATCTCGAGGCGGGCGACCCCGTCGTGCTGGCCGGCGAGGGCGTCGAGCTGGCGGCGGGTGCCGGGGCAGCGGGCGCACGTCGGGGTGGAGAACTGGACGAGGGTGGCGCGGGTGCCGAACGCCTCGGCGGGGGCGATGCCGTGAGCGGTGTTGCTGCTGCTGCTGCTGTTGGTGGTGTCCGCGCCGGTGCCCCGGACGGACCAGGCTCGTCCCGTCCTGCTCCGGAGGACGAGGCCGAGCACGGTGGCGACGGCGAGCACACCCACGAGGACGGCGACGGCCGTGACGACGGTCATGGGAGGACGGTACGACGATCCGGTGACAGCCGACAGGAGGGTGACACCGTGTGACGTGGTGCAGGCTGGACCTCATGAGTGACGTCCCCACGATCCTGTTCGTCTGCGTGCACAACGCCGGGCGGTCCCAGATGGCCGCCGGGTACGCACGGGCGCTCGGCGGGGACCGGGTGCGGGTGCTGTCGGGCGGGAGCGAGCCCGGGTCGCAGATCAACCCCGTGGCTGTCGCGGCGATGGCGGAGGAAGGGATCGATATCACCGGGGCGGTGCCGCAGCTTCTGTCGACCTCCGACGTGCAGGCCTCGGACGCGGTCATCACGATGGGGTGCGGCGACGCGTGTCCGGTGTTCCCCGGGAAGCGGTACGAGGACTGGGAGCTGACCGACCCGGCAGGCAAGGACATCGAGGAGGTGCGGGCTATCCGCGACGACATCAAGCGGCGGGTGTCGGCGTTGCTCGAGTCGCTGCTGCCGGAGTCAGCGTCGGCGTCGGCGTCCGTGACGCCTGGGCGCTACCGGCACTTCAAGGGTGGGGAGTACGAGGTGGTCCTCGTGGCGAAGGACGTCGAGACCGAGGAACCCGTGGTCGTGTACCAGGCGCTGTACGGGGAGCGGGGGCACTGGGTGCGGTCGCTCGCGGACTTCACGGCATGGGTGTCGCGGGACGGGTACGAGGGGGCGCGGTTCGTGCGGATGAACGGCGAAGACGAGTGTGTCGGGGGCCGCCCCTAGGCTCGCAGAGCACCACGAGAGACCGGGGGACCCGCATGCAGATCACCACCGACGGCAGCGTCCTGCTCAGCCCGAGCGACCTGTCGACGTGGGCGGCCTGCGAGTGGGCGTTCCTCCGACGCCTCGACGCCAAGCTCGGCCGCGGAGAGCCCCTGCCCGAGGTCCACGACGACATGCTCGAACGGACCGCCCGGCTCGGTGATCAGCACGAGCTCGACTACCTCGACATCCTCAAGAAGACGCAAGAGGTCGTCGAGTTCGACCGGCCCGAGCCCGCCGGGTACGCCGCAGCAGCACAGGCAGCGCTCGAGACGATGCGCACCGGCGCCGACGTGCTGTACCAGCCGACGTTCCACCGACCGCCGGCACCAGGTGCGCCGGGCTTCATCGGCTTCGCCGACTTCATCATCCGCAACGCAGACGGCGAGTACGAGGTCTACGACACCAAACTCGCCCGCCACGCCAAGATCAGCGCGCTCCTGCAGCTCGCCGCCTACGCCGAGCAGATGCAGGCGCACGGCATCCCGACCGGGCGGCAGGTCCACCTCGTCCTCGGCGACCGCAGCACCACCACCCACGACCTCGCCGACATCGCGCCCGTGTACCGGACCCAGCGCGCCGAACTCCAGCGGGTGATCGCCGAGCGGATGGCAGCCGACGAGGAGCTGGCCTGGGGTGACCCGCACTACAGCAGCTGCGGCCGCTGCCCGATCTGCACGACCCAGGTCGCCGACCACCGCGACCTCGTGCTCGTCGCGGGCATGCGCCTCGACCAGCGGACGAAGCTCATCCGTGCCGGGGTGCGGACGATCGACGACCTGGCGGACCGCACCGCGGCCATGCCGGCGATGTCGCGGTCGACGCAGGACCGGCTGGTGCGTCAGGCGCGCCTCCAGACCGAGTCCGAAGCCTCCGGCGGCCGCGCGCCCGTCTTCGAGGTGGCGGACCCGCGCGCACTCGACGCGATCCCGGCCCCGAACGCCGGCGATGTCTTCTTCGACTTCGAGGGCGACCCGCTCTACACCGAGGACGGCGTGCACTGGGGGATTGACTACCTCTTCGGCCTCGTCGACCCCGAGGCCCGCTTCACGGCGTTCTGGGCGCACACGCTCCGCGACGAGCGACAGGCGCTGGTCGACTTCCTCGAGTTCGTCCGGGTCCGCCGCGAGCAGTACCCGGACATGCACATCTACCACTACGCGGCGTACGAGCGGACGCACCTGCTGTCCCTCGCCGCCCGGCACGGGGTGGGGGAGGACGCGGTCGACGACCTCCTGCGTGCGGGCGTCCTCGTCGACCTGTACCCGATCGTGCGCAAGGCCCTCGTGGTCGGCAGCCACAGCTACTCCATCAAGAAGCTCGAGCCGCTCTACATGGGATCCGATCTGCGACAGAGCGACGTCACGAACGCCGCCGACAGCATCACCGCCTACGTCGACGCGATCGAGGAGCTCCGCAACGGGGACGCCGCGGCCGGGCAGCACATGCTCGACGAGGTCGCCGACTACAACGCCTACGACTGCCGCTCGACGCTGCGGCTCCGCGACTGGTTGCTGTCGTTGCGCGCGCAGGCGCCGGCTCCGAGCGTCGACGAACCGGCCGAGTTGCTGCCGCCGATCCCCGTCGATCGTGAACCGAACCCGGTCTACACGGCGCTCGCCGCCTCCGTCGAGGGTGTCGACGCCCTCGACCGGACGCCCGACCAGCAGGCGCTGGCGCTCGCCGCAGCCGCGATCGACTACCACCGCCGCGAGGCCAAGACCTTCTGGCAGGACCACTTCGACCGCCTCCGCAACCCCGTGGACGACTGGGCGGACACGCGCGACGTGCTCGTGGTCGAGCGGGCGTCGGTCGATCGCGACTGGGGCACGCTGCCGCGCGCCCGGTCGCAGTCACGGGAGATCCGGTTGTCGGGGACGCTCGCGCCCGGCTCGCGGATCCGGCCTGGAGGCACGCCACACCTCGTCTACGATGACCCACTCCCGCCGTCGGTCGCCGCTCCGGCGCCGGGGTCGAAGGGCGCGTCGGCTCGCGCGGTCGTGCTGGAGGCGTTCGACAACGGTGACGCCTTCGAGGTGGTCGTGAAGGAGAGCCTGCCGGTCGGCGGAGGGGAGCCCCACCACGACTTCCCGGTCGCACTCGCTCCCGCAGCGCCGCCGAGGGCCAAGCCGCAGCCCGAGGCGACCGCCGAGTGGGGCCAGGAGGTCCTCGACGCCCTGCCGTCGATGCTGCCCGATCCCGCGTTCGACCTGCTCCGCCGGGTGCCGCCGCGCGGACCCATCGCGCCCGTGCAGGGCGACGACACGGTGTCGGCGGTGGTGACGACGCTGCTCGGCCTCGACCGCTCGTACCTGGCGATCCAGGGGCCTCCCGGCACGGGCAAGACCTACGTCGGGTCGAACGTCGTCGCCCGACTCGTCCGCGAGTACGGCTGGCGCGTCGGGGTCGTCGGGCAGTCGCACGCGACCTCGGAGAACTTCCTCGCCGCGGTCGTTGCTGCCGGGGTGCCCGCCGACCGGGTCGTGAAGGTGCCGCGCTCGGGTGCGGACGCCGAGGACGTCGACGCCGCGGCGTGGACGCCGGTGAAGAACAACGCCGCGGTCGCCGCGTTCCTGTCGTCCTGCGCCGAGACCGGCACCGGGGGCGTCGTCGGCGGGACCGCGTGGACGTTCGCGAACGAGGGCACGATCCCACGGCGCTCCCTCGACCTGCTCGTGGTCGACGAAGCGGGGCAGTTCTCGCTCGCGCCGACGATCGCGTCCTCGATCGCCGCGACCCGACTGCTCCTGCTCGGCGATCCGCAACAGCTGCCCCAGGTGTCGCAGGGCTCCCACCCGGAGCCGGTCGACGTCTCGGCGCTCGGCTGGCTGACCGACGGCGAACACGTGCTGCCGCCGGAGTTCGGCTACTTCCTGGCGCGGACCCGGCGGATGGAACCCGCACTCACGGCGTCGGTGTCGTCGCTCTCCTACGACGGGCAGCTGTCGTCGATGGCGTCCGGACGGCACCTCGACGGCATCGACGCCGGCGTGCACCCCGTACCGGTCCTGCACGCGGGCAACACCACGTCGTCCGCGGAAGAAGCCGCCCGGGTGGTCTCGCTCGCGCGGAACGTGATCGGTCGGACGTGGACGGACGACGCCGGTACGCGGGAACTGACGGACGAGGACGTCATCGTCGTCGCGCCGTACAACGCGCAGGGAGCACTCATCCGCCAGGAGCTCGACCGCGCGGGACTCACCGGCACCCAGGTCGGCACGGTCGACATGTTCCAGGGGCGCGAGGCTGTCGTGTCGATCATGTCCCTCGCGGCGTCCAGCGCTGCCGACATCCCGCGTGGGCTCGACTTCCTGCTCATGCCGAACCGGTTGAACGTGGCGCTGTCGCGGGCGAAGTGGGCGGCGTACCTCGTGTACTCGCCGGCGCTCACCACGGGGCTGCCGCCGTCGATCGCCGGGCTGTCACTGCTGTCGCGGTTCATCGAGCTCGTCGAGCCCGTGGCTGGTTCAGGGAAGGTGGACGGCCAGCGCCGCTGACAGTGCTCGGCCGGTCGCGTCGGCGTCGGCGTCGCGCCGCAACGGGGCGTCCTGCGCCGGTCAACTCGAGGCGATGACCGAGGTGGTCGCCGCCGTGCTGGCAGCGACCGTCGCGAGGATCGCGGCCATCTGGATCTCCTCGAGCACGGCCTTGACCGCCGGGCTCGCCCATGCTCCCGAGGTGATCTCCGTGACGAGGTCCCGGTCCACCTTGCCGAACTGCTTGCGGAGCGTACTCGTGGCGTCCAACAGGCCGATGACGGCTGCGGCGAACGGGGTCGGCTCACTCCGACGGGCGAGCACGTCCGCGATCGCCGAACGCACGAGGGCCTCGGGCCCGCCGTCTCGCTCCGGGTACTTGGTGGTGGGGAAGATCCCGAGCGCCTTGCCCTGCTCGACCGACAGGAGGCCCCGTTCGGTCAGACCCGCGAGGACCGCGTCACGCAGCGGGCGCTTCCCGAGGCGTTGCACCCACGACTTCGCCTTCCGCGACGTCCCCGACGCTGCGATGGTGCCGACGGTCTCGTCCAGGACGTTGTCGCCGGTGGCCGATCCGTCGACGACCGTGACCAGCCCGTCCCGGAGGGAGACGGAACCGCGCAGGGCGAGGTCGGCGAGGACTGCTCCGGCGAGCCCGAGGTCGAGCGTCTGCACATCGGTGGCCTTGCGGCCGTCGGGCTCGAGTTGGAGCAGCGCGAACGCTTGGGGGACGGTCAGCATCTCGGCCATGAGCGCAGCCTGCCACCCTCCGGCAGCGCACGGCCGAGCCTCCCCGAGAACGCCCAGGACGTGGGTCAGCCGGACTGCACGGTACCGATCGTCGAGCTGTAGGTGACCACCGAGCCGTACGACGAGCCCACCAGTGTGATCGACCAGGCCGACCCGTCGGGAGCGACGGAGTAGACCACCCGGGTGGCCTCGGGGAGTGGCGCGAGGACCACGCCGTCCGAGGTCGTCAGTCGCCCGGGATCCTCAGCACGGAGGAGCTGCGCGGGGTACGGGCCTGCGCCGTAGTGCTGCCGCATGGTGAACGCGAGGGTGCCAGCGGACTGCGCGAGAGCACTGCGCTCCTGGTCGGCTGTCCCGGATGCCGGCTCCTCGATGGCCGGTACCGGCACTGCGGCGCTCGACTGCTCGGAAGGAGCGGCCGACGGGGTCCGCGGAGCGGTCGGTGCAGGTGCAGATGCGGTGGTGGTCGGCATGAGCGACTCGGGTGCCGACTCGCTCAGGTCCACTCCCACCGACGGCAGGGACAACGCCGGCAGCGTGACGCCGAACCCGGTGAGGGCGAAGGCGAGGAGCCCGTACAGCATCAGGACCGTGCCGAGCCCGCCGAGGAACGATCCGCCACGTCCGAACGCCCGCGACGCGGCTGATCCCCAGCGGGCTCGACGCACGGCGTGCACGCCGAAGACGATCGCGCTGATGCCGACGGTGGAGACGATGAAGCCGCTCGCGACTCCGTCGTGTTGCGGTGCGGCGACCGCGAGGACGACGCTTCCCGTCCCGAGCACCATCGAGAGCGCGGCGTACGCCCACGGACGGGTCTGGGGAGCGGGCCGAGCAGCGGTGAGCAGCGGTGACGGCGCGTACAGGGGACGCGAGGTCGATCGCCGGGTCGGTGGTGCGTCGTTCGACCCCGACGGCGACCAATCCCTCGGTCCCGGTCCACCCAACGCCATGTGCGCCCCTCTCGCTGCGCTCCATCGTGGCGTGACGGGCAGGTAGTGAGGGATCCCCAGAACTGGGAGGGTGTCGCTGGGCTGCAGACGTCAGGCGTCGTCGTCGGTCGGGACGCCGCCCCGCATCTGCTCCCGCATCACGGCGAGGACGTCGGCGTGCAGGAAGTTCGCGTCCGCCGCACTCGTCGGGTCGACCACGATCCCGAACTCGTCCGGGAGCGCGGTCACGAGCTCGTGCATCGGCACCGGGCGTCCCTCGGTGTCGGGCAGGCCGGCAGCGAGGTCCGCGGGGTCGGTGAACACGGGGACGAACGGCTTCTCGCGGATCACCACGTGGGCGACACTGCCGCTGTCCGGAGTGTCTTCCGGCTTCCACGGGACCCAGGCTGCGCTCCGCAGGAAGCCCGCGGGCGAGGCCGCCATCCTCCGACGGAGTTCCGCGGCCGCGGTCGACGGCGCCTTGTCGACGCCGCGGCCGAAGGCCGACCCGTGCTGCTCGTTGGTGCCCATGCGTTCCCCTCCAGGGTGTCCGCCGACCATGCTGTCACGGTCAGCGGACACGTCGGAGCCGAGCCGCGCCTCCAGGCGGTTGTCTGATGCGCGTGCCGCGCGCTCAGTACTTGGCGGACTGACCACCGTCGATCGGCACAACGGTGGCGTTGACGTAGGAGGCGTCGTCGGAGAGCAGGAACGCGACGACCGCGGCGATCTCGGGGGCCTCGCCGTAGCGCTTCGTCGGGTTGACCTGGATGAACTCCTCGGCGGCTGCGCGCGGATCCGTGGGGTTGATCTGCTTCATCGAGTTCTCGACCATCGGCGTCCAGATCGCGCCGGGAGCGATGGCGTTGATGCGGATGCCGTACTGGCCGTACTCGACGGCGGAGTTGCGGGTGAGGCCGACGACGCCGTGCTTGGCTGCGGCGTAGCCGGACTGGTTGCCGATGCCGCGGATGCCGCCGACGCTCGCGGTGTTGACGACCATGCCGGAGCCCTGCTCGCGCATGACGCCGAGCACCTTCTCGAGGCCGAGGAACACGCCGCGGAGGTTGATCGACACGACCTTGTCGAACTCCGCCGCGGTGAAGGACTCGGTCGGGTTCTGCTTGCCCTCGATGCCGGCGTTGTTGAAGAAGCCGTCGATGCGGCCGAAGTGCTCGGTCGTGTCGAGGACGTACGCGTCGACCTGTGACTCATCGGAGACGTCGGCGACGGTGGTGAGGACGTCGGCGTCGGGAGCGACCTCGAGGACGGCGGCCTTGGTGGCCTCGAGGCCCTCGGCGGAGACGTCCACGAGGGAGAGCGCGGCGCCCTCGGACGCGAGACGGACGGCGGTGGCGCGACCGAGGCCGGAGCCGCCGCCGGTGATGAGGACGACGCGGTCGGTGAATCGGCTGGTGGACATGGGGGCCTCCTGAGGTCTTCGGCGGTGAAGGGCTCGGGGTCCGCGCCCGGCGCGGGCAGCGAGTCCGTACGATGCGTCTGCATTGCGAGTAAGACTACACCTGTTGTCTAGATCAACCTCGACGGAGATGAGTGATCCCCAGAAGTGGGGTGCGCGCGGGCTGGTGGACCCCTGGGAAGGTCGTTGCATGGGGGAACACACGACGACCACGGCGCGCGGCGCCGCGAAGCTGACGCTCCGAGCGCGGAAGCCCGGGTACGCGGTCATGCAGGAGTGCCTCGCGATCCAGGCAGAGGGCCCGGGGCTGACCCGGTGGCAGCGGTTCACGGGCGCGGACCCACTGCGTGCCGAGGCCGCTTCCTGGTACAAGGGTGCGCTGGGTGAGCGGCAGGTGGCGGCGGAACTCGAGGCACTGGGCCCGGAGTACACGGTCCTGCACGCCGTGCCGGTCGGCAGGCGGTCGACCGACATCGACCACGTGGTGGTCGGCCCGACCGGCGTGTTCTCGATCAACACGAAGAACCACTCCGGACACACCGTCTGGGTGGGCGGGCGGACCCTGCTCGTCGACGGCCACCGGACGCCGCACATGCACCGGGCACTCCAGGAGGGCGAGCGGGCGACGGCGCTGCTCTCCGCGGCCGCCGGCGGACCGATCCCCGTGCAGCCCGTGATCGTCGTCGCTGCGGAACGGCTCCGCTTCGGCGACAAGCCCCCGGCAGCGGTGACGCTCGAGCCCGCGCAGGTCGGCGCGTGGATCGCCGGACTGCCCCGGGTGCACTCCCCGGAAGCCGTCCGGTACCTCTCGATGCTCGCCGAGGAGCGCGGCACCTGGCACGTCGACGCCGTCGTCGTCCACGACACCCTGCGGCACGTGCAGCGGTTCGAGCGGCTCGAGCGGGACATCGCGGCCGCGACCGCTCGGCGTCGGTTGCTCCGGCGTGCGCTGGGCCTCGGTGTGCTCGCGCTGCCGGCGGGAGCGGTGCTCGGGTACTGGTGGGCAGTCGCGGCGGGTGCACTGGCCGCGGGCGGCTGAAGCGCGTCAGCAGCGGTCGAGCACCCGGATCATGGCGTCGCGCTCGGCGGGCGTCACCCACAGGCGGTACTTCGCCTTCACCACGACCTGGTGCCCGACGTAGGTGCAGCGGAACCCCTTCGCCGCCGGCAGCCACGTCGCGGCGTCGCCGGAGCGCTTCTGGGCGTTCGAGTGCTGGTCGACGGCGAAGAGGTTCGCCGGGTCGTTGGCGAGGGCCTCCCGCGAGGTCTGCGACAACTGCTGCGCGCCCGTCCGCCACGCGTTCTCGAGTGCGACGACGTGGTCGATCTGCACCTCGGTCGACGTCGTCTGTCCGCGGGTGAACGCGATCGACCCGCCGGTGTACGGCGACACGAGCGTACCCGTCATCACCCTGCACGGCCCCTGCCGGACGACCGCCGTGAGGTCGCGGGCGAGCACGTCGTTCCTCGTGTCGCAGCCGTTGTGGTCGACGTCGAGCCACGCCGTGCCGAACTGAGCCGTGCGGTCGTAGCCGGTCGCCGGCGCCTTCCCCTTGACCGGCAGGGTCGCGAGGAGCCGGAGCGACGCTGTCGCGTCGGGATCCGGACTGGAGGCACGGCTCGGCTCCGACGCGGCACTCGCGCTGGCGGTGCTGCCCGGTCCGGGGTCGCTGGTCGCGTCCGGTCCGCTGGTCGCGTCCGGTCCGCTGGTCGCGTCCGGTCCGCTGGTCGCGGCACCGTCGGCCTGCGCGGGCGGCAGCAGCCCGGCGGAGTGGAGGGCGTACCCCGCGATCGCCAGACCGAGGACGAGGAACACGGAGGTCGCGCTGGTGCGGGCGCGGCGGCGGGACGGCATGGGGGACGGGACTCCAGGTGGTGCTGTGGGGGCTGTGGTGCAGAGGACGGTGCGCGGGCCGGGGTCAGGCGAGCAGGGACCGGATGTCGTCGGCGGACAGGTCGTCCGCGAACAGCGCGTCATCGTCGATCATCGTGGCGAACAGCTCGGCCTTCTTCGCGGCGAGGGCGAGCACCTTCTCTTCGATGGTGTCCTCCGCGATGAGCCGGTTGACGTTCACCGATCGGGTCTGACCGATGCGGTGCGTGCGGTCGACGGCCTGGTTCTCGGCGGCGGGGTTCCACCACGGGTCGAGCACGAACACCGTGTCGGCCTCGGTCAGGGTGAGGCCGAAGCCCCCAGCCTTGAGCGAGATGAGGAACGCGGGCGCGGTGCCGTTCCGGAAGCGGTCGATGACCTCTGGCCTCCGGCGCGTCGACCCGTCGAGGTACTCGTAGCCGAGGCCGCGGGCGTCGATTGCCTCGGCGACGATCCGGAGGAACGAGGTGAACTGGCTGAACACAAGCGCGCGACGACCCTCGGCGGCGAGCTGGTCGAGTTCGTCGAGCAGCAGGTCGAGCTTCGCGGAGGGGATGTCCGAGATCTCGGCGGGCGCGTCGAGATCTCCCGACGGTGCCGCGGTCGGCACGAGGGCGGGGGAGAGCGCGAGCATCCGGAGGAGCGTCAGGGACCGGAACACGATCATGCGGTTGCGGGGTAGATCGTCGATGAGGTCGAGGACCTTGAGGCGTTCGCGGTTGAGCGTGCGTTCGTAGAGCTCGCGGTGCGCCGGGTCGAGCGTCACCCGGACGACCTGCTCCTGCTTCGGCGGGAGGTCGGCCGCGACGCTCTCCTTCGTCCGCCGGAGCATGAGCGGCCGGATGCGACGCCGGAGTCGCTCGGTGAGCTGCCGACGGGCGTCGCCGCGGAGGTCCGGCGAGCCGAGCGGCTTCACGTAGTCGTCGCCGAACCGCGTCCACGAGGACAGCAGCCCCGGGGCCACGACGTGGAACAGCGCCCAGAGGTCGGTCAGGCCGTTCTCGAGCGGCGTCCCCGTGATCGCGAACTTCACGGGAGCGCGGAGGTCCGTCACGACGCGGTGGATCTGCGACTGCGGGTTCTTCACGAACTGCGCCTCGTCGAGCACGAGCGCGGACCACGACTGCTCCGACCACGCCGGGGCGTCGAGCCGGAGCAGGGCGTACGAGGTCACGACGACGTCGGACTCGGCGGCCGTGCGGGCGACGAGCGTCGGGTCCTTCAACGACGTCGACGTCACGGTGGACACGCGCAGTGACGGGACGAACCGCGCGGCTTCGGACGCCCAGTTCCCGACGACCGACGTCGGCGCGACGACGAGGAACGGAGCGCCGGACGGCGCCTCTGCCCGGGCCGCGGCGATCATGGCGAGCACCTGAAGCGTCTTGCCGAGGCCCATGTCGTCGGCCAGCACGCCGCCGACGCCGTGCGACCGGAGGAACGACAGCCACGCGTACCCGGCGTGCTGGTAGGGCCGGAGTTCGGCGTGCACCGTGTGCGGCACGGGGGTGTCGGCGGGCGGGGTCGCACCGAGCAGCCCCGCGGCGATGGCCTGCCACCGTTCGTCGTGGGAGGTCTCGTCGGCGAGCTGGTCGAACTCGGACCAGAGCCCGGCCTGCAGCGGGGTGATCGTCATCGGCTGGTCGGGCTCCCACTCGCCGAGGTCGCGGGCCTCGTCGATGAGCTCCTTGAGCCGGTCGAACGCCGGGTCGGCGAGGGACAGGTACGAGTTGTCGATGAGCTTGAGCCGCCGAGCACGCCCCGCGAGCGCACGGAGCAGCGGTGTGAACGGGATCTCCTTGCCGGTCACGCTCACGATGATCCCGAGATCGAACCAGTCGTGCTTCTCCGACGGCATCGTCGTGACGCGGATGTTCGGCCGACCACTCAGCCGCTCGTAGTCGAGCCGTTCGCCCTGCACCACCGTGCGGACGCCGTGCGCGGTCAGCTGAGGGAGCAGCTCGTTCGCGAACACCGCGACGTCGGCCCCGTCGACCACACCGTCGACGAACCAGTCGAGTCCGCCGCCGGGGCCGACCGGGGCATCGTCAGCGGCGCGGACCTCGGTGAGGTCGGGGAGGGGGCCGTGCAGCGCTGCCGGGTCCTTCCGGCCGTCGACGTGCCACCGCCACTGCAGGTGCACGCGGTCGTCCGTCCGGGGTGCTCGCGCGGGCTCGAAGGTGGCCGTCAGCACGAGCTCCGGGGTGCCGCGCTCGGGCAGCTCCACCGACCCGTCCGAGCTGACGAGCCCGCGGGCGCCGCGGAGCCGCGGGGACCAGTCGGCCAGGAACTCGGAGACCTCTGCCTCGGGCACGGTGATGCGGGCGCCCTCGACGAGCATGCGTCGCTGGTCCTCGGGCACGGGCTCCGGGGTGGGGGCGAGCGAGACCTGGAACGCCGGGCTCTCGCGGAAGGCGTAGACGCCGTGATCGCCGATGGTCCGCGCGGCCCCGGCGACGACCGGCCGCCCGTCGATCACCGCGCTCGCACCGATCACCAGCCCGCCCTCGGAGCGCGCGGTGTCGAGCAGCACCCGGGCCTCGGACCCGAGGGTCACGCCGCTCGCCTGCTTGCCGGTGACGAACGCGATGCCGAGCCCCTCGGCCTGCCGGAGCAGCGGCCAGAGCAGGGGGCTCTGGAAGTCGTCGAGGTGGATCCAGTCGCTCTCGCCCGGCAGCCCCGCCAGCGCCCCGGCACGGTGGAGTGCGGCGAGCTGGAGGAACCACGCGTGCTGCTCCGGCGTGAGCCCGAGCCGGTTCTGCGAGTACGGCAGCGTGCTCCAGGTCAGCTGCCCACGGACCCAGTTGCCGGCGTCGCTCCGGGTGACCGGCCGCACTCCGAGCCGCACCGTCCGCGACGCCGCGGGCAGTGCCCGACCGGCCGCACGCGCCCGCGCGGCGAAGCGCGCCGTGACCGCGTCACGCAACTCGAACTGCAACCCCATGGGGGTGCCCTGCGGCGCGACCGCCTGCTCGGTGTCACCGGCGAGGCGGGCGACCTCGTGCCTCCAGTCCGGGGCCGGCGGAGCCGGGGCCTGCGGCTTCGGACCGGCGGCCGCTGCGAGGGAGCGGGCGTTGACGGTCAGGAGCGCCGCGGCGACGTGCTTGCAGTCGCCGCCGAGCGGGCAGGAGCACGAGCTGCGGACCGGTCGGATGAACTCGCCGCGGGCCGGGGTGGTCTCGATGCGGACGTCGTACGGGTCGTCGGCGGTGCCGGAGACCGACGCGGTGACCGTGCCGTCGTCGTCGTGCCACGTGGCGTCCTCGACCATGCCCGCGCGGACGACGTCGCGGGCGCGCCCGAACGCCTGCGGTCCGACGAAGCGGATGACGTCGACGGCGTCGATCATCGGGGCGGCTGGCACCCGTCAATCGTGCCAGTACCCACCGACGTCCCGTTCGGGGGCGAACGGCCCTCCGCGGTGCCGCGCTCGGTGCGGGGTCGTTCACACGGTGCGAGGGAACGACCTCGCACCGTGCGCACGACCTCGCACCGTATGGCTGCGCCGACGCGACCCGTCCCGTTCTGGGGCGAGCGGCCGTCCTCGGATGCGGGCAGGATCGACGGCATGCTGCAGTCCCTCGTGTACATGAGCTCGGCCACGACCGCGTTCGACGACACCGAACTCGACGCCGTGCTCGAGCACGCCCGCTCCCGGAACACGGCGGACGGGCTCACCGGGCTCCTCGTCGCTCGGGGTGGCCGGTTCATGCAGCTCCTCGAGGGACCGTACGACGCGGTGATGGCGACCTACCGGCGGATCCTCGACGACGACCGGCACGACAGCGTGGTGCTGCTCGCGGAGGAGGCGATCCACACCCGGCGCTTCCCGGAGTGGTCGATGGCGTACGACCGCGGCGACCACGGCACCGAGCCGCCCGAGGGCTTCAGCGACTTCCTGCCCGAGGGGGACCGGAGCGCGGACCGGAGTCGGTCGCGGGAGCTCCTGCGGTGGTTCCGGTCGCACCCGATGGCCGACCCGGCGGCGGCGCAGGGCAAGCACCGGCGCGAGGGCTGACCCGCGCCACCCGCGCGTGGCTACGACCCGCTGCGTTCCGACCCCGGGCGCTGGCGGGAGGCGATGAAGTCGCCGTCCAGTGCCTCACCGATCACGTGCTCGTCGTCCGGGTGCAGCGTCGTCGAGACGATGACGTCGAAGTCGTCGCTCGTCTCGTGTTCCTTCGGGTCCGCCTTGGTCATGCTGTCCTCCGGCAGCAGCGTAGGTCGGTCGGCGCTCCCCGACGCGGCCCGGGCCCGTCATCCGCGGTGCGCGGACGAACGGCGCGCGAGCGGCGCGGACGAACGGGCCGCGCCCCTCAGGAGTCAACCGAACCTGCAGCAGCCCCTACCGGTTGAGGGTCTGGGGAGTGATCCGTATCTCCCGTGATCCCTGCTTCTTGGTCCACCAGGCGGTCGGTTCCTCGGCTTCCACCGTCCTGATGTCCCGGAGGAGCGCGGTCAGTCCGCGGTCCTTCAGCAACGCAGTGGTGTCGCCCTCGAAACCGCAGTAGGTGCACTTCAGGGTGAAGTCCCGGAGCTGCCGCGTCGGCGCTGACGAGCTCCTTGGCCGATTCTGCGGACGATTTGCGGACTACTGGCTCTTGACGCCCTCGGACGCCGCCAGCTTGCTGTGCTTCCGCGAGTACCCGAGGTAGACCCCGAGCCCGATCGCGAACCACACCGCGAACCGCACCCACGTCTCCCACTGCAGGAACGTGACGAGCCACAGCGACGCGATGACCCCGATCGCCGGGATGACCCGCATGAACGGGAGCTTGAAGGTCCGCGGCAGGTCCGGCTGCCGGTAGCGCAGCACGATCACGGCCGAGCACACCACGACGAACGCGAGCAGGATGCCGATGTTCGTGAGCTCCGCGACGATGCTGATCGGCAGCAGGCCCGCGAGGACCGCCGCCGCGATGCCGATGATCCACGTGACGCGGGTCGGGACGTGCCGCTTCGGGTCGGTGTGCGCGAACCACTTCGGCATGAGGCCGTCGCGGCTCATCGAGAACCACACCCGGGACGCGCCGAGCATGAACGTCAGCAGCACGGTGATGATGCCGACGATGGCGCCGATCGCGATGACGTTCGCCACCCCGCCGAGCCCGACCGACGCGAATGCCGACGAGAACCCCGAGGCCGGGTCGATGTCCGTGTACTTCTGCATGCCGGTGAGCACGAGCGTCGCGAGGACGTAGAGGACCATCGCGATGCCGAGGGACAGCAGGATCGCCTTCGGCATGTGCTTCCGGGCGTCGACGGACTCCTCGGCCGCGGTGGACATGGCGTCGTAGCCGAACACGGCGAAGAACACCGTCGCGGCGCCGGTCATCACGCCGCCGAACCCGAACGGGAAGTACGGCTGGTAGTTCGCGCTGTTGATGTGGAACACGCCGAGCACGACGATGAGCACGACGAGCCCGACCTTGATGCCCACGGCGACGAGCTCGAACCGTGCGGCGCTCCGGATGCCCCGGGTGAGGACGAACGCCGTCAGCAGGCAGAGGATGATCGCGAACACGTCGATCACGTGCCCGTCGCCGGTACCTGGCGCACCGAGCATCCAGGCGGGCAGGTCCACGCCGAACTGGCCGACGAGGAACCCGACGTACCCGGAGATCCCGATCGCGACGACGGCCACGATCGCGGTGTACTCGAGCAGCAGGTCCCAGCCGATGAACCACCCGACGATCTCGCCGAGCACCGCGTACCCGTACGTGTAGGCGCTGCCGGCCTTGGGGATGAGCCCGGCGAACTCGGCGTACGACAGTGCGGCCGCGGCGCTCGCGACCCCGGCCACGAGGAACGAGATGAGCACCGCGGGGCCTGCGACCCCGTGCGCGACGGTGCCGGCGAGGGTGAAGATGCCCGCACCGATGATCCCGCCGATGCCGATCGCGGTGAGCTGCCAGAGACCGAGGTGTCGCTTCAGGCCGCCCTCGCTGCCGGCCTCGTCCTCGATCGTGTCGATGGGCTTCCGGCGGAACAGGGTCGCGCGTGGTGACGTCGATGTCATCCGCCCACTCTGCACCTCTCGGCGGACTCCGGACCGTCGGCGGTAGAACGGGGGCATGCGCAGACCACAGCGGATCGAACCGGGGCCCGGCCAGGAGTCGGTCTGGGACTACCCCCGCCCGCCCGCCGTCGAACCCGTGTCGAAGCGTGTCGTCGTCCGGCTCGGCGGCGTCGTCGTCGCGGACACGACCGACGCCGTTCGGGTCCTCGAGACCTCGCACCCGCCGGTGTACTACCTGCCCGTCGCCGACCTCGTGGACGGGGCGCTCCTGCCGGCGGAGGGCTCGAGCATGTGCGAGTTCAAGGGGCGTGCGCGGTACTTCGACGTGCGGGGTGGCGGCGCCGTGGCCCCGCGCGCGGCGTGGAACTACCCGACACCGGAGCCGGGCTACGAGCAACTGCGGGACCGGGTCGCGATCTACCCGTCGGCGATGGACTCCTGCGAGGTCGGCGGCGAGGTCGTCCAGGCCCAGGAGGGTGACTTCTACGGCGGCTGGATCACCTCGGAGGTCGTCGGTCCGTTCAAGGGCGGGGCGGGCACGTTCGGCTGGTGACCGGACGCGGGCGCGCGCACCGCGGGCCCCGGTGGCGGGCTGCAGGCTCGACGCGGTCGCGTGTCCGTGTGGTGACCACGGACCGGCCGGGAGGCGCGGTGCGGGCCCGACCCGTGCCTCCCGGCCGGTGGGTGGGCGCGTCGGGCTGGCGCGAGACTCGGTCGGGCTGGCGCGAGACTCGCGCTGGGCGACCGATCTCGGGCTCCGCAGCCCGAGGAACGTCGCTCACCACGAGACTCGGGTCGGCGAGGGCGCCGCGCGCCGCGGCGCGCCCGTCAGCGGTTCGCGTACGGCGACCAGAACGGCGGCGGGAACGCCCCTCCGGTGACGAGCACGAGGACCTGCCAGTAGAGCATCACGAGGCTGAGCAGGCACACGACGCCGCCGATCCACGACCACACGCGCACCGCTCGCCGACGTCCGGCGATGCGGATCGCGCGCCATCCGCACAGCACCCCGACGACGGCGAAGACGGTCCCGAGCACGAGGTGCTTCGCGGTCCCCTCGGCGGGCAGGAACAGGCCGAGGTAGAACGACACCGGGGCCAGGACGACGGCCACGGTCGCGGGAACGGCGGGCGGCTCGTGGTCCCGGGCGACTGCTGCCATGCACCCGACCGTACCGACGGCGGACGCGACCCGCCCGCCGTCCTCGCGCGCGACGGATGTGTCCGACTCCCGCCGGTCGCCGAGCGTCCTGGCTGCGCGACGAGCACGATGGAGGCATGCGCTCCTTCCTCCGGGTCCTGCTGGGACTCTTCCTCGTGTTCGCCGGCGTCTCGCACCTGACGTTCGCCCGGGAGGACTTCCGCGCCCAGGTGCCCGAGTCGCTCCCGCTCGACACCGACGCCGTGGTGCTCGGCTCCGGCGTGGCGGAGATCGGCCTCGGCTCGGCGCTCCTCCTCGCGCCGCGCTCGTCCCGTCGACGCGTCGGCACGATCGCCGCGTGGTTCTTCGTCGCCGTGTTCCCCGGCAACGTCGCGCAGTGGCTGAACCGCCGGTCGGCGTTCGGCCTCGACACCGACGCCAAGCGCATCGGCCGGCTGTTCGGCCAGCCGCTGCTGATCGCCGCCGCCCTCTGGTCGACCCGCCGGCAGCGGCCGGCGTCGGTCTCGCGGTCCGGGTCGTGACCGGCATGGGCACGGCAGCGCGCAGCCCCGACCCCGGTCCGCCGGCGGACGTGGTCGCCTCTTCATCCGTCACCACCGGCCGGGAGGCACGACACCCCTTGGCAGGTGGTCGTCGCGTCGCGGACGTGGTCGCCTCGGTCGTGCTGCTGGTCGTCCTCGCGCTCGAGGCCCTCGTCGCCGGGTGGGCGATCGTCCTCCTCTCCCTGGCGTTCGGGTCGTGCAACGCTCCGGGGAACAGCTGCAACGTCGCACTCGGGGGAGCGGTGGTCTACGTCGGGCCGGCGCTCGTCGCCCTCATCGCGCTGGCCGTGATCGTGTGGGCGGTGTTCCGGATGGTCCGGCGTCGGATGGCGTGGCCGGTCCCGGTGGTGGGCATCACGGCGATCGTGGTGGTGTTCTTCGCCTGCCGGCTGCTCGCGGACGCGGCGGTCACGCGCGGGATCTGACCACTTCCTGCACGGGCCGTCGCCATCGTCGTGTTCTCCACAGATGGGCGTCCGGGGCCCCCGGCTGGGTGGGCTGGCGGGACGCTGGGGGCATGCCAGACACCGACATGATCGACCGCCTCACCGACGAACCCGTCCGGACCGACGGCGACGTCCTCGACCTCGTCCGCACGCTCATCGGTCGCCCGCTGACCCGACAGTGCTGGGTCGTCTTCCTCGCCGAGCGGGGCGTGCCCATCCCGCTGCTCCTGCCCGTCTCCGACCTGCCGTACCAGCCGGACGGGCGCGTGGACGACTTCGCCGCGCTCATCGCCGACGTCACCGAACAGGTCGGCGCGGACGACGTCGTCGTCGTGTGGGAGCGACCCGGCAACGACCAGGCGCACGCCGTCGACTGGGAGTGGGTGGACGCGGTCGCGTGCTCCTTCGGGGAGCGGCACGTGCGGCTCCGCGGGCAGGTCATCGTGCACGACCGCGGCGTGGAGATGCTCGAGCTCGACGAGGAGGCAGCGTGACGAGCATCGTGGCGGCGAGGACTCGGCCCTGCGGTGCGGCGTCAGCCCTGCGGTGCGGTGTCGGGGACGGTCTCGCCGGTCAGGCCCTCGACGACGGCCTTCGCCTCGGGCCAGAACTTCGCGTAGTGCTCCGGGTCCGCGTTGATCTGCACCGCGTGGGCCATCTCCGTGGGGGTCATCGTCTTCCAGCCGGGGATCTTCACGAGCTTCGCGTAGAACATCGACGCGGCCGTGTACGGGTCCATCCGCTGCTCGTACGTGCCCCAGGCCCCGTTGTCGCGCTGCTGGAAGAGCCCGCGGCTGTCCGGCCCGGCGGCGTCCCCGTGGTCGAGGTTCACCAGGCTCGATTCGCCGATCGCGGTCATCACCCCGACGGCCTGGGTGTGTGGGCCGATGCCGAGCGCCTTCGCCGCCTGGATCACCGCGGCGGCGTTCACCAGGCGGTCCTGGCAGAAGCCCGCGATCGGCCCGGCCGGAACGGCGATGCCACCGACGGTCTTCGTCGCTGCCGCGGGGCACGTAGGAGCGGCGACCTCGGCGGAGCGGGCCGCGCCGGACAGCGAGTTCACCGCGACGACGACGAGCACGACCACGCCGATGACCGCGGCCACGACGCCCGCGCCGAACACCGACGCGAGCGTGATGCCGACGCGGCGCATGACGAGTCCTCTCGGGCGGGGCGGTTCGGAGCATGACGAGGGTACGTGCACCTCCTGGAGAACCGCTCCCGCCCGATCGGGTGTCGTCCGTCCCGCGTCAGGTCACTCGTCGCGGCGTCGCCGGAACCAGCCCGCGGCCGCGCCGGCGAGGACCACGACCATCCCGATCGAGATCGCGAAGATCAGGTCGACGCTGTCCATCACACGTCTCGGCTGTCGGACGCGTCCCGGTCGCGCTGCACGGCCGTCGGCTCGGTCACGAGTCCGGTCGGCGCCTTCTCGGCCTGCTTGCGCCCGTGCGTGAACCACGTCACGAGCCACAGCACGATCCCGAGCGCGAGCAACCCGCCGGCGATCTCGTACTGCTGCGGGTCACGACCGGACGACCACGGCAGCACCAGCCACACACAGGTGACCACGCCGATCACGGGGATGATCACGCCCGCCCGGAAGTGCCGGTGGTCGACCTTGTCGCGCCGGAGCACGAGTACGGACAGGTTGACGACCGCGAACACCGAGAGGAGGAGCAGCGACGTCGTCCCACCGAGCACCACGACGATCGGCGAGTCCGGGTTGAGCGACACCCAGCCGATGAGCGCGAGCGAGATCAGCGTCGTGAAGACGATCGCGGTCGACGGGGTGCGGCGTGCCGGGGAGACACGGGACAGGAACCCGGGGAGCACGCCCTGCTTGCTCATGCCGTACAGGAGGCGCGACGCCATCATCATGTTGATGAGCGCGGTGTTGGCGACCGCGAACATCGAGATGAACGGCAGCAGCGCCGCGATCGGGAAGCCGGGGGCCGCGGTCTGCACCACGGTCACGAGGGGCGTCTCGTTGCCCGCGAGCTCACCGATCGGCACGACGGCGACGGCGCAGATCGACACGAGCACGTAGATCACGGCCGTGATGCCGAGGCCCGTGAGCATCACCTTCGGGAAGATCCGGGAGGGGTCCTTCGTCTCCTCGGCCATGTTCACCGAGTCCTCGAAGCCGACCATCGCGAAGAAGGCGAGCGACGTCGCGGTCGAGATCGAGAGCAGGAGCGTCTTGTCCTCCGGGGTGTCGAACATGACGACGCGCGAGAAGTCCGCGTTGCCGCCCGCGATCGCCCAGAACCCGATGAGGATCACCATGACGAGACCGGACAGCTCCACGAGCGTCAGCACGACGTTCGTCTTCACGCTCTCGCTGACGCCGCGGAAGTTGACCGCCATCACCAGCAGCATGAAGCCCATGCCGATGAGCATCACGACCGCGTTCGGCAGCTCGAGACCGAACCCGGCGCCGAGGTTCGCCGCGAACGCCCGGGAAGCCGTCGACGCCGACGTGATCCCGGAGCACATCACGATGAAGGTGACGATGAACGTGAGGAAGTGGATGCCGAACGCCTTGTGGACGTAGAGCGCGGCACCGGCGGTCTGCGGGTACTTCGTGACGAGCTCGAGGTACGAGAACGCCGTCAGGAGCGCCACCGCGAACGCGATGAGGAAGGGGAGCCACGCTGCTCCGCCCACCTCCGCCGCGACCTGACCGGTGAGCGCGTAGACACCCGTGCCGAGGATGTCGCCGACGATGAACAGCAGCAGCAGTTTCGGACCGATGACACGCCGGAGCTCGGTCTGCTCCCCGGCGGGACGGTCCTTCGTGGTGGTGGCCATGCACCACCATCTTCCGGGGGACAGCACACTGTCCGGTCTCACAGGGTTCTCCCCGCTGATCGCAACATGCCCGTGTCCTATGCGACGCACGCCGATCGGGCGCGTGTTCGGCTCCCGATGGCTACGCTCCGGTCCATGGACGCCGAGACGAACACCACCGAAGAACCCGTCGAGTTCGCCGACTTCGCCGCGAAGCTGCTCGTGCTCGACGTGCTCTGCTACGACCTCGGCGTGCTCGAGCCGTACGACAGCGACGCCGCGGGGGAGACCGACGAGGACCTCGGTGTCGACGGGCAGGACGACCGGGCACGCGAGTACTACGACGACCTCGACCTGCTGCCGTCGCACCTCGCGCTGGTCACCGAGCTGACGGTCGACACCGACCTCGAGGTCCTCCAGGACGTGCACCCCGGGTGGGAGGGGTCCGACGACCGCTACGACGTGCAGAACTGGGACGACCTGCTCGACCTCCCGGCGCTCGAGGTCGTGTACGCCGCGGCACCGCTGCCCGCGCACGTCGCCGACGCGTTCGCCGCGAAGGACGTCGAGGTGCGCTCCGCCTGACGTCGCTCCCGCCCGAGACTCGGCTGCGCGGACGAGTTCGCGACCCACACACCGCGAAACTGTCCGCCGAGCCGAGTCTCGAGGTCGGGGGCGCGCGCGCAGTCAGGCGGTGCCGTCGCGGAGCGCGCGCATCTCCGCGGTGAACTGCGCCGCACCGCCCTGTGCCGGGTGCCGCACGGCGACGGCGTCGATCCCCGCGAGCGCGAGCGCCCCCTGCGCCTTCCGCCCGACGGCCACGACGCGGACATCGGTGCCGCCCCCGGCCGCGCCCGTGCCCGCACCGACGCCCCGCAGCGTCCGCAGGGCATCGAGCAGCGCGAGCGCGACGGGTGCCCCCGCGCGGACCTCCGCCGGCCGCGGCGTCCGGTTCGTCAGCCGGTCCGGCGCGGCGAACGGGTGGTGCGGGAACACCGCCCACGCCACCGGCAGCGGCCCGCTCCACTCCTCGAGGATCGCCTGCACCACCCGCGACGACGCCTCCCACGGCGCGGTCGGCTCCGGCGGCACGAGGTACTCCGGCCCGAGCTCCCGCATGCTCGTGAACGGCACGCCCGTGTTCGTCATGCCACGCCACCCGGGGGCCTCAGCGACGAGCAGCATCGTCGCCGAGCGCCCGACGGTGTCGAGGTACGTGGCGAGGTTCGCCCGACGGAGCCGACCGTCAGCGGTCCCGACGTCGTACAGAGCCTCGGCGTCCGGAGCGACGGGCACCGCGTCCAGCGCCGCCCAGAAGGGGTCGAACACGTCGACGGCCACGGGGCTACGCCCGCCCGAGGACCCGGCGGTACACCTGCTCGAGACCGGCCGCCGACCGCTCCCAGCTCAGCCGCTCGGCGTGCTCCCGCCCCGCCGCCGCCAGCCCCGCCGCGTACCCGGAGTCGGTCAGGATGCGCGCGATCTCCGCAGCCCAGACCCCCGGGTCGCGGGACTCCAGCACCACCCCGGTCTCGCCGTCCACCACGGCCTCCCGGAGACCACCGGCAGCGGCGGCCACGACGGGCACCCCGGAGGCTGAGCCCTCGAGCGCGACGAGACCGTACGTCTCCGAGTGCGACGGGACCAGCACGACTGCCGCGCCACGGAACAGGAACGCGAGGTCGGCCCGAGACTGCGGACCGACGAACATGACGCGGTCGGCGATGCCGTGCTCGGACGCGAGCCGACGCAGCTCCGCCACGTAGTCGCCCGCCTCGCTCGAGGCGTCGCCCGCGATGACGAGGGTGGGGCGGGCCTCCCGGTCGATGCCCGCGATCGCCTCGATCGCCAGGTCGAGCCCCTTCAACGGCTGGACGCGCGCGGCCGCGACCACGTACGGGACGTCCGCGCGACGCGCGCCGGCCGCTGCCGGACGGAACACCGAGCCGTCGACGCCCGGCGGGACGATCCACACCCGGCCGGCGTCGCCGCCGAGCCGGTCGCGGACGGTCTCCGCCTCGGCCGAGGACACCACGACGACCGCGTCGGACTCCCGCGCGAGCAGCTGCTCGCCGGCGGGGCGTCCCGCGGACTCCGGCCGCTCGCCCTCGGACAACGGGGTGTCCGACGCGGCCGCGATGGAGTGGAACGACTGGACGTGCGGGACGCCCCGCTCGCGGGCGACCGGCAGCGCCGCGACGCCCGAGAACCAGTGGTGCGAGTGCAGGACGTCGTAGGGACCGAGGTGGGTGAGCCCCTCGCGGAACGGCTCGATGAACGCGTCGTGCTCGCCCTTCGGCACCGGCTCCGCGGGACCCGCCGACAGGAAGCGCAGGCACACCCCCGGCACGAGCGACACCGAGTCCGGCTGTGTCGGCGAGGACCGCCGCGTGACGATGTCGACGTGGTGGCCGCGGTCGGCCAGGGCCTCGGCCTGGTGACGGACGACGACGTTCATGCCGCCGACCTCGCCGGAACCGGGCTCGTCACCGGGGGAGGTGTGCAGCGACACCAGCCCGATGCGCAGGGGATCGGTGGTGGTCGTCACCGGTCCAGCCTACCGACGGGGCGCCGCTGGGACGCGCGGGCGGGCGCCACCACGACGGGCCGTCGGCCCGCCTCGTCCGGCGGCTCCGCCGGGTCGACCGGGAGGCCCGGATCACGTCCCAGCACCTGCACCCGTCCGTCGCCGTGCCGCTCCCAGAACGCGGCCGTCCAGGCGCACAGGGCCCCGTCGAGCAGGTCCTCCCGGTGCTTGTGCGTCGGGCCGTGCACCCCCGACGGCTCGGCCAGCCCGGCCGTCAGCGGATGCGAGTCGAGCAGGAGCGGCGGGTCGAGCGGCGTCGTGCGGAGCCGGTGCACGAGCGCGTCGAACGCCACCGCGCGGCGGGCCCGGGCCTCGGCGGCGGGGACCCTCGTGTCGAGGCGCTTGTACCGGGGGCGTTCGACGTCGTGGCCCAGCTCCTCGACGCCGACGAGGGTCGTGTACGGGTAGCACTCGAAGACCGCCGGGCCGGTGCGCTCCCGCATCGCGGCCGTGCTGTCCACGTACCCGACGCCGAGCGCTGTCAGCCGTTCGAGCAGCCGGGCGCCGGCGCTCGCCGCGGACGCGAGGTTCGTCGGGTTCGCCGCGACCTTCCACCGGCCGTAGCGCTGCCCGACCTGCCGTTCGGCCTCGCGGATGCCGGTCGCGTTCGTCACGACGAGGGAGGCGTCGACGGCGATGAGCGTGCGCGGGCCGAGGTGCTGTGCGGTCCACTCGATCACGGCGTCGACCCCTCGGGCCCAGCCGGCGTCGGTGATCGACCCGTCGGCTGCCATCGCCACGAGGCCGGTCTCGTTCGCGGGCTTCCGGGCCGAGCCGAGCCCCCACGCCAGGTCCACCCCGAGGTACGCCGTCACGGTCCCATCCTGCTCCGTGTACCTTCCGCTGCATGGCGAGCGAGGCGACGACGCTGACGGTCCCGGGTCCGGACGGTGACCGCGAGGTGCGGATCAGCAGCCCCTTTCGGGTGCTCTGGACGGGGCCGGGCATCACGAAGCTCGAACTCGCGGAGTACCTCGTCGCGGTCGGGGACGCCTTCGTCCGGGCGAACGGCGACCGGCCGATCTCACTGCAGCGGTTCCCGGGCGGCGTCGACGGCGAGGACTTCTTCTCGAAGAACCCGCCGAAGGGCGCCCCGCCGTACGTCCGCGACGTCGAGGTGACGTACCCGAGCGGCCGGCGGCACCCGCAGCTCGTGGTCGACGAGCCGGCGGTCGCGGTGTGGGCAGCCCAGATGAACACGGTCGTGTTCCACCCGTGGGCGTCCCGCGCAGGCGACCCAGACCACCCGGACCAGCTCCGCATCGACCTCGACCCGCAGCCGGGCACCGACTTCCGCGACACCGTCCCGGTCGCGCACGAGCTCCGGAAGGTGCTCGCCGAGGTCGGGTTGACCGCGTGGATCAAGACGAGCGGCAACCGCGGCCTGCACGTGTTCGCGCCGGTGCGACCCGAGTACGAGTTCCTCGACGTCCGGCACGCCGTGATCGCCGCAGCACGGGAGCTCGAGCGCCGGATGCCGGACCGGGTGACGACGGCGTGGTGGAAAGAGGAGCGCGGGCAGCGGGTGTTCGTGGACTTCAACCAGGCGAACCGCGACCGTACGATGGCGGGCGCCTACAGCCCGCGGGCGCTGCCGCACGCGAGCGTCTCGACCCCGATCGCGTGGGAGGAGCTCGACACCGTCGATCCCACGGGGTTCACGGTGCGGTCGGTGCCGGGCCGGCTGCGCGAGCACGGCGACCCGTGGGAGGCCGTGCACGAGGAGCCCGGGGACGTCGGGCCGCTGCTCGCCTGGTGGGACCGCGACCTCGGCGACGGCCTCGGTGAGCTGCCGTTCCCACCGGACTTCCCGAAGATGCCCGGCGAGCCGCCGCGCGTCCAACCGTCGCGCGCGAAGAACGCGGCGAAGCGGGCCGAGAAGGACTAGTTGCGCTCGTCGACGACGGGCACGCTGTCGTCCACCCGGGTCGTCCGCATCGGCAGGCTGACGCTCGCCGTGTTGAGTCGCGTCAGTCGCGACCAGGTGCCGCGGTGCGTCTCGCTGATGCCGTCGATGACCATGGTGTCCTCCTTGCCCCCGAGGTTACTAGGTAGCCTAACTAAGTCGAGCATAGGAGCGGAGATCGGACAGGACAACCCCTACTCGAGGACCGCTCGGAGGTCCCAGGCGACGGGCACGTCCAGCTGGTCGTAGCCGCACGACCGCGGGTCGCGGTCCGGTCGCCACCGCTCGAACTGCACCGTGTGACGGAACCGGTCGCCCTCCATCTGGTCGTAGCGGACCTCCAGCACGCGCGTCGGCTCCAGCCGGACGAACGACGTGTCGCGACCCGACGAGAAGCGTGACCGTTCCCCGTCACCGGTGACGGGCCTCCCGTCCGGATCCCGGAGGACCACCGGGTCGAGCTCCTCGACCAACTCGACCCGTCGCCTGTCGGAGAAGGCGGACACGCCGCCCACCTGGCGGAGCTCCCCGTCGGCGTCGTACAGCCCGACGAGCAGGGAGCCGACCCCGTGGCCGCTCTTGTGGACGCGGTAGCCGATCGCGACGACGTCAGCGGTGCGGTGGTGCTTGACCTTGAGCATCGTCCGCTTGCCCGGCTCGTACGGTCGCGCACGGGGCTTCGCGACCACGCCGTCGAGGCCAGCACCCTCGAAGGTCGTGAACCACTCGCGTGCGAGGTCGACGTCGAGCGTCGTGCGCGTGACGAACAGCGGGTCGGACAGGTCCCCGCCGAGCTGTTCGAGCCGCTCCCGGCGCTCGTCGAACGGCCGGTCGAGGAGGTCCTCGCCGTCGACGGAGAGCAGGTCGAACGCGACGAACTGGGCCGGCGTCTCCCGACTGAGCTTCGCGATGCGGGACTCCGCCGGGTGGATGCGCTGCGACAGGGCGTCCCAGCCGAGGTGTTCCGCACCCGGTTCGCCGGAGCGCAGGACCACCTCGCCGTCGAGCACCACCGGGTGGTCCCGGCCGCCGAGCTGCGTGCGGAAGGCCTCGACGAGCTCGGGGAAGTACCGGGTGAGGGGCTTCGCGCCGCGGCTGCCGATCTCGACGTGGTCGCCGTCGACCGTCACGATCCCGCGGAAGCCGTCCCACTTCGGCTCGTACCGCAGACCGCCGCGAACGCTGTCCGGCTCGGGGACGGTCGGGACGGCCTTCGCGAGCATGGGTGCGGTGTCCATGCGGCCTGTCTACTCGCGCGGGGCCGAGTGATCGGTTCGTTCCGTGGCCGATCCGGTGCGCGATCCCCGGGGATCGCGCACCGGATCGGCCACCGGCAGGATCGACGTCCCGCTGCGAGTGCGTCCGGCCCCCAGGCGCGGTCGCGGTCCGCCTGGAGGCACGGTGCGGGTCCCGCGGGCCGCGCGCGGGCGCGTGCGCGGCCGGCCTAGAGGCACGGTGCGGGTCCGACGGACCAAGCGCGCGGTCACGGAGCCGGCAGGCGGAGCGCCTGCGGGACGAGCGCCGCGGTGCCGACGACGAGCACGACCCCGATGACGACCGCACCCGTCTGCACGCCGCCGCCGCCCGCCACCGCCGAGAAGCACGAGCCGAGCCCCGCGACCCCGAGGGCGATGGCGGTCTGCTGCGCCGACACGAGCACGCCGCCGCCGACACCCGCGGATGCCTCGGGCACCTCGCTGAGGACCGACCGGAAGAGGCACCCGACGCCGAGCGCCTGCCCGCACCCCACGAGCGCCAGTCCGACCCCGAGCACGACGAGCAGCACGACCTGCCCGGGGCGCACACCCGACGGGTCGATCGCCACCAGCGTCTGCCACCCCCACGCGAGGACGGCGAGCACGAGGGCAAGGCCCGCTGCCTCGACGACGAGGCCGCCGACGAGCACCGCGCGGCCGGAGCGGGCCAGGAGCGCTGGCACCCGTGCCGAGGACACGACGTACGCGATCATCACCGGCGAGATCGCGACCCCGGCGGCGAGCGGACCGAGCCGGAGCCCGTCCTGCGCCACGATCGAGAAGGCGAACATGAACGTGCCGAACAGCACGAAGAACACCACGAGCGTCGGGAGTCCGCGTCGCATCGACGTCGCACCGCGGATGAGGTCGACCGGCAGGAACGGCGACACGCCGCGGCGGGGGGCGACGACCGACCACCGCACGAGCGCGACGCCCGCGACGAACGAGACACCGAGCGCGATCCAGGTCCACCACGGCCAGCCGCTCGCCGGGCCCTCGGCCAGGGCGACCAGCAGGGCACCGAGTGCGACCGCGAACGCGACGGTGCCGCGGACGTCCGCTCCGACCCGCACGGCCGACCGGGAGCGGGGGACCGCGCGTCGGACGAACAGGAGCGCGACGAGCCCCACGGGCACGTTCACCAGGAACACCGCCCGCCACGACAGCGTGGACACGAGCAGACCACCGAGCAGCTGCCCCACGATGGAGGACACCCCTCCGGCGGCGGTGTACAGCGCGACTGCCCGACCGCGCGCCGTCCCCGTCATCACCGCGCGGAACGTCGCGAGGGTCTGCGGCACCATCAGCGCGGCGGACGCTCCCTGCATGATCCTCGCCGCGAGCAGCACCCCGGTGGTCGGCGCGAGTCCGGCTGCGAGCGAGGTCACGGTGAACGCTGCGAGGCCGACGACGAAGAGGCGACGGCGGCCGTACTCGTCGCCCAACCGCCCGCCGAGCACGAGCAGGACGGCGTAGCCGGTGCCGTACCCGGCGACCACGAGGCCGAGGGCCGCGGGGGAGGCTCCGAGGTCGCGGCGGATGGTCGGCAGCGCGACGTTGACGATGAAGAAGTCGAGGCCGGCGAGGAACGGGCCGACGAGGAGGACGAGGATGCCACCGGCCCGGATCGTGTCGGGAGCCTGCGTGCGGGGTGCTGTCGCGGTCGTCATGGGAGTAGCGTCACCCGCATGTCATCCGGGTACCAGACCACTGCTGACACCGGTACCGACACCACCAGGCTCGACGCCGCGGAACTCGGTGCGTTCCTCCGGTCGCGTCGGGCCCGGGTCACGCCGGCCGACGTCGGCCTGCCGGACGGCGCACGGCGTCGGACGCCCGGTCTCCGCCGTGAGGAGGTCGCGCAGCTCGCCGGCATCAGTGCGACCTGGTACACGTGGCTCGAACAGGGCCGACCCATCAACGTCTCCGAGCAGGTGCTGCAGGCCGTCGCCCGGACCCTCCGCCTCGACCGGCACGAGCGGGCGCACCTCTTCACGCTCGCCGGTGCGTCCCTGCCGACGGGAGCGGAGGAGCACGCCGTCGACGCCGCGACGCTGCGCCTGGTGCACGCCGTCGAGCCGTGGCCCGCCTGCGTGCAGAACGCCCGCTTCGACGTCCTCGCCTGGAACCGCGGGTACGGCAGGCTCATCGGCGACCTCGACCGCGTCCCGCCCCTCGACCGCAACTCGGTGTGGCTGATGTTCACCGACCCCGACTGGCAGGCCGCGCTCGTCGACCGGGACCGGCTGGCCCGCCAGTCCGTCGCGCGCCTCCGTTCACGCTGGCCCGAGCACCGGGACGATCCCGCCTGGCGCGCCTTCGTGGAGCGGCTCAGGGCGGCCTCCGAGGAGTTCGCCCGCCTGTGGGACTCCCGCGACGTCACCGAGGCGGTGACCGAGCGCAAGCAGGTCCTCAACTCGGACGTCGGCCGCCTCGACCTCGAACTCGCCACCTCGTGGCTGAGCCCCGCCGTCGGCACCCGCCTCGTGGTCTTCACGCCGGCTGACGACGACACGGAGCGCCGGCTCCGCGACCTCGTCGCGTGACGCTCCGGCCTGGAGGCACGGTGCGGCCCCGGCACGACGGCGTCCGTCGCTAGGGTGGGCGCGTGACGACCGTGCCCCCGCCGGCAGCGCCGGCACCGGAACCGACCAGTCCCGTGCAGGCCGCGGCGCTCCGCGACGGCGTCCTGCCCCCGGCCGAGGAGATCCGCCCCGGCGTCTGGACCCTCGCTGTCCCGTTCCGCTTCGGTGTGCCGGACGCCACCCTCGTCTACGTCGTCGGAGGAACCGACGGCGTGCTGACCCTGATCGACCCGGGGTGGTCAGCGGACGACGACCTCACCGTGGTCCGCGAGGGACTGGCCGCGATCGGGCGCTCGCTCGACAACGTCGGGCTCGTCGTGGTCACGCACCTGCACGCCGACCACCTCGGTGCGGCCGCTGCCGTCCGGCGGGCGACCGGCGCCCGGATCGCCATGCACCCGGCCGAGGTCGAGGCGCTCCGCCACGAACGTGCCGACGCCGCCGCGAACGATGCCGACATCGCCTCGTGGGGGCTGCCGGACGACCTCCGCGCCGGCGTCGTGGCCGCGTGGGGGAGCGGTCGACGGATCGGGCTCGGTCGGACGACGGAGCCCTACGCCGATCTCCTGCTCGAGGACGGCGACGCACTGCCCGTCGCCGGTCGGGACATCCGCACGCTGCACACCCCTGGCCACACCGCCGGCCACTGCTGCTTCGTCGACGAGGGCGACGGCCTGCTCTTCACGGGCGACCACGTCCTGCCGAGGATCAACTCCGGGATCGGACTCGGCGGACGGACCGCATCGAACCCGCTCGGCGACTACCTGGCGTCGCTCCGCAGGCTCGACCGGTACGCCGAGCTCGAGGTCTGCCCCGGCCACGAGTACCGCTTCCGGGACGTCGTTGCCCGCGCCCGGACGCTGGCACGGCACCGCGAGGAGCGCTCGCGCCACGTCGCCGAGGCACTCGACGCCCTGCACGAGCCGACGCTGTTCGAGGTCGCGGCGCGGGTGCCGTTCAGCGGCGGGATCGGGTCGATGACGGGGTTCTTGCTCGCGAGCGCCCTGACGCAGACGGCGTACCACGCGGCGTTGCTCGGGCGCGCGGGCGAGGTGCGTCCCGCCTGATCGATGCGGGACGTGACGTGGTGCGCCCGGAAGGTCAGACGACGGTGGTGGCGAGGCGCTCCAGCGTGGTCTTCGCGTCGGCGAACTCGGCGGCGGCGTGGTCGGCGAGGGGTGCGAGGTCCGGCAGACGGTCGGCGAGGGTGGCGCTGACCGTCACCGGGTAGTGCTTCATCCCGAGCGCCGTGCCGAGGATGATCTGCAGCACGGGGGAGCCGTGGTCCCATCCCTCGGTGGGGGTGTCGGCGTCGTAGGTGCCGCCTCGGCTGACCACGGTGACGACCGGGCGACCGGCGAGGGGCTGCACGTCGCCGACGAGCACGCCCGGGACGTGCACGCGGTCGAGCCAGGCCTTCAGCGTGGACGGGACCGTGTAGTTGTAGAGCGGCGAGCCGACGAGCAGGACGTCCGCGGCGAGGAGCTCGTCGATGACCTCCTGGCGGAGGGCCTCGGCCTCGGGGGCGACGACCTCGTCCGTGGTGCGGTCGCTCGCTGCCCAGTGCAGCGCCGAGGTCTCGAGGTGGGGGA